>NZ_JBSWCE010000026.1:0-122735 GCF_056780015.1 Micromonospora sp. R311
TTGCGTCACAACATGATCCTGGATGCCCTCTCTTCATACCCAGACATCGACCCCTGACATCGGAACTACTCGTCTAGGCGGTGGTCCCGGCTCCGGATCAAAGCATCGCGATCTGATCGTCCGGGCGCCGGCGCGTCGGTGCCAGGGTCATCAGCGGTCCGAGCGTGTCGCCCGGCCGTCCGCGCGCGGCGACGCGACGGCTCGGGCATTCCCGGCAAGTAGCGTCCTGCCCACTGTTCGATGGAAGGAAACTTTCGCTCGATCTCTTGCGCGCGCCAATGCTTGCCGCGGACAGTCTGGACCACCACCAGCATTCGACGTCCGTCGATGCGCTTTCCGGTGGGCAGCTGAGGAGGAAGCATGGCACCCGTCCCTCGCCGCAGAAGCCGCCTCGTCACACTCGCGATCGCCGTCCTCGCCGGCCTGGCACCGGCCGTGCTGTGGGCGCTGCCCGCACAGGCGGCCGCGCCGCTCTACACCGCCCTGGGCGACTCGTACGCCTCGGGCGTCGGCACCCGCACGTACTACTCCGACGGCACCAGCTGCTACCGCTCGCCGTACGCGTACCCGGTCCTCGACGCGAACCAGATCGGCGCCAGCCTCACGTTCGCCGCCTGCTCTGGCGCGAAGGTCGCCGACGTGTCCAACAACCAGCTCGGCAGCCTCAGCTCCTCGACCAGCTACGTCACGCTCACCGTCGGCGGCAACGACGCCGGATTCTCCAACGTCATTACGCAATGCGCCAAGCCGTGGCCGTACACCTGCTGGGGTGACATCGACAACGCGAACTCCTACATCCGGAACACCCTGCCCGGCACCCTGGACACGCTCTACAACAAGATCCGCTCGCGGGCACCGTACGCCCGGGTGGTGATCGTCGGGTATCCACGCCTGTTCAACGAGAGCGACTGCCAGTCGCTGTCCCGGATCAGCCCGGGGGAGCAGGCGGCGCTGAACGACACCGCCGATCTGCTGAACCAGACCATCAAGGCCCGGGCAGTCGCCCACTCGTTCCCGTTCGTGGACCCGCGAGCAGCATTCACCGGACACGCCGTCTGCGACTCCACCGAGTGGATCAACGGCCTGTCGGACCCGATCAGGGAGTCGTACCACCCGAACCGCACCGGCCAGTCGAGCGGGTACGCCCCGCTGGTCAAGAACGCCATGCTCAGCACCACGACGGCGGCCGCCGACAAGGCGTAGACACCGCCAGCGGGTACCGGCCGGTGCGCGTGCCCGGCCGGTACCCGGCTCCGCCGCATCAGGGGGGGCTAGGGCGAGGCGTCCCGGTGCCCGGGTCGATCTTCGTCGGTCCGGCGGCCAACGTGCGTAGATGGAGCAAAGATCGCGGCCGGGAGGTCACCCGTCCAGTGCCGCCGACGGCCGTCCCGACCATGTCCGTTACCAACCTCTCATGGAGCGGCGCCAGGACGGCGGCGACGTCGGGTGGCTGGCCCCGTCATCTAGGCCAGCTGTCCGGCATAGCGGAACGTCGGAGGCTCGCTGCCGTCGCCCTCCCGGACGTATCGATAGTGTGCAGCTCGACTGTGGCCATGATGTGCGGCACCCGGTTGATGTGCCTGGGTCACCGCCGCGTGACGCCGACGGTGCTGACCCGGGCAGCTACGTCCGCCGCCGCAGACCGGTCCTCACCGCCGTGGTCGCCATCACCGGCGCCCAGTTCGTCCCTGGACCCGCCACCGAAGCTATCCGCGTGGTCGGGGGCGTCGGAATTGTCGCCGCGGCCGCCGACGTCGAGACCGTTCTCCACCACGCGGCCCGGGCGACGGCGGTCAGCAGGACGGGACGTCCAGCGGCCGGGATCGGTGTCGGCCAGGAACCCTTCGATCCCGGGATCGCGGCCGGTCACGCAGTTGTCCAGGATCTCTCGCGCGGCGGATCGGCTCGACTCGGCGAGGCCGACGTTCCCGGTCATCTGGTGCACTCGAGCGGACTGCCGGAGCACGATGCCGTACAGGAAGGGGCGGCCCAGACCTTCGGCGAGGTGTCCAGCGCGGTGTAGGTCGGCAAGGGCCGCCTCAGCGTCACCGCGCCGCACCGCTACGTCGGACCGGACGATCAAGCCGTGCCATTCCGCCTCGCCGTAGCCCACCTCGCGGGCCTCGGCGATTCCGCGGTCCAGCCACCGGCGGGCTTCCTCAGCCCGGCCCTGTCGGACCAGGGCTCGACCGACTGACACGCGGGACATCGCCAGGAACCGGTCCCCGAGCGCCTGCCGGACTTCCAGTGCGCGGCGGGAAAAACGCTCCGCGGCCGCCGGGCGGCCCAGGACGTCGTACGCCTCGCCGAGGTTGTGCAGGCTGATTGCCAGATTGAAGTCGTTACCCGTGTCCCGATGCAGGCGGTACGCCTGGAGGAAACACGAGACGGCATCGGCGGGCCGGTCGATCTCGTAGTAAATCAATCCGATGAGCTGCAGCGTCGTCGCCTGCAGCGGGTCACCGGTACGCTTCCTTATCGCCAGTGCGGTCCGGAGATGCGCCAACGCTTCCTCCGGGCTACCGAGTCGGTGCCTGGCCAGCCCCAGTGAGGTCAGCGCCAGCGACTCGCCCCAAGGCTCGCCGGCCGCGGCGTCCCGGGCTAGCGCTGCGAGCTCGCCGAGTTCCGTCCACCGTGACCGAGGCGCCAGGTAGTGGCCGATCGCCCGCAACAGATCCAGTGCGGCCTCGTCGGGATGACGACGAGCGACAGCCAGCAGCGTGGGAAGTTCGCGCTCGAGCCATCGGTCGGCAGCCGTCGGGTCGACGAAAAGTGCGGCGTGCGGCGACTCGACCGGACGGTGGTCGAGCGGTCCCGGCCGGACCATGTTGGCCGCCCGCCAGGCGCTCGCAACGTAGTAGGCGACGACGCGCTCTGCGGCGGCGAGCATCTCGTGACCGGCCTCGTCGCCGTCGATCAGTTCCTGGCCGGTGAGACGCAGCAGGTCGTGGAGTCGATACCGGTCGGACCCGAGTAGCTCCAGCAGTTGCAGTTCGACCAGGCGCTCCACGACGGCGTCGGCCCGAGCCGGAGGTACGTCCAACAGCGCGGAGACCGCGGCGGCGTCGAACGGCTGCGCGACCAGTTCGGCCAGCAGCCGGAACGCCTGAGCCGCCAGCTGGTCTACCAGGGTTCCGGATTCCTGCAATTGCTGGTACCCGGATCGCAGGCAGGCGCGGACGCTGATCTGCGGAAGTTCCAGCAGGTCCAACCGGTTCCGCTCGTCGGTCAGCCGATCCGCCAGCCGGCGGAGCGGCAGCGTCGGGTGAGCGGCCAGACGGGCACCGACCACCCGCAGCGGCAACGGGAGATGCTCGCACAAGCGGCCAAGTCGGGCGGCCTGCTCCGGCTCTGCCGCCACCCGTTCCGCACCAATCAGCTCGGAGAGCATCCGCACGGACTCCGCGGGTGACAGCGGGCCGACCGGCACGTGAGCCGCACCGTCCAGCGAGTTGAGCATCATCCGGCTGGTTACCAGCACCAGGCAATCCGCCGACGCGGGCAGGAGCGGGGCGACCTGGTTCGCGTCGACGGCGTTGTCGAGCAGGATCATCACCTTGCGGCTGGCCGACAGAGAACGGAACTGGGCGGCCGCCTCCGCCTGGTCCCCACTGATAGCGGAGGCAGGCAAGCCCAGGCCGGTCAACAATCGGGTCAGCGCCGCGAGCGGAGTGAGCGGGGTGAGCGCCGGGGTGGAACCATGCAGGTCCAGGTAGAGCTGGCCGTCTGGGAACCGGTCGGCGAACGTGTGCGCCAGCCAGACCGCCAGGGTCGACTTCCCGGAGCCAGCGGGACCGTTGAGGGCGAGCACGGCGGGACGCGCCCGGGTGCGGGACGCCCCGGCGGCGAGCCGCAGGGCGGCACGCTCCCGGACCCGACCGACCAGTACGGCGGGCGCGGGCGGCAGCTGTCGCGGTCGGACCGGGACTGGTTCCGCCGACGACACCGGGCCGGTGGCCGAATTGCTCGGTGCCCACAGCGTCCGGTCCTGCGTCAGCACCGCGCGGTGGGCCTGCCGCAGATCCGGCCCCGGTTCAATGCCGAGCTGCTGACGCAGGGCGAGCCGGGCACGTTCGTACGCCTCCAGCGCGCCGGCCGGGTCACCGGCCTGGCTGAGCCCGTTCATCAACAGGGCGTGGGCCCGTTCCCTGGTTGGATTGGCAGCGACGTGCCGACGCAGGAGCGGCACCGCGTCGCTCGCCCGATCCAGTCGCAACAGCAGGCCGGCCTGCTCCTCCACCGCGTACGTGAACTCCGCGTCGAGTTGCGCCGTGTACCAGCTGAGCAGCGGTCCGGTTCGCACGTCGGCGAGCGCCACGCCGCGGCGCAGGGCGAACGCCCGGCCCAGAAGGGACAACGCCTGGTCCTGATCGTCGGCGGTCCGAGCGGCCCGGGCGGCGTCGGTCAGCTGTCGGAAGGTCTGGGCGTCGAGCTGGTCCGGCGCCAGATGCATGACGTAGCCACTCCCGGCGGGCACCAGCAGGTCTCGACCGGCCGGGCCGAGGTGGTGCCGGATGGCGTCGACGCGTCCGCGCAGTTCGGTGTGGGCCGCTGGAGGCGGATCCATCCCCCAGATCTCCTCCGCCAGGGTGTCGAGATCAACGGACTCGCCGGCCCGCACCAGCAGGCAGGCGAGCACGATGCGGGATCGGGGTGGCAGTGCCGGAAGCGCCGAGCCGTCCCGTTCCACTCGCAGCCGACCGAGCAACCCGAACCACAGCACTTGAGCGGGAGGCGCAGAACGTCGCTCCGTCGTCACGATCCTGGCCTGGCGGTCGGCGTCAGCGCTCGACCGGCCCGCCCGCCTCGGCGCCGAACCACCGTGAAGGCTCTCCTGGTGGAGTTCTCTGGGCGTGGGCTCGGGCACGACCCGGAGGCTGGGATCGTTGCGGAGGATCAGGTCCCGCAGCCGTACCAGCTCCGGCGTCGGGTCGACGCCGAGTTCCTCGGCCAGCCGGCGGCGAAGCTGGTCGAAGCGGTCCAGCGCCTCGCCCGGCCGGTTGGTCAGGTACAGCGCCCGCATGAGCCGTCCGACCAGCGGCTCGCGCCACGGGTACGCCTCGACGAGTTCCAGCAGCCGGCCGATCACCTCGTCGTACCGGCCGAGGCTCAGTTCGAGATCGAGGCACCGCTCGACGACGGTCATCCGGCGCTCGTCGAGACGTTGTGCGGCGGCGGTCAGAGCCGGCGTACGCAGGCCGTCGAGCGCCGGACCATGCCACAGCGCCAGCGCCTCCCGGAGGCTGGCCACGCCCGCCTCCGGCCTGCCCTGGTCGACGTGCCGGTCGGACTGGCGGACCCGTGCCTCGAAGACGTCCAGGTCGAGCTGACCGTCGGCGACCGTCAGCAGGTACCCGGAGCCCTGGGTGCCGATGGCATCGGCGGCGAGTCCGGCCCCGCGCATCGCCCGCCGCGCGGCGGCCACCCGGTTGCGGACCTGCACCTCGGCGCTCGCCGGGGGATGGTCGCCCCAGGCGGCGTCCACGAGCCGGGAGACCGGTACCAGGCGGTTGGCTTCCAGCAGCAACGCGGCCAGCATCGCCTGGCTGCGCGGGCCGCCCACGCGTACCGGCCGGTGGTCGACGCGCACCTCGACCGGACCGAGCAGCCGGAACGTCACCGCTGGCACCTGTTCGCCCTCCGAAGCGCCGATCAGGGCGACCGCGTCGGGTTGATCGCGGTCGCCGTGTCAGGCTCGACAGTAGGCGAGGGCGGGAAATCGGCAACGTGGGTATCCGGGTGCAGTGGCGGACCGGCCAGCCTGCCGGGCGGGTCAGTCCAGTCGGTCAGCCGGTGGGCATCGGCTCGGCCTGCGGCACGTGGCGGGCGGTGGACGGCCGCCGGCGGCGCCGGGCGTGCCGGCGGTAGAGCGTGCCGAGGAAGATCGCCTGCAACGTGCCCTCGACCGCCAGGACGAGTGCCCCGTCCACGGCCGCGAGCAGGCTTCCACCGGTCGCACCGGTGACCACCGCCGAGCCGGCCTTGACCGCCCCGTGCAGGAGGATCGGGATCCCGAACCCGATGAAACTGGCCAGCGCGACCAGGCTGCCGAGCACGACCGCCGCCGAGTAGACCCGCACCGCGCGGCGCTCGTGAGCCGGCAGCTCGGCGCTCGGATCCGCCCCGGTCGCCGCCATCCGGCCGGGCAGCGCCGCGTGGCCGCACCGGCGCAGCAGATGCCGGGCGTACGCGAGACCGTCGTGGAACAGGTTGCGGCACCGCAGCAGGTCGAGCAGGACGAAGTAGAGGTCGGTCCGCATGTAGACGTGCAGTTGCAGCGCCATCGACATGAGGATCACCAGCGCGACGGCGGCCAGCAGCCCTTCGATCACCGGGTGCGGCCGGGCGTACCCGATCACCAGCAGCGCGCCGCAGACGACGGCGAGGTCCCAGAGCAGCCCGCTGAGGTAGACCCGGTAGCGGTACCGGCGCGGCACCGACCAGATCGCCGTCACGTCGGTCTCCAGCACCAGGTGGTGCAGCCGGGTCGCGAACCGGATCCGGGCCGGCGCGCCCAGCGAGCGGGCCGCGACCAGGTGGCTCAGCTCGTGAACCGTCACCGTGACCGAGAAGAGCATGGTGTTCACGAGCACGGCGAGGCCGATGTAGTCGGTCCAGAAGAAGTCCCGGTACGACGGCAGCAGCTCGGGACGCCGAACCACGGTGACCAGGGTCGCCGCGACCAGCGCCAGGTAGCCCAGCTTCGCTATGGGGCCGAAGAGCCAGCTGACGTGCCGGGCCTGCAGGCGGGGCAGGTGCGGCCGGAGCGGGCGGTGCGGGTCGATGACCGGCCGGCCGTCGATCTCGGCGACCATGCCCGCCTCCCGCAGCGCCACCACCAGGTCCACGAGGTCGACGTCGACGTCGTGTTCGGTGGCGAGCCGGTGCTCGGCCGCGCCGATCGACATCCCGGCGTCGAGCAGTTCGACCGCCCGGGCGCCGATCGCCGGCAACTCCACGAACTCGCCGACGTCCGGCCGACCTACCACGACCGTGTCGGGGTCGTCGTCGGACGGCCGGACCCGAAGCGGGCGGAACCGGACGAGGCTGCCGGTCGTCGCGGCCGGCTCTGCCGGCGCCGTCTGCGTGCCGGTCATCTCCCCGCCCTCAGCGATTCTCAAGCCCGCAGGAGGGGCAGTCGGGGTCGCGCGGCACGTCCACGAAGTACTGGTGGTCCCAGCGTGCGACGTTGTGGTGGAAGACCCGTCCGGCAACCTGCCGCGGCAGCCCGGCAAGGTGATAGAGGACCTCCAGGGCGCACAGGTGCCCGGTGACGTTGGCGCTCGCCGCGATGACCGCGTTCGGTCGCTCCAGCTCGATCAGCGGCGTGCCGTTCGCGTAGAACTCGTTCTGGTCCTGCCGGCGGCACATGCAGGTGTAGCAGCCGGTTCGGTACGGCAGGAACGAGCCGACGACGGTCATCGGACCGGTGTAGAGGGCCATGAACCAGGGCGTGCGGGTACGCAACGCGGCCTCGTTCGTCCAGCTCTGGATGAGCTGCACAGGCTTGTCCGCGCAGAGCACGAAGGCGTCGCAGCCGACCATCAGCGATGCCAGCTCCTCGGCGGAGCGCACCTGGCGCTCCTCGCCGGTCACCTTCACCCGGGAGTTCATCGCCCGCAGCCGCTCCACCGCGACCTTCGTCTTCGGCTGGCCGACGTCCCGCTCGGTGTAGAGCAGTTGGCGGGTCAGGTTCGGCTCGTCGACGACGTCGAAGTCGACGCAGTGCAGGCTGCCGACGCCGCTGGCGACCAGACCGGCGGCCACCGCCGTACCGGTGCCGCCGAGGCCGAGCAGGCCCACCCGGCCCCGCCCGATCCGCGCCTGAACCTCGTGGGGCGACCGGCGCGGAGCGGTATCGATCCAGGAGTAGAAGTGCCGGGCGCGATCGTACCGGGCGGCGGCCTCGGGGGTGAATCCGTCGGGCAGCGGCGCACCCGCGTCCTCGACGAACCCCTGCTCGATCAGCTGGTCCACCACGTCGCGGACGCTCTCCTCGTCGAGATCCGGGTGGGTGGCGGCGAGGTCGGCACAGACCTGGGCCAGGTCGCGCGTGCCGTCCAGCAACGTCAGGATCCGGGCTATGGTGCCGTCCTCGTCGTCCTGGATCTCGGCGGCCACGCCGTACTGCATCAGGCCGATGATCAGTCGGTTCCCCGGTAGGGTGTACGGCTGGTGAACACTCTTGACGCGCGGTCGGACCATGCGCATCCGCGACCTCACAACGCTCGCTGGGACAGGGGCCGAGCCGGTCGTGGGGACCGGAGTCTGGACAGAACCCGGTGTGGAGCCGGCACTTCGGTCGCCACCCCCGATACACGTGACGACCGAAGTGCCGGCGCGCGATCAGCCGCCGACGGCGTCGCGGACAGCCGTCGTTTCCAGCTTCTCCAGCTTGCGGACCTTGAGCGCGAGCTTCTTCTTGCCGCTCTGCTCGACCTTGGCCTTCTCCATGTCGTGCCTCCTCGGGTCGCGTCACCTCCCGGTCACCCCGGAAGGTGAGCCCACCCTGTCGCCTGCCGTCATCAGCCGAGCACAAGTTGATCATCAATGCCGGCGGTGACCGTTGCGGATTCCCGGCGGCGGCGTCGCGCAGGCGACGCAGCGTACGGCCCTCCACCGGACCGTCCAGCGCGGCAACCAGCAGGGCGTCTGACGCCTGCGGACCGAGCGCGGCGAGGTCGATCCGGACGACGCCGGCGTCCTTCCACAGCGCGGTTAGCGCATCCGGACCCGGCTCGTCGGTACGCGCCGTGGCGAGCAGCGTGACTAGGCCCTCGATAACGGCCTGGTGAAGTACGGCGAGAGATGTCTCCTCGGGCCGCTGGGCGTCATCGACGAACAGGATTGTTCGGCCCTGCTCGGCGGGGCGACGGAGGCCGAGCAGTCCGAGTTGCACGCGGCCCAGCCCGCCGGCCCGGCTGGCGGCGGCCGGGAGCCGCCCGGTGAACCTGGCGAGCGCCAGGCCGGAGCCGGCGACCGGCCAGCGCACCGGCAGGATCCGGACGCCTCGTATCCAGTCGGCCGCTTCATGGGCCAGGCGGGTCTTGCCCACCGCGATCGGCCCAACGAGCAACGCGCCCGGGGATCCGGCACCCGCAGCGCGGCTACCGCCGAGGCCATCTCCTTTCGCGGCCGACTCGGTAGCCGGCCAGGTCGTGGCTGCACCCTAGTCCGGGGTGCACATACGATCGGCTCAGGCGAACAGCGGTCGGCTTGGCGGCGGACCGGCGAAGTCAAGTGCCTGCCGGGTTGTCTGTGACGGCAAGTCCGCGACGTCAACCTGGCGGGCACCGGCGCGGTTGATGACCACGCTCAGTCCCGACTCCCGGGTCACTGACGGGCAGCTCAACGAAGGCGTGCCCCACACGCCGGCGCCTGACCGTCTCGAAGTAGCACCACAGGATCGCCATCTGAGCTGGCCGCCGGACCGGCCGCCACCCGATCGGTGGGGGCCCGGGCAGGAGGCCCGGTTCGTACTTCAGCGGGAGGGGTGGCCCTGCCTCGGACAGGTCAAGGGGTGCTTGTCGGGATGGGACACACTGGGCGCCACCGCCGGCGGCTGCCGTCGGCGAGCTCTCTGACAGGAGCCGCCATGCAGGCCAGAGCGATCATTTCAACCGTCACCGCGTTCACCCTCACTCTTACGGTCACGCTGCTGCCGGCCGGTCCTGCGGCGGCCGACACCGCCCTGGACAGCTGCTACGACTCGGCCACCCCGCAGCACCAGGACCCCGCCGCCTGGCCCGCGCCGGGAAGCCAGCAGACGACGTGGGCGTCGCCCATCAGCATCATCCACGGTGACGCCTTCCGGGTGAGAGCCCAGGGCAGCGTCCGGATCGACGTGTGGGGCACCACCAAGAGCATCGCCGGCGAGCTACCGACCGCTCCGACCACCGGCGGATGGCCGGCACCCGGTGCCCCCCGGTACGCGCTCATAGCCAGGGTTACCACGGGCTCCATGTGGGTGAAGAAGACCAGCCGGATCTACGGGCCCAGCTCCTGGTTCCCGGTCGGCACCGACAGCGACTGCATGCTGTTCTCCAGTAACGGCGATCCGGCGCCGCACCTGGTCTTCACCTTCAATGACAACAACCTGGGTGACAACGGCGGCGGCGCGGGGGTCACCGTACGGCAGTGGTTCTGAGCAGGCGGGGTCCCGACCGGGGATGGGGGCTCCCGACCGGTGCTGGCGTGACCCGGCCGGTCGGCCCGAACGGGCGGACCGGGTAGTGCCAGCCGGTCTTCGGGCTGTCCATGACCTGCACGAAGCCCTTCGGAATCCTGATGAGAGGGTGGCTGTCCGCACCGCCGGCCTCGATCAACAGCACCCGCGCGCCGGGGTCTTCGGAGAGGCGGTTGGCGAGCACGCAGCCCGCCGATCCCGCTCCGACGATGACGTAGTCGAACTCGTCCACGCGAATCCCTTCCTGCCGATGGCCGGGCGGGTCAGCCGGGCGGTGTGGCGCGCCGCACCGCCACAGCGCCGCAAGCGGCTCCACGGGCGAGCCGTCCGCTGGCCGGGGAACGCCACCCGCGAGACGCTGCCGCCAATGAAGGCGGGAGATGGCGATCGATGGGGGAAGCGTCACGTCAACGACGGCTGGGCGTACGGCGCGCACACGGCGCACGCCCATGTGGGCGCTTACGTAAATCCCGCGGGGTCGGCTCACGTATTGGGACCAGTCGGGGCTGTGCCGGCTAGGCCTGGGTCGCTCGGTAAGTGGGTAGCGTGTTGTTGCGTGTGTTAGGACACTGCGTCGGTGACCGGTTCTGCACTGCCTCAACCGCTTCGACCTCGTGCCCTGAGGTTCGGAGATCTCGTCGTTGTCGCATCGCTGTCCGGGCCGCTGCATGCCGCTTACGAGCCCGATCTCGAGCAGGCGGTAGTCGTGCTCGAGCGGATGGGATTCCGCGTGCGTCGCGCACCGCTGCTCGAAGCAGGGCGGCACCATTGGTGGAGCGCGGCTACTCCGGCGGAGATTGCGAGGGAATTCAATGCTCTGCTGCGTGATCCTGAGGTGCGCGCCATCATCGCGCATGACGGCGGCCAGACGGCGCTGGGCTACCTCGACCTGATCGATGTTGAGGCGATCGCTGCCGACCCCAAGCCGATCCTCGGCTACAGCGACATCTCGCTGCTGCATCTGGTGCTCTACGCCCGCACTGGTCTGGTCGGGTTCCATGCCGACTTGGCCACGCCCTGGACTCGGTGGGGCGTGGCAGGTTGTGCCCGCAGCGCGCCGAGCGGAACTTGAAAGGCTCTACTCGACGTTGCTTACCGGTACGGAGGCGATCGGTGCGCTGCCTGCCACCCCGTCGTGGGAGTGCTGGCGTGCCGGTCGCGCCGAAGGCCGGCTGATCGGCGGGGTGATCAATCGCATTGTGCTGGCGCAGGCGACGCGTTACGCGCTGCCGCTCGAGTGGTTCGACGGTGCGGTGCTGTTCTGGGAGGAGATGGGCGGCCAAGCGTCGTACGTGTGGAGCTATCTGCAGGTGCTGCGGCACTGCGGCATCCTCGATCGGATCTCCGGCATGGTCGTGGGCGTCCCGTACGCGATCGACGGGCTCGGGGCGCCCGACGTGTCCCCGACCCTGCCCGAGATAGTCCTCGACGTCCTCGGTGAACGCGACATCCCGGTCCTGGGCAACGTCGAGTTCGGACACGCCGGCCCGAATCTGCCGATGCCGGTCGGCATCCGCGTCGGCCTCGACGCGCAGCAGCGGACGTTGTCGCTGCTCGAACCGGCGGTACGGTCGCATGCGGCAACGGGGTGACCGACGCCTTGGGTCATTTGTTCGGCCGGTATGCCGATCATGGCCACCTGCTCGGCGGCAGTAATCGGCTGAGGCGGTTACCTTGGCGCGAGTTGTAGTTCGCCACAAACGACGATCATGGATTCGTGGTCGACGTCGCCCTCGGACACAATCCATTACCCCACGGTGCGCACCGAGATCCACTGCGGCGCGCACCGTTTGCGCTTCCGGCACTTAGGTGAGCCGAAGCCGAGCTGCCGGCAGACCTCGGCCTTGTCGGCTGGGTTGGCGTCGCGGAGCACGGTGGCGATGTCGCCGAGCGCCCTGATTTCTGTTCCGCTCATTCGCCGCGGGCTGTTGCCCAGGCTCGTATGCAGATCTGCTTCGGCGCGGGCGCGTTCGGTCTGGGCGATCCGGCCGGTCACTACCGCCGGGTCGGCACCGGCGTCGAGAGCCGCTCGGGTAACGCTCCAGCCTGCCGTCGCATGGACCGGGAGCCGCGCGCAGCGTTGCCGGCGAGCTCGGCTGTCGCCAAGAGAGACCACCATCAGGCTCTTCGGTCCAGATGCCGGTGAGGGCGTCACGCGGATGAGACGACAACGTGCTTGACCTCTGCCATGTAGCGCCCGGCGGCCGCGGAGGCATCGTCCGGGGGACTCCCGGTTTCACGCGCCCGCATGTACGCCGCGTACCAGTCCCACCAGTCGTGCGGTGGGGCGACCGCCTCGAACGAGCCGTGGTGTTCGGCCGCCTCATGCAGGAGCTGCGCAAGATCTTCGACGTCCATCAGTCAGAACCTCCTCGGTCGTGCGGACTCGTCACCGTCCGGGTTGCCGCTCCTTGACCTCCTGCAGCAGCCACCCGTTGCCGTCCGGGTCGGTGAAGGAGGCGAATGAGGCGTAGCTGCGACGGTCTGGGGCGGGGCCGTCCACCCGTTCTTGGTCGCCGGTGTCGTAGACGTTGTGGTAGACCTCGCTCACCTCCACGCCCCTGCTGATCAGGTCGGCGCGGGCTTGATCGATGTCGGAGACCACGAGGTAGGTGCCCTGGGCAGTGCCAGGCGCCGCGGGGGTGAGCCCGCGGCCGAGGTGGATCGAGCATGCCGACCCCGGCGGCGTCAGCTGCACGATCCTGAACTTCGGGCCGGCCTCGTAGTCCGCATCCAGCCGCCACCCCAAGCCCTGGTAGAAGCGCAGGGCGCGGTCGACGTCAGCCACCGGGATGACGACGACCTCGAGTTTCATGAGCGTTGTCGGCTCCTTGACGACGTCCGTTGCGACGTCCTGATCTTCCTGCGGGGTGCTCATGTCGACCTCCCGTGACGGATGCCCGGTTCGGTTCATGACCCTGGGTGAGCCGCACCGGCCGGGGCCCGAACGGTGGCTCCGGGTCATCCGTGGACCGGCTGACAGGACAATTGTGGCTTGCCGGACACTGCCGATGAGGGCCATTGGCGCAACGGCCAACGGCACGGTGGGTGGACCGGTGCTGTCCGCCGCGCGGCAACTCCTGCGGCTCGATCGGTTGCTGCCTCCGCCGGCACCCGGGTCACAGGTCTCGGTAGAGGCCCTGCGTTCGCAACACGGCAAACCGCCGCTGGTCTGGCGGCCACCTGCCGTCTGCCGCCGACCCACACTCCGTGGAGCGGGCTACCGTCACCGAGCCGGCCGGGCTCATAGCGGCTCGTACGAGAGCATCACTACACCGGTGGTGGTCGTCGTGCAGTCGATGAGCCGCAGCCGTCGCGGCCGGTCCATCTCCCGGAACAACCGCTTGCCGGTGCCGAGAAGCAGAGGATGCACAAACAAGCGGTAACCGTCGACCAGGTCGTTCGCGATGAGGTCCTGGACGAGCATTCCGCTGCCCAGCACGGCGATGTTGCCGTCGCCCTGGTCCTTCAGGTCCCGGAGGGCCGACCCGAGATCTCCGGCGAGCGCCTGGGAGTTTGACCAGGCGAGGTTGGTCAGCGTCCGCGTGGCCACGTACTTCGGCGTCGCGTTGAGGTGCGCGGCCATCGGGTTCTCGTCGGGCTGGCTCGGCCAGAACTCGGCCATTTTCTCGTAGGTCCTGCGCCCGAAGAGATACGCCGTCGTCGACTTCAGCCCTTCGACCGCGGCGGCTGCCTGTACCTCGTCGAAGTACGGCGCGGCCCAGCCGCCGTGCTCGAAACCGCCGTCGCGATCCTCGTCCGGCGATCCCAGCCCCTGCATGACCCCGTCAAGGGTCACGAACTCGATGACTGTCAGCTTCCGCATGGCCTCGCTCCTCCGCTGTGCGGTCGGCACCGTGCCGACCGGTCACCCTCGAGACGAACGGGCTGCGGCCAAATCGACAGCACCGGGAGAACGGCGGCCGACAGCCGCCCGTCCTGCCCATGGGGTCGGTCGGTCGTAGATCGTGCTCCATGGGAGGTGGAGCGCCGGCCTTTACGCGGTTCACCAGCTGATTCTGGCCGCCACCGGCAGGTGGTCGCTGCCGGTGGCCGGCAGCACCCACGAGCTCTCCGGCTTCACGCCTCTGACCAGGATCTGGTCGATCCGCACCACCGGGAACCCTGCCGGCCAGCTGAAGCCGAAGCCATCCCCGGCCGCGTCCTGGACCGAGCGCAGCTGGGAGGTGATGCTGGCGAACGCGCGGTCGTCCATGGTGCCGTTCAGGTCGCCGAGCAGCACCACCCGCTCGTTCTGCTCGGCGGCGATGGCCTTGCCGAGCGCCTGCGCGTTTCTGTCCCGGTGGGCCGTCCAAAAGCCCGCCCTGGGATTCACCCGTGCGGAACCCAGGTGGGCTACATACACCGCCAGTGGACCCTGGTCCGTGCTCACCGTGGTGCGCAGCGCCCGGGTGTAGGTCATCTTGATGTCGAGCGGCTTGGTGTCCGCCAGCGGCCCGTAGTCCATCTGGATGTCGACCGGCTGGGTGTCCGACAGCGGCAGCTTGCTCCACAGCCCGACCGTGCCCTGCACCGTGTGGTAGGGGTACGCCTTTTCCAGCTCCTTGTCGTACGTGCCCCGGGCCTGCTCGGTCAGCTCCACCAGAGCCAGCACGTCCGCCCCGGAGGCGGCCAGGTCGCGGGCGGTGCCGGCCGGGTCGGGATTGCCGGCGGCGACGTTGTGCTCGGCCACGGTGAGGTCGCCGCGCGGATGGGACTTGTCGCCGAGCAGCCCGCCGAACAGGTTCAGCCACACCATGACCGGCAGCAGCAGCGCGGCCACCGCGGAGGCGGAGCGGCGCCACAGCGCCCCGATCAGCAGTACGGGGATGAACAGGCCGAACCACGGCAGGAAAGTCTCCACCAGGCTGCCGAGGTTCCCGATCCGGTTCGGGATCTTCGCGTGCAGCAGCATGAGCAGCCCGAGCAGCAGCCCCAGCGCCGCGAGCACCCGGCCGCGCTTCCAGGGGCCCGGCCGGGAGGCGGCGCGTATCACCCGGCGGATGTGCGCGCGCCAGGTCCCGGCGCCGGTATCCTGATTCCCGGCGCCGCCCTGCCCGGTCTCCGCCGTGTCCACCCGCGTCATGTCTGTCCTCGCTCACTGCCGGTCACTGCTGCATCCTCGGGTCCTAGGTGGGGTCGGCCGGGTTGGTCAGGTGGTCGTCGGCGCCCAGCCCGAGGCCCTTCACCCGATCCCGGATACCGGCGGCAGCGGTGAGCAGGAGCACCTGGGTGCCGGCGTCGGACCCGGCGAGGCTCCGGAAACACCTCGTCACCCGTGTGACCCGGCATGTCCCGGTCCAGCACGGCCACGTCGTACGGTTAACGCCGATCGTGCCAGTGCTCCGTCGCCGTCGTAGCAGACATCGACCGCCATCGGAGACGACTCAACCCCTCGGCGACCATGTCCGCCAACAGCCGCTCGTCGTCCGCCACCAGCACCCGCTCGCTTCCGCTCCCCGTGTTCCCATGTCTTCCGGCATACGGTCTCAAACAGGAGTTAAGGGTTCTGTAAACACCCGCGGGAGCCATCCTCCACGCCGTGGCCCCGGACAAATCCCCGCAACCCGCACCGGGCGCCGGTGCCCCCGCTGCGCGCAGAGTGGCCTCGGCGGTGACCTGTCCGGCTTCGACGTCGGCGATACCTCGGCTCACGAGGATGGGTCGGCGCCGCTGTCGAGAGCGGCGCGGTAGCAGCCCAGTCGGGGTCGCTCGCAGTAAGGCCGAGGGCCGGCTTCCCCTGCTGGGTGGCTGGAGTCAAGGCGTCCGAGCCGGTCAAGGTAGCGGTTCACGCCCGACAGTCGGGCCGCGAGCGGGCAGTTGCCGCGTGGGGCGGTCGCGGGCGCACATCAGGTGGTGCAGCACCATCAGGGGAACCACGCCGGCCGGGTACCAGGCCAGATCGACGGGGTCGAACTGCACACCCAGCGCCAGCCTCGCCGCCAGGCTCCGCGCGGCCAGCTCGGCCGGTACCCCGGTCAGCTGCGCGCACTCCACCACCCAGCAGAACACGGTGGCGACCGTCCCGGCCGGGACCGGCGCCATCCGCGGCCACAGGAACAGCACCCCGGCCCAGACCATCGACGCGTACAGCGCGGTGCCCGAGTACTGCCGCAACGCCCCGTCGTCAACGAGGCGGATCAGCAGTGCGAGGCCCAGAAACAGCAGCGCGGCCACCGGCATGAGCAGCCGCAGCGTACGGGCCGTGATCGACATTCTCGCGATGGTAGCCACCCAGCGACGGTGGGGGTGCGGCGCGAGGCCGGTGCGGCGGCTACAGCGGCACGATTCCGGCGGCCAGGTCCGCGGCGGACACCGGCGTCCTCGGCGCCCTGGCGGGGCGGTCGAGCAGTAGGCGGTCGAGGCGTCCGCCACCTCGCCGTCGAGGAGCGCCGTCAGCCGGTCCTGGTCCACCGTCGCGACGAACATCTTCGCGGCCCGCGGCCCGCGGCCCGCGGCCCGCGGCCCGCGGCCCGCGGCCGCGGCGGCGTGCCGTCGCCGGCGTCGCGGGTCGCCGCCGCCCTGACCGCGGCCACCGTCTCGGCGCCGGGGCCGACCGGCACCTGCGTGGTGCTCCCGTCGGCGTGCGCGACGACGATCCGGTCGGCTCGCGCCGAGGCGTGCCAGGCGGCGAGGTCCAGCACGCTCGGGCGGGTGCCGGCGACGAAGTGTTCCCACAGGTCGGCGGCGAGCCGGCCGAGCCGCCCGCCGTACCGGCCGACGTTGTGGCCGTACCCGGTGGTCGACAGGCTCGCCTCGATCCACATCACCTCGCCGGTGCGCACGTTGAGCACCAGCGGCGCGAGTGACCGGGCGTCGCCGCGCAGGGTGAACGGCTGCACGACCCGGGCCACGTCGAACTGCCGGCCACCCCGCTCCGGCAGCGAGAAGCCGGCGAACGCGAGAAGGGGCCTGCCACCTCGCAGCGGTCGGTTGACCTCGGGCGAATTCCGAACCGACCCGGAGGTTCACGTTCGGTTGGGCGCGCCGATCAGGTAGCGCAGTTCGTCCAGCATGACGACCAGTACGCCGGTGATCAGCGCGCCGGCGACGGCCAGTACCGCTTCGCCCGGGCGTACGGGTCCGGCCGGTGCGAGCGCGCCGGTGACGGCGCAGCCGATGAGGAACGCGTTGCGCCACATGTGGTGCCGGCCCAGCGGTGCAGCGGTGCGGCCGAAACAGCGGCAGGTGGCGCCGCCCCGCCGCAGGCTCGCGGCGACGGCGACGGTGAAGGCGAGCAGCAGGGCGGCCGAGGAGAGGAAACCGGCCAGCGGAAACACCGCCAGCAGGATGACGGCGACGAACTCGGCGGCGACCACGGCCGCGGCGAGCGGGCCGGCCGGGCGGTAGCCCATGTCACGCACCGAGCGCGTGAACTCGCGGTAGGCGGCCCGCCCGGAGACCTTGCCGACCGCCGCCGCCAGCAGCACAGTGCCGAGCAGCACCCGGCATCCGATCTCGACGTACATGTGTCATCGCCTCCCTCTGGCCACGCCGAGGATCGCCTCGCGTGGCACCGCCCCGAAGTGCCGCGAGTCCTGGCTGTGGGCGTTGTCCCCGCGCACCGTCACGGCGCCGTCAGGTTCGACCCGGTGTACGCGTTTGACCATCCACGTCAGGTCCGCGCCGGGGACGACGTCGCAGGCCCGGAAGACGACGAGGTCGCCGGTGGCCGGTGTCCGCCCGACGCGGACGACGAGCCGGTCGCCGTCGTGCAGCGTCGGCGCCATGCTGTGCCCGCGTACGACCACCAGACGCCAGCGACGGCGCAGCCAGCCGGTCATGACACCGCCAGTTGGTAGCCGTCGGCCTGGAGGCGGAACAGCCGCGCGTATTCACCGTCGGCCGCCATCAGCTCGTCGTGCGCGCCCGATTCGATGACCCGTCCGGCGGCGAGCACGACGATGCGCTGCGCGTCGCGCAGGGTGCTGAGCCGGTGGGAGATCAGTAGCCCGGTGCGGCCGTGGCGGATCCGGGCCAGCGATGCGTGCACGCGGGTCTCGGCGTCGGCGTCGAGCCCGGAACTGGGTTCGTCCAGGATGAGCAGGTCGGCGTCGGCGCGCATCAGGGACCTGGCGAGCGCGACCCGCTGCCACTGCCCGCCGGAGAGCGTCACCCCTGGCTCGCCGTCCTGATCGGTGAAGGTGCGACTGAGCATCGTGGCGTATCCGTGGGGGAGAGCGCGGAGGCGGTCGTGGATCTCGGCTCGCGCCGCGGCCCGCTCGATCTGCTCGGTCGTGTGCGGCAGCCGGCCGATGCCGACGTTCTCCGCGGCGGTGAGGTCGTAGCACATGAAGTCCTGGAACACCGCCCCCATCCGCCGGCGCAATGTCTCGACCCGCAGCTCGCGCAGGTCCACGCCGTCCCAGGTGATCCGGCCGCGGTCGGGGTCGTAGAACCGGCAGAGCAGCTTGACGAGGGTGCTCTTGCCGGCACCGTTGAGGCCGACGAGCCCGACGGCCTCGCCGGCGGTGATCGTCAGGTCGACGCCCTGGAGGATCCAGGGGCCGCCTGCGTCGTAGCGGAACCACACGTTCTCGAACCTGATCCCGGTGCGCAGCGGCGGCGCCGGCAGCGTCCCGTCGGCCAGGTCGGCGGGAGCGTCGAGAACGGCGACGTAGTGCCGGAACAGCCGCACGGCCGCGCCGACCTCACCGAGCTGACCGGCGATACCGGCCAGGCCGCTCTGTGCCGAGCCGAGCGCGGCCAGCAGGAGGGTGAGGTCGCCGAGGCTGAGCCGGCCGCGGACCGCGGCGTTCACCGCGACCACCGTCGCGGTGAGTGTCACGGCGGCACCGGCCAGCGCCCAGCAGGCCTGCACCGCCGTGGCGTGCCGCGCGGTGGTCAGCTCGATCCGGCCGGCCGCCCGCAGGGCGCCCGTGAGCCGGTCGTGGAAGAACCGGCCGAGGTGGTAGAGACGCACCTCCCGGACGGCGCGCAGGTCGGTCAGCACGGTCTGGAACAGGAAGCGGGTCCGGAACAGGCCGGCGCTGTCCTCCACCGCCCGCGCGGCTCGCCGGGACAGCCGCAGCTGGATGAGGAACTCGGGCACGGCCACGGCGAGCAGGAGCAGGCCGGCCGGCGGCCAGAGGGACGCCAGGATCACGGCGAAACCGCCGATGGTGACGACGTTCTGGGCCACGTTGACCGCGAACATGACGACCGCGTACGGCGCCTGGTCGGCGGCCTGCTGTGCCAGTGCCAACCGGTCGCGCAGTGCCGGCTGCTCGAAGGGGTTCAAGCCGAGGAAGCTGTTCAGTTTCCGGTACAGCCGTACGTCGGCGGCGATCGTGATCGCGTGCTGCAACGCCGTGGTGAAGTAGCCGGACAGGCGGTTGGCGATCGCCGCCAGGGCCGTCAGCACGGCGATCGCCACCGCGTACCAGGTCGCGGTCGACGGGCTCGCCGAGCGGCCCCTGGTGATCTCGTCGAACAGCAGCTTCG
This sequence comes from Micromonospora sp. R311, assembly GCF_056780015.1. Taxonomy (NCBI): domain Bacteria; kingdom Bacillati; phylum Actinomycetota; class Actinomycetes; order Micromonosporales; family Micromonosporaceae; genus Micromonospora; species Micromonospora sp. R311. The sequence goes on from NZ_JBSWCE010000026.1 coordinate 19,631, forward strand.
TGAACCACGCGATGCCGATCGGGGGTGCCGCGCCGACGAGGACGAGGGCGACCATGGCGGTGAGCGCCTTCGGGTCGGCGCAGCCCAGCCGCAGGGCGGCTCGCAGCGTGGCCACGCTCAGGCCAGGACCGGAAGCTGGTGGCTGGAGTCGACGACGACGCCGTCGACGACCGACAGCACGGCGGGGAACCCCTTGACCCGGAACTCCTTCTCGGCGAGCTGCTCGGAGATCGTCGCCGTGTCGAAACCGGCCAGGCGTGCGGCCATCGCCGCCGTCTCCGCCGGCGTGCCGATCATGAGGACGAGGGTGTCGTGGCGGTGGCGCTCGGCCTCGGCCGTGAGGGTGTCCAGGAGAGTCTGGCACGGTGGACAGGTCGGGGTCAGCATGACCACCGTGCGCCGGCCGGCGGTCAGGTCGGCGTGCGGGAAGCCGCTGACGTCCAGTCCCGGGGTGGGCAACACCTCGGGGACGGGCTCGCCGTCGTGGGCGTGGCCGGCCTGCGCCTCGCGCAGCCGCCGGGCGAGGGCCAGGGTCAGGACGAGGTTGAGCATGGCGACCGCGCCGATGACAGCGACGGCGGCGTAGGCGAAACCTGGCATGGGAACTCCTCGGCGTCAGGGGTGGGGGCCGCGCCGGTCGGCGCGGCCCCCGGGCGGAAGCCAGGTCAGCAGGCGCCGACCTTCTTGACGTAGCAGATCGGCCGCGACGTCGAGGTCACGCACGAGCCGTAGCAGTTGTAGTAGCCCTGCCGGTAGTAGCGGAAGTAGGAACCGCCCGAGCAGTAGCCGTTGGACGCGACGCACGAGCACGCCTGGCCGTTCTCCGGCACGCAGGCGCCGGCCTCCTCGCGGCCGAGCACCTTGCCGAGGACGGCGTCGCCGACGCGGGTGATGATCCTGGTCATGGGCAAACCTCCTGTGTGGGTGGTGCCCATCACTGTGCTGGTCGCCGCTGCGCTCGCCCTGCGCTTCTACTGCGCGCAGGCTGCGCTCCGCCAGCGCGCCAGCCGTTCGCGCAGGTCATCGACGTACGCGGCGTCGAAGTGCTCGAAGACGCGCAGCGCCTCCTCGCCCAGCACGACGGCCCGCTCGTGCCGTCCCAGGGCGGCCTGCGCCCGCGCCAGCAGGCTCAGCGAGTTCGCCAGCGGGAACGGCTGCCCGATGCCGCGCAGCATCGCCACCGAGCCTTCCAGCTCGATGACGGCCCGACCCGCGTCGCCCGCCTCGAGGTGCACCTTGCCGAGCAGTCGGCGGGAGATCGCCTCACCCCACTCGTATCGCATCTCACGGAAAGCTGGCACCGTGCGGGTCAGCAGTCGGCGCGCCGAGCCGATGTCCCCGGCGGCGAGGTGCGTCGCGGCCAGCGCCTGCTCGCCGGTGGTCACGCTCAGCCGGTCACCGAGCCGCCGAGCGGCGGCCACCGCCTGCCCCAGGTGCTCCAGGGCCTGCGGCCACCGCTCGGCGTGCCGATGCAGCAGCCCGATGCTCTCCCGCGCGAGCGCCTCGCCCCAGAGGTCGCCACCGTCCTGGAAGACCCGCAGGGCCGCGGTGAAGGCGGCGTGGGCGAACGGTGAGGTGAGCTGGTACTGCGCGTGCTGCTCGCCGAGGGTCAGCAGCACGTGTCCGCCGACCGGTCCAACCGGCCAGTGCGCGGCGCACAACCGCACCATCAGCAGCAGCGCGGCGTCCGCCTCCCGCAACCGACCGAGCGTACGACAGCACAGTGAGTAGCCGTGCAGCGCGGCGAGCCGGTGTGCCACCAGCGGCCCGCGGCTGTCCCGGTGTGCCGCGCGCAGCAGCGGCACGGCTTCGGCGTGCCGGTTCAGCATCCGGTAGGCCGTGCCCAGATGAAGCCGCAGCGACATCCGGGTCGGCCCCGGCAGGTCGGCGTGGCGGTCGAGCACCCCGCGCAGGCAGTCGACGAACTCGGGCAGGTGTTGACTGCGCATCATCGCGAAGTTGCCCATCGTGCAGGCCAACCGCCCGGCCAGGTCGACCGCGTCCAGTCCCAGGAGGTCCTGTACCGCCGCGACCAGGTTCTCCCGCTCGGCCTCGAACCAGTCGACGGCGTCCCAGGCGTCGATCGGGGACTCGGCGTCCGCCACCGGCAAGGCCTTGCAGGGCAGCGACGCGCCGGCACGTTCGGCGTACGCGTGCAGTCGTGCGTACCAGGCGATCACCCGGTGGGCGGCGACGTCGCCGCGCTCCCGGGCGTGTAGCCGGACCAGGTCGTGCATGCGTACCCTGCCGCCGGCATCGGCGGTCAGCAGGTGGGCCCGGCAGAGCTGTTCCAGCAGCGGCTCGGTGGTCTCGTCCCACATGCCGAAGCTGCGCAGCGACGTACGGCTGAGCACGGCGAGCAGCAGCGCGGCTGGCGGTGGCAACCGCTCGAGCCCGACGGCGAAGCTGCTGCGCACGTCGAGCCCATCGAGCGACAGCTCATCCAGGCGGCGCCGTTCGTCGCGCAGCCGGTCGCGCAGTCGCGCCACGGTCATCGCCTCCCGCTCGGCCAGCCGGACGCCGGCGATGCGCAACGCCAGCGGCAGCCGACCGCACAGCTCTACGACGTCGACGGCCGCCGCGGCCTCCCGGCTGATTCGCTCGGCGCCGGCGAGCGCTGCCAACAGGTCCAAGCCGTCGTCGACCGGCAGGACGTCGAGCGGGACAACCTCCGTGCCCGGCAGCCCGGGCAACGCCGCCGTGCTGGTGATGAGAGCACTGCTGCCACCGGGTGGCAGCAGCGGACGCACCTGCGCCGCGTCCGCGGCGCTGTCCAACATCACCAACATCGGCTGGTCGGCGAGCACGGATCGGTACAGCGCCGCGCGTTCCTCGACCGCCACCGGGATGACCTCACCGGCCACCCCGAGAGCGCGCAGGAAGGCGCCGAGCACCGCGCCGGGCCGCGCGGGGTCGATTGTGTTGCCACGCAGGTCCGCGTACAGGCACCCCGCGGGAAAGCGGTGGCGGCTGTCGTGCGCTGCTCGCAGCGCGAGCGTGGTCTTGCCCGTTCCCGCGAGCCCGGTCACGACGATGACCTGAGCGGCTCCGGCGGCTGGTGGCGTGCGCCCCAGCAGCGACAGCAGCAGCCCGAGCTCCTTGTCGCGTCCGACGAAGTCACCGGTGACGCCGGGGAGCTGGTTGGGCCGCACCCACGCCCGTGGGGAGGAGGTCTCCTGTTCACTGCCGAGGATCTCCCGGTGCAGCTGCCGCAGCTGCGGCCCCGGGTCGATGCCGTGCTCCTCCGCGAGTACCCGGGCCCCGGCCCGGTACACGGCGAGCGCCTCCGCCTGCCGGCCGCTGCGGTGCAGGGCCACCATGAGCTGGCCGCGCAGCCGCTCCCGCAGGGGCCGGTCACGCACCAGCGTGGTCAGCTCCGGCACGAGCTCCTGGTGCAGACCGAGTGACAGCAATGCCTCGACGCGAAGCTCCACCGCGTGCTCGCGCAGCTCGCGAAGCCGATCGCGTTCGAAGTCGACCAGCGTCGCGCCCACGTCGACGAACGCGTCGTCGCGCCAGCGCGCCAGCGCCTGGTCGAGCAGCTCCACGGCACGGCGGGCGTCGGTGGTGGCCGCGGCGACCTGCACGTCGGCGGCGAACTCCGCGGCGTCCAGGACGACCGCGGTGTTCAGCTGATAACCGGGTGACCTGGTGAGGATGAGCTCCGGCGTCGCCCTGCGCCGGACCGAGGCGACGATCGCCTGGACCCGGTTGCGGGCTCCCGCGGGCGGATCATGTGGCCAGAGGCCGTCGATCAGGCGATCGACGGAGACGATACGCCCGCAGTGGGCCGCCAGGCTCGCGACGAATGCCCGTTCCAGCGGGGCGAGCGACACAGCGACCCCGTTGACGCTCAACTCGATCCGTCCGAGGATGCCGATCCGATACCCGCGCACCGCGCAACGCTAGCGCGGTGTCCACTCTGGTCGTCCACGGCGTCGAGGAAGGCTCCGGCTCTGATCCGAAGGAGGTTTCGGCCCGACGGCGAGGGGGATGGGAGCAGAACGATGGCCGAGCGAGCCGCATCGGCTACGGCTCGCTCGGCCCGTTCGGCATCCGTCCTGACGGAGCCGCCAGCAGCGGAACCGCCGGCGTGGCCACCTCGGTGAGGTGACCAGACGCCGGGGACTGCCCGAGTTCCGGGTGACCGGAGATCGGACAGTCCCCCGGCAATCAGCGCGGCCGGTCAGGCGTTGAGCTTGCTGGCGATCTTGACGACCCGCTCGGCCATGTGGTCGAGGGCGGCGAGTTGGGCGTCGCCCAGGGGGGCGTCATTGTTTCCGCCGGTGACGTGCGAGACGCCGTACGGGTTGCCGTCGGCGAACTTCAGCGAGTCGGTGTAGCCGGGGGCGACGACCAGGCCGCCGAAGTGGTGGATCGTGTTGTAGAGCGCCAGGAGCGTTGATTCCTGGCCGCCGTGGGCGGTCATGGAGGCGGTGAAGCCGGCGTACACCTTGTTGGCCAGCAATCCCTGCGCCCACTGCGGACCGAGGGTGTCAAGGAACTGCTTGAGCTGGCTGGAGACGTTGCCGTAGCGGGTGGGGGTGCCGAAGAGCACCGCATCGGCCCAGACGATGTCGTCGGCGTTCGCCTTCGGCTCGTTCTTGGTGGCGTCGAAGTGCTGACTCCAGGCGGCGTTGGAGGCGACGGCCTCCATGGGGGCAAGTTCCGGAACCTGTCGCAGCCGTACCTCCGCGCCGGCCTGCTCGCCGGCCTCGGCGAGCCGCTTGGCCATGGCGTGGAGGGTGCCGGTGGAGGAGTAGTAGATGACGGCGAGTTTGGCCTGTGCCATCGAAGGCATCCTTTCGTCACGATAGTTGTCAGCGATACATTTGCGCTATCAACAATCACGATGCTAGCCAACCGCCACGACGGGGTCCGCACCGACCTGGCTCGACGGCCGGTGGAGGAGCGCCGGGCCGAGTACCCCGCGCGCTGGCCTGGAGCGCGAGAACGGCGGGACGCTGGCCGGGCGTGCGGGCCGGTGGGCGCCGGTCGGGTCGAGGGAAGTGCAGATCTTGCCCTGTCCGTAGGATTGTCATACAGTCCGACAAACGCGTGTGAGGTGCGTCTCTGACATGAGCACGTAACACGCCGGCGGGCGATCGATAAGGAGGCAGCCATGGTGGCGACGGTGCAGCAGAGCGAGCCGCGAAAAATGGGACAGGTAGCCCTTGCCGTCGGCATCGGCAACTTCATGGAGTGGTACGACTTCGCGGTCTACGGCTTCTTCGCGGTCGTCATCGGTCAGCTGTTCTTCGTCGGCGACGATCCGGTCGTCGCCCTCCTCGCCTCGCTCGGGGTGTTCGCCGTCGGGTTCTTCTTCCGGCCGCTCGGGGGCCTGATCCTCGGCCCGATCGGCGACCGGTACGGCCGGCGGGCCGCGCTGGCGATCTCGGTCCTGGCGATGGGCGCCGCCACGCTCGTCATCGGATTCCTCCCCACCTACTCGTCCCTCGGGATCTGGGCCCCGGTGCTCCTGGTGCTGATGCGCTGCATCCAGGGTCTGTCCGCCGGCGGTGAGTGGACCGGTTCAGCCGCCTTCCTCATCGAAGGGGCCCCCAAGGACAAGCGGGCGCGGTACGGCAGCGTCATCTCGGCGACCGCCGCGCTGGCCACCCTCACCGGCAGCATGCTGGCCCTCTTCCTCGACAGCGTCCTGACCGACGCGCAACTGGAGTCGTTCGGCTGGCGCATCCCGTTCTGGCTCGCCGCTCCGCTGGCGGTTGTGGGTCTGCTGATCCGGCTCCGACTGGACGAGACCCCGGTCTTCCACGAGCTGCAAGCGACGGCGAAGGTGGCGAAGTCCCCGCTCGCCCACGGCGCGAAGCGGAATCTCAAGGCCATCCTGCTGACCATCGCCTTCGCCGCCGTGCAGGGGCTCGGCTACTACTACCTGGCCACGTATGTGGTGAATCACCTCCAGGTGTCTTTGGAACTGCCCCGCTCCGAGGCGCTCCTGCTGGCGGGCGCGGGCCTGCTGATGTACATGTGCATGTGCCCGCTGGCGGGCTGGCTCTCCGACCGGATGGGACGGCGTCGGCTCAACATCCTCGGCACGATCGGCTACGTCCTGCTGCCGGTTCCGGTCTTCGCCATGATCGGGCTGGGCAACCCGGTGCTGACCATCTTCGGCCTGTTCCTGCTCGGCGCGGCGCAGAGCCTGGTGTCGGTGACCACGGTCGTCATGCTCGTCGAGCTGTTCCCCGCGTCCACCCGGTCGTCGAGCAGCGCGATCGGCTTCAACATCGCGCTCGCGTTCATCGCCGGGCCGGGTCCGTACATCGGCGCCTGGCTCGCTACCACCTTCTCCTCAAGCGTCGCTCCCGCGTTCTACCAGGTGACGGTTGCGCTCATCGCCCTGATCGCGGTGCTGAAGTGGCTCCCGGAGAGCTCGGACAACGACCTGTCCGCCGAGGTCGTGAACTGGGACCGGGCCAAGCGCCCGACGGAAACCGCGCCGGTTCTGGCGAGCTGAGCGGGGAGTGGATAGTCGGGAGAAGGCGATGGAGTCGGACACGTACCAGGTGCTCGTCGTGAAGTTCGGCACCCGATCGGCGCGCAAGAGCGAGGTCTACCTCAACTACCCGATCTACGGGCGGGCTGACGAAGCCGTGGACATGGACTACTTCTTCTGGGTCGTCCGCAACAAGCACCGCACGGTGGTCGTCGACACCGGCTTCTCCAGAGCCGGTGGCGAGAAGCGGAGCAGGACGTTCCTCGTCGATCCTCGGCGGGCGTTCGAGGCACTCGGCATCACCGGTGATTCGCGGCCGACGGTCGTGGTGACGCACGCCCACTACGACCACATCGGCAACCTGGACTACTTCCCGCGCTCCGAGGTCGTCCTGACGGAGGCGGAACTTCGCTTCTGGACCGGCGAGATGCGGTTCCGGCGGCAGTTCGCCCACTCGGTGGAGTTCCGGGAGCTCGACGAGTTGGCCAAGGCCCGCGACGAGGGGCGGACGCGGACGTTCTCCGGCCGTCTGGAACTCGCCCCCGGGATTGAGTTGATGGAGGTGGGTGGGCACACCCCCGGCCAGTGCGTCGTGCGGGTGAACACCGCGGACGGCGCCGTCCTGCTCGCCTCGGACGCGGTTCATTACTTCGAGGAACTCGAGCGGGACCTGCCCTTCGCCTTCGTCAGTGACCTGCCAGCGATGTACGCCGGGTTCGACCGGATCAAGGAGATGGTGTCCGAGGACGCCGTCATCCTCATCCCGGGACACGACCCGAGCACGCTGGACGGCCTGACGGTGACCGGCGAGGGCGAACTGGCCGGACTGGTCGCAACGATCGGATGAGTGCGTCGTGCCAGGTGGGCGCCGGTCGAGCCGGGGCATGACGGAGAAGGGGAGGTGAGCGCGGGGATGTCCCGCTTCGATGGGAAGGTGGCGCTGGTAACCGGCGCCGGTGGCGGCCTGGGCCGGGCTTCGGCCGAGCGCCTCGCCGCGGAGGGCGCCAAAGTGGTCGTGGTCGACATCGACGGCGACTCGGCCCGGGAGCTGGCCGAGTCGCTGCCGACCGAGGCCGTCGCGGTCACCGCTGACGTATCCAGCGAGACTGACGTCGACCGCTACATGAGCGAGGCGGTGGCGGCCTTCGGCCAGGTGGACCTGTTCCACCTCAACGCGGGCATCTTCGGGCGGTTCGCCGTGCTGCCGGAGGTCACTGTCGAGGACTTCGACCGGGTGTACGCGGTGAACGTCCGCGGGCAGTTCCTCGGCGTCCGGGCCGCGTTCCGGCAGTTCCAGCACCGGCGCGCGGTCGGACACATCGTGGTCACCGCGTCCATCGCGAGTCTCGGCGGCAGCGCGGATCTGTTGGCGTACCAGACCTCTAAGCACGCCGTCGTCGGCCTGGTGCGCGGCGCGGCCCTCTACGGCGGCCCCCTCGGCGTGCGGGTCAACGCCGTGGCGCCGGGCATCGTCCCGACCGAGCTCTTCGCGGCCGGGGGCGCCACGGTCGGCGGCAAGAACGACATGGAACGCCGGGCGTCGACGACACCGCTGCGGCGGGCCGGCCGGCCGGAGGAAATCGCGTCGGTGGTGGCCTTCCTGCTCAGCGACGACGCCTCCTACATGACCGGCCAGGTCGTCTCGGCGGACGGCGGGGCGTCCCGGCTGAACACGGTCCGGCCGTCCGGCGGTGCCGGCGCGTGGGACACCGCCGCGGTCGACCGGGCGTTGTACGGCGACGACTTCACACAGGGGGGACGACAGTGACCGGACCGCGGGTGGGTTTCATCGGCCTGGGCAACATGGGCGGTCGGATGACCGGTTGCCTGATCCGGGACGGCATCGAGGTGCTCGGGTTCGACACCCGGGCCAAGAGCGTCGCGGAGGCCGGGGCGACGCCGGCCGCGTCCGCCGTCGACGTCGTCCGCAACGCCGACGTCGTCCTGCTGTCGCTGCCCAGCAGCCGGGTGGTCGAGGCAGTCATGCTCGGCGACGACGGCGTGGTGCCGGCGGCCCGGGCAGGGCAGACCATCGTCGACCTGAGCACCTCCGACCCCGCGTCCACCCGCCGCATCCACGGCCTCCTGGCCGAGCGGGGAGTTCCCTACGTCGACGCCGGCATCTCCGGTGGTGCCGCCGCCGCCGAGAAGGGCGAGCTCACCCTCATGGTGGGTGGTGAGCAGGAGGCCCTCGACCGGATCCGGCCCGTGCTCGACCACTTCGCGGCGAAGATCTTCCACCTCGGCGGCTCCGGGGCCGGGCACGCGGCGAAGCTGCTGAACAACTTCCTCAACGCGATCGCGCTGTCGGCCACCGCCGAGGTCATGGTCGCGGGCAAGAAGGCCGGCCTGGACCTGCAGGTGCTGCTGGACGTGCTCAACTCCAGCTCCGGCGTCAACTTCGCCACCCTCAACCGCTTCCCGAAGATCATCCACGGCGACTACCTCAAGGGTGGCCTCACGAACACCCTGATGCTCAAGGACGTGATGGCCTACACCGACCTCGTCGCGGGGCTCGGGGTGGCGAGCCTGCACTCGTCCGGGCCGATGGCGGCGTTCGGGCTGGCCAAGGCCCTCGGGTACGCCGAGGAGATCAGCAACACCGTCGTGGACGCGATCGGCGACGTCTCTGGCGGCATCCGCCTGCACGATCCGAAGGAGTCAGCATGAAGATCACCCGCGCCGCGGAGCAGGCCGGCACCGCCGGCAAGCCCGGCTCGCAGTTCACCGGCGACGTGTGGAACTACCTGACCATGCCGGCGACGGACGGCGTGACCATCAATACCGTGACCTTCTCGCCCTGCGCGCGCACGTACTGGCACAGCCACGAGCACGGGCAGATCCTGCAGGTCGTCGCCGGCCGCGGCCTGATCTGCACCGCCGGCGGGCAGCCCGAGGTACTCCGGGCGGGGGACACCGTCTGGGTCCCCGCCGGGGAGCGCCACTGGCACGGCGCCGCCCCGGACGCCTTCATGACCCATACCGCGATCTCGCTCGGCAGGACCGAGTGGGCCGAAGCGGTGGCCGGCGGCGAGTACCCCGCCGCCGGAACCACCTCGGCCGAACAGTGAAGGGAGCAGACAAGATGACGGCGCAGGGCACCCACGAGGAGTCCTACGAGCAGGGGCTCAAGGTGCGGCGGGAGGTCCTCGGCGCGGAACATGTCGACCGGTCCCTCGGCGGCGTGAGCGAGTTCTCGCGACCGATCCAGGAGCTCGTCACCGAGTACTGCTGGGGCGTTGTGTGGTCGAGCGACGGCTTGGAACGCAAGACCCGCAGCCTGCTCAACCTGGCGATGCTGACCGCGCTCAACCGCTCCCACGAACTGGCCGTCCACGTACGGGGCGCGGTCAACAACGGGGCGACCGAGAAGGAGATCCAGGAAACCCTCATGCAGACCGCGATCTATGTCGGAGTGCCGGCCGCGCTGGAGTCCTTCCGGGTGGCCGAACGGGTCCTGAAGGAGCTGCGCGGCGATGACTGACAACACAGTGGCCTTCATCGGCCTCGGTGCCATGGGCCTGCCGATGGCCGGGCGGCTGGTGGCGGCCGGGGTGGCGGTTCGGGGCTTCGACATCTCCGAGGCCACGCGGGCTGACTTCACCGCCGCCGGCGGGCGGGCGTTCCCGTCCCCGGACGAGGCGGTCGCCGGCAGCGACGCCGTCGTCCTCATGCTTCCCGACTCGGGCGTCGTCGAAGCCGTGGTGTCGCAGATCCGGGCGAGCCTCAAGCCCACCACCCTCGTGATCGACATGAGTTCCTCGGAACCGCTGAGCACGCGGCGGTTGGCCGACGACCTCCGCGGGCGCGAGGGCGTCGACCTCATCGATGCCCCGGTCTCCGGCGGCGTCAAGGGCGCCCGCGCGGGCACGCTCACCATCATGGTGGGCGGCGAGTCGGCCCAGGTCGACCGCGCCCGCGGCCTCCTGGCACACCTGGGCGTGGTCAAGCACGCCGGCCCGGTGGGCGCCGGTCACGCGGTCAAGGCCCTGAACAACCTCCTCTCGGCCACCCATCTCTGGGTGACCAGCGAGGCCGTCCTGGCCGGTGAGCGCTTCGGCCTCGACCCGAGCGTGCTGCTGGAGATCATCAACGGCTCCAGCGGGCGCAGTGGTTCGACCGAGAACAAGTGGCCCAACTTCATCCTGCCCGGCACGTTCGACTCCGGTTTCGCGCTGCGCCTGATGCTCAAGGACATGCGGATCGCCGCCGACCTCGCTCGGCAGGTGGGCCTGCCGAGTGTCCTCGGCGAGGCGGCGATCGAGCAGTGGGCCCGCGCCGACCAACGGCTGGGCCCGGGCGCCGACCACACCGAGGTGGCCCGCTGCATCGCCGAGCAGCCGGAACAGTCTGACTAGACTATTGTCAGACAATCGCTCGGCAGCTGAAGAGGACCTCATGAGCCTGACCCAGTCGTGGACATCGGCGGGTGTGCAGCGCACCGCCGCCCCCCTGCGCGTGCAGGTGACGAACGCGGTGCGGCAGGCCATCCTCGACGCCCGGCTGAAGCCGGGGCAGCGCCTGGTGGAACGCGAACTGGTGGAGGGGCTCGGCGTCTCCCGGACCACGGTGCGGGAAGCGCTGCGGGAACTCGAGGCGGAAGGACTGATCATCACCATCCCGCAGAAGGGGGCGGTGGTCAGAACCCTGTCGCGATCCGAGGCGGAGGACCTCTACGACGTGCGAGCGGGTCTCGAGTCGCTCATCGTCAACCGGTTCACCCACCGTGCCTCCGAGGGCGACGTCCGCGCGTTGCGCGCGGCGTTCGACGCCTTCGCCGAGGTCTCCGCGGGTCCGGCGCCGGTCGGCGAGCTCCTCGCCGCGAAGGACGCGTTCTACTGCGTCCTCATCGCCGGCGCTCGCAGCGACGTGCTGAAGCAACTGCTGGAAGGCATTCAAGGTCAGGTCCAGGTGCTGCGGGCGCGGTCGCTGTCCCAGCCGGGGCGCCGCGCCGGGGCCGCGTCCGAACTGCGAGCGGTGGTGGAGGCGATCGAGGCGAAGGACGCGGAGCGAGCCTCCGCGCTCTGCGCCGACCACGTCCGCTCCGCAGCCCAGACCATATTCGCGTCCTTCGAATAATCTGTGCCGTCCCGCCCGCTCGAACGGGCGGTCTACCCACCCGCGCGCCAGCGCGGGCAGAGGAATCACCGTGTCGCTCACCGCTGAACAGGAACAGCTCAAGGCTACATTCATCGAGGTTCGGGGCACCTGGGGGCCGATGTGGGAGAGCCTCCTCAAGCTCGACCCCGACTTCCTCGCCGCCTACCTGAAGTTCTCCGCCGTTCCGTGGCGCAAGAACCACCTCGACGCCAAGACCAAGGAACTCATCTACATCGCCGTCGACGCGGCGGCGACCCACCTGTACGAGCCCGGCATCCGCCAGCACATCCGGGCCGCACTCTCCCACGGCGCGACGGCGCAGGAGATCATGGAGGTCATCGAGCTGACGAGCACGCTCGGAATCCACGCCATGAACATCGGCGTCCCGCTGCTGGTCGAGGTTCTCGAGGAGGCCGGCCTGCGCACCGGTCCCGCCGAGCTCACCGAGCACCAGGAACGGCTCAAGGCCGAGTTCACCGCCAACCGCGGGTACTGGCACGAGTTCTGGAACGAGATGCTGGAACTCGACCCGGAGCTGTTCGAGGCGTACACCGAGTTCTCCTCCGTGCCGTGGCGCAAGGGCGTCCTGGAACCCAAGGTCAAGGAGTTCGTCTACATCGCCTTCGACGCCGCCGCGACGCACCTGTACGTGCCGGGTCTGAAGCTGCACATGAGGAACGCGGTCGGCTACGGCGCCACGGCCGGCGAGATCCTCGAGGTCATGGAGATCGCCAGCGTCATCGGCATCCACGCCGCGACCACCGCCGTGCCGATCCTCGCCGAGGAACTGGCCGCCGGGGGAGAGGAGTGACCGCCGCTGCCCTCACCCCCGCCGAGCAGGCGGTGGTGAGCGACGTCCACACAGATCTCTTCCTCGCCGGCGCCTGGACGAAGGCGTCGGACGGCGCCACCCTGCCGGTGGAGGACCCGGCGACGGGACAGGTGATCGCCGAGGTGGCCGACGCCACGCCGGCGGACGGCGCCCGGGCGCTGGACGCGGCCGTCGCCGCCCAGGCCGGTTGGGCGCGGACCCCACCGCGCGAGCGCGGCGAGATCCTGCGTCGGGCGTACGCGGCGATGGTGGACCGGGCCGACGAGCTCGCCCTGCTGATGACCCTGGAAATGGGGAAGCCGGTGAGCGAGTCCCGGGCAGAGGTGCGCTACGCCGCCGAGTTCTTCCGCTGGTTCTCGGAGGAAGCGGTCCGCATCGCGGGCACCTGGTCCACCGCCCCCGACGGCCAGACCCGCCTGTGGACGATGAAACAGCCGGTCGGGCCGTGCCTGTTCATCACCCCCTGGAACTTCCCGCTCGCGATGGGCACCCGGAAGATCGGCCCAGCGGTGGCCGCCGGATGCACGATGATCGTCAAGCCGGCCGCCCAGACCCCGCTCAGCATGCTCGCCCTGGCCCAGATCCTGGCGGAGGCGGGCCTGCCCGACGGCGTGCTCTCGGTGCTGCCGACCTCTTCGCCCCAGCGGCTCACCGCGCCCCTGATCGCCGATCCACGGCTGCGCAAGCTCTCCTTCACCGGTTCCACGGCCGTCGGCCGGAAGCTCGCGGAGCAGTCGGCGCACCAGCTGCTGCGGGTGTCGGTCGAGCTCGGCGGAAACGCGCCGTTCATCGTCTTCGACGACGCGGACCTTGACCAGGCCGTCGACGAGGCGATGAAGGCCAAGCTGCGCAACAACGGTGAGGCGTGTACGGCCGCCAACCGGTTCTACGTCCACGAAACCGTGGCCCGGTCCTTCGCGGACCGGCTCGCGGACCGCTTCCGCGCTCTGGTCGTCGGCCGTGGCGCGGACGAGTCCGTCACGCTCGGCCCGCTCATCGACCGGACCGCCGTCACCAAGGTCGCCAGCCTCGTCGACCGGGCGGTCCAGGACGGCGCCAGGCTGGTGACCGGCGGCGGCCGCGACGACGGACGGGGCTACTTCTACCCGCCGACGGTGCTCGCCGACGTGCCGTCCCACAGCATCATCCTGCGGGAGGAGATCTTCGGACCGGTCGCCCCGATCACCACGTTCGCCACCGAGGAGGATGTGCTCGCCGAGGTCAACTCCTCGGAGTACGGCCTCGCCTCGTACGTCTTCACCCGCAGCCTGGACAGGGCACTGCGGGTGTGCGAACGGCTGGAGGTGGGCATGGTCGGCCTCAACCGGGGCGTGCTGTCGAACGCCGCCGCCCCCTTCGGCGGCGTCAAGGCCAGCGGGTTCGGCCGCGAGGGTGGCCGGGAGGGCATTGAGGAGTACCTGGAGACCAAGTACGTCGCGGTCAACGTCACCTGACGCGGTGATCCGCCCTCGCGCTACCCGATGCCGAACGTCGCGGTAGTCGCGTTTGATCCGCCAGCGGATCTTGAGCTAGCGGATCAGGTCGGTGCGGTTGGTGGTGGCGGGCAGGCGATGAACTCGGCGCTGATGGTGCCTTTCGAGCCTTCCCGCCAGGTGATCGTCTCGGCATCGGTCTCGGCCGGCTACCCGCACCGGCCGAGACACCCGACCGTCACCCGGGTACGCAACGAGGACGGCCAGGACCACGCCGTGACCGACTACGTCCACCGCACGGGCGGCCACCCGACCCGCTGTCCGGACGACCGGCCGTAGGACGGGTCCGGGCTACCGGACGCCAGGCTCCACGGTCAGCGTCCCCGCCTCGGCGTCGATCGTGGCCTGGACGCCGAGCGGGACGGTGAGCTGGCCGTTGCCATGCCCGAGGCGGAGCCCGCCGAGCACCGGTACGCCGAGGTCGTAGAGGCGGTCCTTGAGTACCGCGGCCGCATCCCACTCGCCGGGCCTGCCGACGCTGTTGGTGATCTGGCCGACAACCACCCCGGCAACCCGGCCCAGTACGCCGACCCGGCGCAGCTCGGTCAACATCCTGTCGTAGCTGTACGGCGCCTCGTCCACGTCCTCGAAGAACAGGATGGCGTCGTCGAAGTCCGGGGCGTCCCCGGCGCCCAGCGAGGTCGAGATCAGGGTCAGGCACCCGCCGAGCAGCCGGCCGGTCGCCCGGCCCGGCACCATGACCGAGGCGGCCGTCTCGGCCGGATCCCGGTTGATGGTGATCGGCGCGGTGGTCATCACCGCCCGGCGCAGCGACTCGGCCGAGTCCGGGCCGGTCCGGCTGTCCGTCCAGTTGACCATCGGGCCGTAGAAGCTGACCAGGCCGGCCTCGCGCCACAGCCGACCGTGGATGCTGGTGATGTCGCTGAACCCGACCACTACCTTCGGGTCGCGACGCAGGGCGGATATGGTCATCCGGTCCACGATCCGCTGCGTGCCGTAGCCGCCACGGGCGGCGAAGACTGCCCGCACGCCCGGGTCGGCGAACGCGGCGTTCACGTCGGCCAGCCGCTGCGCGTCGGTGCCGGCCAGGTAGCCGTAGCGGGTGAAGACGTGCTGGCCCAGCTCCACCTCCAGCCCCCAGCCACGGAGGATCTCGATGCCACGCTCCATCAGTGCCGGGTCCGGCGTGCCTCCCGGCGACACCACCCGAACCCGGTCACCGGGGATCAGGGCCCGGGCCCGCACCGGTGCCCGCCCGCGGCGCGGCGCCGCCTGGGCCGACCCGGCGGTGCCGATCAGCAACGTGCCACCGGTCGCCGCCGCCGCTCCGGCGTGCAGCACGCGCCGCCGGGACAGGACCGTGGCGTGGGGCTCCGTGGTGGCTACGCCCTCGTCAGAATCTCGCATCGGCGTCCTCTCCGTCGTGCCGGGACCGGCGTTCGGGCCGGCAACCCATCAGGTGACATCGATGTTATTGGCCTCCACAAGCGATCTCTACCTATGGAGGAGGCCCGGCTACCGGGCGCGCGTCAGGCGCGCCCGAGGATGATGTCCGCCGCTCGCCAGGCCATCGCCATCATCGGCCCGTTGAGGTTTCCGGAGACCATGACCGGCAGCACGGAGCAGTCGACGACCCGCAGGTTGGTCACGCCCCGCACCCGCAGTTGGGAGTCGACCACGTCGTCGTCGTTCGGGCCCATGGCGCAGGTGCCCATCGCGTGGTAGCCGCAGTAGCCGTGCTCCAACGCCGCGTCGATGATCTCCTGGTCGCTACGCAGATCCGCGCCGGGTAGCGTCTCCGCCTTGATCCGTTTCGCGATCGGGCCGGTGGCGAAGAGCTCCCGCATCCGGCGGAACAGGTCCGCCCCGACCCTCCGGTCGTGTTCCGTGGCGAGGTAGTTGGGCACGATCTCCAACGGGACGTCCGGGTCCGTCGAGGTGATGCGCACACGTCCTTCGCTGTCCGGCCGCAGGATCGTGCCCAGGCACATCGCGCCCGGTTCCCGCTCCAGCGGCAGCTGCTTGCCTGGCACCTGTGGGCCCGCCGAGAACGGCGCCGCCAGCAGTTGCGCGTCGGGCCGGTCGAGTTCGGGGCGCGTCTTGAAGAAGCCGGTCACGTCGTAGACGGGGAGGGCGAGCGGCCCCCGGCGGGTCACCAGGTAGCGCACACCAGCCATCGCCTGCCGGGGCTTGGTGTTGAGCACCCGGTTGTACCCGAGGTTCTCGGTGAGCCGGAACTGCAGCTTGAAGTACCGGTGCTCGCGCAACCGGGCGCCGACGTTCGGGCTGTCGACGAGCACGTCCACCCCGGCCGACCGCAGCGGGTCGGCGGGACCGATGCCCGACAGTTGCAGCAGTTTCGGGGTCGCGAGGCTGCCCGACGCGATGATCACTTCGCGGGTGGCCGCGTAGTCGACCGTCCGGCCTTCTCGCCGGGTACGCACGCCGGTGGCCTTGCCGCCCTCGAACAGGATGCGCAGCACGAGGGTGTTGACGGCGATGGTCAGGTTGCGGCGACGCGCGACCGGGTGGAGGAAGGCGGCGGCCGCGCTCACCCGGCGGCCGTTTCTGATGGTGGCCATCGTGTAGCCGATGCGCTCGTCGTCGGTGGCGTTGAGGTCCTGCTCGCGCTTCCAGCCGAGTTCGACACCGGAGGCGATGGTCTCCTCGCACAGCTCGTCGGACTCCGCCGGCGCCACCGCCGAGATGTGCAGCGGCCCCCCGGCGCCGCGTACGTCGGAGGGGCCCAGCTCGTGGTCCTCGATCTTCTTGAAAATCGGGAGGACGGTGTCCCAGCCCCAGCCGGGGTTGCCGAGCCGTTCGATCTCGTCGTAGTCGGCGCGGTTGCCCCGGTTGTAGACCATGCCGTTGATCGAGCTCGACCCGCCGAGCACCTTACCCCGCGGCCACACCTCGACCCGGCCGGTCGGCCCGAACGGGCGGACCGGGTAGTGCCAGGCGGTCTTCGGGCTGTCCATGACCTGCACGAAGCCCTTCGGAATCCTGATGAGAGGGTGGCTGTCCGCACCGCCGGCCTCGATCAACAGCACCCGCGCGCCGGGGTCTTCGGAGAGGCGGTTGGCGAGCACGCAGCCCGCCGATCCCGCTCCGACGATGACGTAGTCGAACTCGTCCACGGGAATCCTTTCCTGCCTGTGGCCGGGCGGGTCAGCCGGGGCGGTGCGGCGCGCCACAAACGCCACAGCGTCGCAAGCGGCTCCACCGGCGAGCCGTCCCGCGGACGCTGCCGCCAATGATGGCAGGTGATGGCCATCGATGGGAGAGCGTTGTGGCGCGCTGAAGATCCGCGAACGCCTGCGTGACGACTGCCGGACAACCACCCGGCATGGTCAGAGCCCGGCCGCGGCGTCATACCGGCGGCGCAGGTCGGCCATTTCCGAGTCGGCCAGCGCCTCCTTGAGCGCCAGCTCCGCGTACGTGTCCGGGAACATCTCCCGCAGCCGGTCGACGAACATGACGTCGGCGGTCGCCTCGACCACCTGGATGCCCGGGGGCTCGGTGGACATGTCCATGATCACCGGGCCGGCCAGTTTGACCGCCCAGTCCCAGGGGCGCTTCTGCTCGGCGACCCCGCAGAGGTGGAAGCCGTAGACGGTCTGCACGTCGGCGAGCGCGGTGACCTCGGCCGGCTCGTAGCCGTAGACGCGGACCCCGCAGATCACCGTCGGCCTCGCCTCCTCCTCGGTGGCCGGCTGCTGGACGTCGTGTCCAGCGTGGTTGTGTTGCCCCGGGTCCGCCTGTTCGAGCGTTGTCCGCATCCGGGTCATGATCTGCGCTTGCAGATCCGCCGGCTCCGCCTCGGAGCCGGTCGAGTTGGCCAGTACGACCGCGCCGGCCGTCATCGCCAGGATCGCCGCCACCCACACGAAGCGGTTCCGGTACCACCCCGCGAAACTCTCCCGGGAAATCATGACTGCTTCTCACCTCGTCGCCGGTTCTGGTGCGTTGGCAGACCGCATCGGACGCCCCGGCGTGTCAGACGTCGAGCGCGTCGGCCGCCGCGGGACACGTACCGGGGATACGTACGGCGGGGACATCTGCCCGGGATATGTGCCCGTCGTCGTGGAGATGGCCCGGCGATGCGGCGCGCGAGCGTCTGCCCAAGCGGCGCGCTACCGGCACTGCGATGCTCCCGTGCTGGCCGTTCCCAGCGCGGTTGCCCCCGCGCTGCGGCGATGTGAGCCATTGCAGCACGCCTGGGCCGCTCGGGCAACATCGACGATCCTCAGCGTGATGCCGGCCGGGTCAACCTGCCGGCAGGGGTGGGGAACGAGTGACCGGGCCGACCTTCTGATCGCCCGCGGCCGATCTTCGGGTCGGTCCGAAGCGGACAAACCGTGAGTCGTACCCGACGACGGCCCCGGTCAACTCAATCCATCAAATTAATCGAGAAACGTTGATATACGGACCGGTAGCTGTAAAGCTCGTCCCTGGAAGCGCTCCCATCGGATCCCTAGCGCCGAAGAAGGAGGATGTACCATGCGTTCACGCAGGCCCGATCAATCCGGCGGGCGATCCCGGCCGGCCCTTCGTCAGCCCCTTCGAGCGGCTGTCCTGCTGCTCACCATGATGGTCGGCATGCTGCCCTGGACCGGTGCGGCCCAGGCCCATGGCACCATCATCAACCCGGCATCTCGCGCCTACAAGTGCTGGCAGACCTGGGGAAGCAACCACACCAACCCGGCCATGCAGCAGCAGGACCCCATGTGCTGGCGGGCGTTCCAGGCCAACCCCGACACCATGTGGAACTGGATGAGCGCGCTGCGGGACGGCCTCGGCGGGAACTTCCAAGGCCGTACCCCTGACGGGCAGCTGTGCAGCAACGCTCTCTCCAGGAACGACAGCCTGAACCAGCCCGGAGCGTGGAAGACGACCAACGTCAGCCGCAACTTCACGATCCAGCTGTACGACCAGGCCAGCCACGGTGCTGACTTCTTCCGGGTCTACGTCAGCAAGAACGGGTTCAACCCGGCCACCCAGCGCCTCGGATGGGGGACCCTCGACTTCATCACGCAGACCGGGAGATACGCGCCCGCGCAGAACATCTCGTTCAACGTCTCGACCTCCGGGTACACCGGACACCACATCGTCTTCGTCATCTGGCAGGCATCGCACCTCGACCAGACGTACATGTGGTGCAGCGACGTGAACTTCGTCTGATCAGGAAGGCCGACAACCGCGGCACTGCTCCGGCCCGGGCCGACGGCCTGGGCCGGAGTAGCGCGGAAGCCCCGGAGCTCTCCGGTGCGATGGCGCCTCGCCCGGCGGGTCCGGGTCCTCGCCGGGCGACGCGCGCGGGTTCGACCGGGTCACGCTCAGCGGACGGCTCCGCCGCGGGCCCGGCAGGTGTCCCGGACGTGCCAGAAGTCGCGCAGGTAGTCGTCGTGCATGCCGCGTCCCATGATCCGCAGCAGGGTCTCGTCGGCCTGCCGAAGGGCCGAGACGGCGTAGTTGTGACTGCCGGTGAAGACCCGTGGCACGATGTCGTCGTCGTACGCGCCGTCGATCAGCATGTACTTGTTGTGGGTGCGGATGTCCAGCCCCGGGCCGACGTTGAAGTTGCACCTGGTGAGCTGGATGTTGCCGCCCAGCGCGTTGAGCACCGCGGTGTTCGCCTCGGTGTAGACGACGTCGACCCAGCAGCCGGCGTTACGCAGTGCGGTGAGCCGCTTGGCCACCTCGGGTCGGGTGAACGAGTACATGTTGACCCGGATGTCGGTCTGCCGGCGGATGCCCGCGTCGTCGTAGCTGCACGAGGTCACCGCGTTCAGGATGCTCACCACGGTGTCGGTGGCGGGGTCGGAGATGGGTTGGCCGGACCGTTCCCGGCGGGGGAAGAAGTGCGCCTTGTAGGTGCTGCCGGTCGGCGTCACCCAGTAGTAGTCGTTGTCGCCGGTCGAGCTGTACCGGTGGGAGCGCAGGTCCGCGAAGTACGTCCGGTAAGCGTTGTACGTGCTGGCGTCGCTGAACGTCACCCCGTTGTTGTACGCCTCGTTCGCGTCCCACCACGTCAGGTTCGCCGAGCCCTGGAAGACCACGTTGGACACGACCGCCCCGGTGTCGAGCACGACCTTCGAGGCGGTCAGGAACTTGTTGTGGTTGTACGCGGTGACCGTCGAGTCGGTGTACTGGATCGCCCGGGTGCCGATGCAGCCGCGGTCCTGGCTGGGGAAGCGGTCCGCGCAGTGCACGATGTACGAGCCGGCGGTGTCGGTCGAGCCGAGGACCGGTTGCAGCCGCTGGAACGGGCGCCCGGTCGCCGAGGACTGGTCGACGATGATCTTCACCCGGACGCCCCGCTGGTGCGCCCGGATGAGGCGGTCGGGGATGTCCGGGGTGGTAACCGAGTCGGTCACGTCCGAGAACGAGAAGTGGAACCACGACATCTGGATCTCCTCGCCCGCCGGGACCCGGTCGATGATCCGGGCCAACTGCGTGAAGATCGCGTTCTGCTCGGCGACCGAGCCCAGCGGTCGGCTGAACACTGGTTTGTTCAGCACCGGGTCGGGCTCGGCGGCGCTGGCCGGCGAGGGGAGCAGGGCGGGGGCGCCGCCGGCGGCCAGGAGGGTCATGAAGACCAGTGCCGAACGGGCCGCGAGTTGTGGCAGAAATTTACGAGTTCGCATGTATGGATGGTCTCACCGGTGTCAGTCGGCGGGCTACCCCGCGACGTGCCGGGCCGGGAAGGTCGCAACCGGCCGGCGGCGCCGCATTCACAGCCGGGCGATGTCGTCGGCCGCCGCCGACTCCGACGACGCGGGCCTCGCGGAGCTGACGCCGGACCCAGGGTCGTGATCTCGGCGCGGCTGCGGGCGCCGCTGCCGTGGGCCAACGACCGTCCTACGAGGACGCTCGGCCCGTTGACGTCGCGGCGCCCGTGCGGTCGCCGGAGGTGGACTGGGTGGCGCGGTAGTGCGACGGCGAGACGCCGTAGGTGCCGACGAACGCCTGGCGCAGGGCCTCGACGGTTCCGAACCCGCAGCGGCCCGCTATCGCCTCCACCGTCAGATCGGTACCGGTGAGCAGGTGCGCGGCCGCCTCCACCCTGGCCCGCCGTACGAACCGGCCCGGTGTCACGCCGATCTCCTTGACGAACAGCCGGGCGAGATGCCGTTCGCTGACCCCGGCGCGCCGGGCCAGCGTAGCTGCGGAGAGATCCTCGTACAGGTGCGACGAGATGTGCGAGACGGTGTCCTGCACCAGGGAGTGCCGGACCGCGGGTGGTGCCGTGAACATGCTCATCTGCGCCTGGTTGCCGGGTCGCTGGAGGTAGGTCACCAGATGGCGCGACACGTCTCTGGCCAGCGCCGGGCCCTCGTCGGCCTCGATGAACGCCAACGTGAGGTCCAGCGCCGCCGTCACGCCCGCCGAGGTGCACACGTCGCCCTCGGCGATGAAGATGGGATCGCTGTCGAACTCCACGCGCGGAAACCGCCCCTGAAGGTAGGCCGCGTGGTGCCAGTGCGTCGCGACCCGCCGTCCGTCGAGCAGACCTGCCGCGGCCAGCACGCCGGCTCCGGTGCAGACCGACGCGACGCGGCGTGTCTCGCGACCAAGTCGACGGACGTGGGCGACGAGGCGGTCGTCCTGCATCGCGTCCACGTAGCCGATCCCGCCGGAGACGATGAGCGTGTCCAACGGTCCGCGAGCCCGCTCGAGCGCGATCTCGGCGTTCACCACCAGCCCGGCCGCGGTGCGGATCGGAGCGCCGCCGGGCGAGGCCAGCCGGAGCCCGTAGATCGCGTGTCCTCGAAGGTAGTTGGCCATCTGGAGGGACGCCGTCACGCAGGCGATGTCGAGCAGTTCGGCCGCGGGATAGCCGACGACCAGGACGCGACGTGTGGTCCCCACGGTGCCACGGTACGGGCCGTGTCGCCGACCGGCGACAGGTCCGTAGGACAGCCGACCCAAGTATTCGGACCGAGACGCGGCCGAGCCTCGCCGCGACGACGTCCGCCGCGCACGGTGGGTTCATGGCAACCAGCAACCCGGCCCGGCCGGCCCACCGCCGCCGCGGACCCGTGCGCGTCGTACGCCCGCTGGTCCGGCACTTCGCCGAGATGGTCATCGCGATGACCGTCGGCATGACGGTGATCGGCGTCCTCCGCTCGTCCATCGGACTCACCGTCCCGTTCGCCGAGCGTCCCGGCGCCTCCTACCTGTTGATGGCGACGGACATGGCGATCGGCATGGCCGTCTGGATGCGCGTCCGCGGCCACCCGTGGGCCGCGACCCTCGAGATGTGCGCGGCCATGTACGTGCCCGTCGCCCTGGTGCCCCTCGTGTGGACCGGGGTCATCGGATCGATGTCGTTGATGATCGCCGTCCACCTCCTCACGCTGGCCGCCATGCTGGCCGTGCTCCTGCGCCGTCGCCACCAACTCGTCCACCGCTGACCCGGGCCGCCCCGGCCCGGTCGACAGCACCACACACCAGACCGTCTCGAGCGAGGAGCTGTGGCCCATGCGGAGACGTATCGCCCGTATCGTCATCGTCACGGTGGCGGCGCTCGTCGTGCCCGCCGCCGTCGGGACGCTGGGCGCCCGGCGAGCGGCCGACGGGGTCTACCCCGAGCGCGTCTCGGGCGCAGCCGCGCCCGAGCGTCCGGCGCCCGCCCTGGACCCGGGCCGGCCCACGGTGGCCATCGTGCTCGGCCCGGCCGGCGCCAACGTCGCGGACACCCTTGCGCCGTACGAGGTGTTCGCGGCGACGGGCCGGTTCAACGTGGTGACCGTGGCGCCGACATCCGACCCGGTGACCCTGACCGGCGGTCTCGACCTCGTTCCCGACCTGAGCTTCGCGGAGCTGGCGGCCCGGGCGGCCGAGCCGCCGGACGTCATCGTCGTGCCGCAGCTGCACGGCCCCACGTCCGACGTGGTGCGGTGGCTGCGTGCCCAGCGCCGGCAGGGAGCCCCGCTCCTGATGAGCGTGTGCGTGGGCGCCGAGGTGCTCGCCGACGCCGGGCTCCTCGACGGCCGGCCGGCCACCTCGCACTGGCTCAAGCTGATCGGGCTACGACGCAGCGATCCGGACGTGAACTGGACCGAGGGCGTCCGGTTCGTCGACGACGGCGACATCATCACCACCGCCGGCGTGCTGTCCGGGATCGACGGCGCTCTCCGAGTCGTGGAGCGGCTCATCGGCCCCGGGGAGGCCGAGCGGGTCTCCCGGGCGCTGGCCTGGTCCGGCTACCGACCCGGCGAGCCGGTCGCCATCGCCGGCGAGGGCCCGGCGCCGCGTGACCTGGTGGCGCTGTTGAGCGCCGCCTACCGGTGGGACCGGCCGACGACGGGCGTGCTGCTGGCCGACGGCGTGGGCGAGATCGAACTGGCCGCCGCCTTCCGGCCCTACACCGAGCTGTCCTACCTGGCGCGCCTCGAGGCGTTCAGCGTCGACGGTCGGGCCATCCGTTCCCGGCACGGCCTGACGTTCCTGCCCCGCTCCGGCTGGAACCCGGCGGAGCCGGGCTTCGACCGGGTGCTGGTGCCCGACGCCACCTCCGGCGGGCCCGCCGTCCTCGGCGACGCGTCGGTCCCCGTGGACCCGCTGCACGACGCGGGTGAGTTTCCCTTCGACGGCGCGCTGCGCGACATCGGCCACACCTACGACGTCGCCACCGCCCGCTGGGTCGCCAAGTCCCTCCAGTACCCGGTCCCGGACCGGGAGCTACGCGGGCCTCGATGGCCGTGGCGTCTCACCGTGTTGCCGCTGCTGCTGGCCGGCGCCGGCGCGGCCGCGGTGATCCTGGTCGGCCGCGTCCTGACGCTGCGGCGCGCGAAGCGGTGACGAGCCCGGTCCGGTGAGTTGCGTGGATGTCTACCCGGAGACGGCCGGCCGTCTCAGTGGTGTCGCCGCGACGATGTCCAGCCCTGCCGTTGCAGTCGTTCGATGCCGTCCAGCAGCAGGTCCAGCGCGAACTCGAACTCGAACTGGTCGTCGCAGCCCTGCCCCACGACCGACTCGTCGTCGTGCGATGCCGCCGTGGCGATCTCCGCGAGGTGCGGGAACCGGGCGGCGACCTCCGGTGGTAGGGCCGCCGGCGGGTCGGGGTCGGTCGTGCCGGACCGGCCGGCGCGGCGGGAGGCGTCGAACAACTCCTGACTGAAGCCCAGGATCCGGCTGCCCATCGCGTGCATCACGTGGTGGGCGAGGTCCGCCGAGAACCCGCCGGCCCGGAACGTCCCGACCATCGAGTCGAGGTAGGCGAGGATGACCGGCGTCGCCGTGTTCCGCGACTCGATCACGAGCGCCGCCCAGGGGTGGCGCCGCAGCACCTGCCGCGCCGAGAGGATGCGCCGGCGGACCTCGTGCTTCCAGTCGGCGTCGGGCGCCGGCGGGTCGATCTCGCCGACCACCACGTCGATCATGCCGTCGAGCAGTTCGTCCTTGTTGGCCACGTGCTTGTAGAGGGCCATCGGCACGACGCCCAGATCCTGGGCGAGGTTGCGCATGCTGAGGGACTCGGTCCCGGCCTCGTCGGCGAGCGCGACGGCGGCACGCAGGATGCGGTCCCTGCTCAGCGGCGTCCGGCGCAGCGTCTCAACCTGCTCAGCCATCTCGGTCCTCGTCTGTCGGCGGCGGTTGAAACCATAACCACCTTGACGGGTGTACGGCGTACACCTACGGTACTTCCATGAGGTGTACGCCGTACACCTTGAGGGGAGGGGAAGATGAAGGCGATCGTCCAGGACCGATACGGCCCGCCGGAAACGCTTGCGCTCGCTGACGTCGCCGCGCCGGTGCCCGCCGCCGACGAGGTGCTCGTGCGGGTCGAGGCTGCCGCGCTCAACGCGTACGACTGGCATGCCATGCGCGGCGATCCGCGGATGGCGCGGTTGGCCATGGGGAGGTCCCGGCCCCGGGCGCGCATCCGTGGCCGCGACTTCGCCGGCCGGGTCGAGGCCGTCGGCGCCGAGGTTCGACAGTTCCGCCCGGGCGACCCGGTCTTCGGCGACGTTGGCGACGCCAACGGTGCGTTCGCCGAGTACGTCTGCGTGCCCGAGACTCTGGTCGCGCCGAAGCCGGCGAACCTGACGCCCCGGCAGGCGGCCGCCCTGCCGCTGGCCGGCATCACCGCGCTCATGGGACTCCGCGACGTCGGGCGGGTGGAGCCCGGCCACCGCGTCCTCATCAACGGCGCCTCCGGCGGCGTCGGCACCCTGGCGGTCCAACTGGCCAAGGCGCTCGGCGCGACCGTGACCGGGGTGTGCAGCACCCGCAACGTCGGCCTGGTCCGCTCCCTCGGCGCCGACCACGTCATCGACTACACCCGCGAAGACTTCGCCGACGACACGCGTCGCCACGAGGTCGTGTTCGACCTGGTCGGCAACCGCTCGCTCACCGCGCTCCGGCAGGCGCTGACCAAGACCGGGACGCTGGTGCTCTCCGGTGGCGGCGTGTACCGGGGCGGCAGCCTCGTCGGACCGATCTGGCTGATCGCGCGCGGGCGGCTGCTGGCGCCCTTCGTCCGACAGCGCATCGTCACCCTCACCACGGCACCCAGCCGGCAACACCTCGACACACTCCGCAGCCACGCCGAGGCCGGCCGCCTCACCCCGGTCATCGACCGGACCTATCCACTTCACGAGGTGCCCCAAGCCATCCGGTACCTCGAAGGTGAGCACGCGCGGGCGAAAGTCGTCATCACCGTCTGACCGGCCGGCGGGCGACGTGACCCCGACCACTGCGGGAGCCGGGCGTTGCCGCAGGAGCGGCGGGGTTGGTGGGTTCCCGGCCGGAGGTGCTGCCACACCGTGGCGGCGGTCCGGCAACAGCGGTGCGAGGTGCGGGATGTCGACCCGGCGATCACGGATGCCCTCCGGCCGTCTCCGCGTCGGGAGACGGCCGGAGGGCATCGGTCCGGTTTGGGCCCCGGTGTGACGTTCAGCGGAGCTACCGAGTGCTGTGCCGCTCACGCTCAGCCCTGGTGACTCCTTGGCGTGACCACTCAGGCCGGGTACGGGACCGAGTCGCGTGCCGCGCGCAGGGCGGCGGCCCACCAGGCGAGCTGGTCCAGCAGGGTCTTGGCGTACCCGGACGACTGGGGGTCCAGCGGCCGACCGTCCTCCCACCCCGTGCGGTAGTTCGGGAAGGCCAGACCATCGCGGATCGTCACGGCGTGCAGTTCGGTGAGCACGTTCTCCAGGTGGAGGACGGCGTGGCGGCCGCCGGCCGGGCCCCCGTAGCTGACGAAGGCGACGGGCTTGGCCGTCCACTGGGTGAAATGCCAGTCGATGGCGGCCTTCAGGGACGCGGGGTAGCTGTGGTTGTACTCCGGCGTGACCATGATGAACGCGTCCGCGTCCGCCAGGCGGGACGTCAAGGACGCCATTCCGTCCGGGCGCGGGTATGAGTCGCCGGCGAACCTCGGTGACACCGCCGGCAACGACAGCGGAATCTCGGCCTCGGCGAGATCGACGACGTCGACGTCGAACCCGCCGTGCTCGCGCGCCCGGTCGGCGACCCAGGAGGCGACGACCGGCCCGAACCGGCCCTCTCGAACGCTCCCGACGACGATGGCCAACTTGTGCTTCTCACTCATGACTCCACGGTCCATCGTTCGGGCGACGGCAACCAGACCGGCTTCAGGCTGGCCCCCGGGGGGCCACCCTGCGAGGTCGAGGGGCTGGGGGAGACCGCGCTAGGCTCCGAACATGAGCACGCCGCTGGGCGACTTCATCCGTGCCAAGCGCGACAGCATCCAGCCGGAGTCGTTCGGGCTGCCTGATCGTGGCCGCCGCCGGTCCCCCGGGCTACGACGCTCGGACCTCGCCACGCGTGCGGGGATCAGCGTCGAATACCTCACCCGCATCGAGCAGGGACGAGACCGCAACCCGTCCCCTGCCGTGGTCAACGCTCTCGCTGACGCGTTGAGCCTCGACGCCGCCGAGCGCAACCACCTGCGCCATCTAGTCAAGATCACCAGCGGGGGGTGCCCCGGGCACGGGCGGCCGGTGCCGCCCAACCGCCATGTCCGGCCCACCGTGTTGCAGACCCTCCACCTTCTCGAGCCCGGCATCGCATTCGTCACCAACCGCCTCGGTGACGTGCTCGCCCACACGAGTGAGTTCGAGCTGCTGATGCGTGGGACCGGGCTGCTCGAGAGCGGGACGCCGAACCTGACGCGCTACGTGTTCACCGATCCGCACGCCCGGGCCTTCTTCCCCGACTGGGACCAGGTGGCCGACGAGCGGGCCTTCGAACTGTGGCTCGGGCCGTCCGCGGAGACCTCCGAGTGGTTCAGGGCCGAGCTCGCCCCGCTGGCCGGGACGGAGTTCACCCGACGACTCAACCGTCACCTGCCCCCACCGCACGTCCCGCTTCGGCTCAACCACCCCGTCGCGCAGGAGCTTCGCTGGCAGCGGGAGAAGCTCGAGTTGCCCAGAACCGACGCACAGGAGCTGGTCGTTCTCCTGCCGGCCGATGACGCGACGGCGCGAGCCATGGAGCGGCTGCGCCGCCACCCCGACCGCAATCTGCGCGCGGTCACCTAGTGCGGTGTCCACTAACGTTCACCGGGTGGCGGCGGGCGTGTTGTGGATCCTCGCCGTGAAGGCGAGCGACTCCCCACCGTTGGGTGGTGGGGCGGGCCTCCGCGGGCCAACTGATCCTCGCGCCGCGCGTGGGCGGCGGGGGTCACGTCGGGACTGGCCGGCGCCGGGTAGGTGCCGGCCTGCTCGACGGTGCGTGACCACCTCCGGCAGCAGAACAGTCGCTGCGGTAGGGGTGGTGGGTCCGCCGCCCGGGGTGCGGGTGGCGATGCTGGCGGCCGCGACCAGGTCACGGTGCCCGGTATGACACTTCCCCAACCCGCCCAACCCGGCGAACGTTAGTGGTCACCGCACTAGCTCACGGCAGCGGCCCTCCCGCCCACCACCGGCTGGCCCCGTTACACCCGGCCACATCGGCGGTGTAGCGGGTCCACCACGGCCTGATCGAGCGCGACGGGCTGCTCCACCGGCGTGAAGTGGGCCAGTCACCGCCGGTTCGGTGATCTTCCCGAGGCGGCGCCGCCGCGGGTACGCGGCCACCCCCCGCCGTCGCCTCTGGCCGGAACAGGGCGAGTACCTTGTCCGCGGCACTGTGCCATCCGGCAGCGTTTACGCTGTTACCGAGAAGGGCGGATCGTGATCGTTACATGTTGCCGGGCACTGACTCCTTTCCTGTCCGGGGTCGGCCGATGAGCGCAGTCGCATTCCTCAACGTCGCCATGCACGGGCACATCAACCCGACGCTGCCGGTCGTGGCCGAGCTTGTTCGTCGTGGCCACTCCGTCACCTACCACACGACGCCCGCCTACGCCGAGGAGATCGCGGCCACCGGCGCGCGAGTGCTCCTCTACTCCGGTGACGAGCCACCGCTCGCCGGCCCCCCGACGCCGGTCACGGTGATGGAGCAGCTTGCGCGCACGGCCGTACGCGTGCTGCCCGGCGTCCTCACCGATCTGCGCGGCACCCGGCCCGAGCTGATCGTGCACGACTCCCTCTGCCTCTGGGGGCCGGTGGCCGCCCGGGAACTCGGCGTGCCGGCAGCGTCGTCGTTCACCACGTTCGCGTTCAACCGGCACGTACCCAGCCCCACCCGCGGCTCCTGGGAGCTGCTCGCCGCGGCGGCGGCCCGGCCCCGCAACGCCGGCGGGTACCTGAAGTCGCGCTGGGAGCTGCGCCGCCGGCACGACACGGATGCGGTGCCCCTGATCGACCTGGCGAACATCCGTCAGCCGCTCAACCTGGTCTACACCTCGCGGGCGTTCCACCCCGACGCCGACAGTTTCGACCAGTCCTACCGGTTCGTCGGACCGAGCGTCGGCGCCCGCCCGGCCGACCCGTCGTTCCCGCTCGACCGGCTGCGGGACCCGGTGCTGTACGCCTCGCTGGGCACGGTGTTCAAGGCCGACCCGCGGCTGCTGCGCGGCTTCGCCGACGCGCTCGCCCCGCTGGGCGGCACCGTGATCCTCTCCACCGGACAAACCGATCCCGCCGCGCTCGGTCCGCTGCCGGCCGACGTGATCGCCCACCGCTCCGTACCGCAGCCGGAGGTGCTGGCCCGCGCAGCGCTGTTCATCACCCACGGCGGGGTGAACAGCGTCAACGAGGCCCTGTACGCCGGCGTCCCCATGCTGGTGGTCCCGCAGGGCGCTGACCAGCAGTTGGTGGCTTCCCGCATCGTCGAACTCGATGCCGGCCTCTCGATCCGCACCGAGGACGTCGACGTGGAGGCCGTGCGCGCCCTCGCCCGGCGCCTGCTCGACGAGCCCCGCTTCCGGGCCGCCGCGAACACCCTCAAGGCCGCCCAGCGTGAGGCAGGCGGTTATGCGCGGGCCGCCGACGAACTCGAGCGCTACGTGCAGCAGACCGGCCCGGTCACTCAGCCGGGCCCCGGCGGTCTGCCATCGGAGGGCTGACCGATGTCCCCCGTTGTCGCCATTCTGCTCCTCCTCGCCGGGCTGTCCGAGGCCGCCGGGCGTCTCGTACCCGTGGTGGCACGTCTGTCCGGCGCGTCGCGCGTCCGGGTGGTCGGGTTGATGCTGGCCGGCGCCGTGGTCGACGGCGCGGTGTTCGCGCTCTGGCCGCTGTCCGCGTGGACGCTCGCCGAGCTGGTGCTGCCCACCTCACCGTCCGAGGAGGCCGCGCTGGTCTGGACACCAGGCCTGGCCGCCCCGCTGCTGCTTGCCGCGGTCCTCGCGTTCCCGCTGCTCGGGCCGCTGCTGCACCTGTTGCTCATGGTGGGAGTGGGGGCCGGCCTCGCCACCGCGCTCACCGCGGTGGCCGGGCTCGGCTGGTGGGACGCCGCCGGCTGCGTAGCCGTCGCGGGAATCGGCCTCGGCGTCGCCGTCGAGGGCGTTCGCCGCCTGGTGGCGCGGCTGAACACGAGAAGAGCAGCGGAGCCACTGGCATGATCGAGTTCGCGCTCCTGCTGCTGCTCTTCGGGCTCGGGCCGGTCCTGCTCGCCGAAGCTCTGCTCGCCCGTTACGAGGTGCTGGCCTATGCCGCCGGCTGGCGGACGCCCACCACCGAGCTCCCGCGGGGCATGCCCTACGCCCGGGGCGCGGACCCGGACCGCCCTCCGGACGCCTACCTGGTCTATCTGGACGGTATCGGGAAACGCCGCTTCCACGACACCCGGGACGGCGGCCGACTGGTCAAGTCCGTGATCCATGCAGCGCCGGAGCTCAGGGTGCTGGGCCAGGTGCAGCCCTACTCTCCGCTGGCCGATCCGCTCGCCGACCGGCCGGTGTGGAAGTGGCTGCGCCGCCGCATCGGGCTGGTGCTGTTCCTGCACAACGTGGTGCAGATCTTCGTCGCCGCCGACCGCCGGTACCGTCCCCTGTACAACCGTGCCGTCGGCTCGCAGATCGCCACCCAGCTCCGGCTCGCCGGTTACCGGCGTGACAGCGGCATCCCCGTGGTGATTCTCAGTTACAGCGGCGGCGCCCAGGTCGCCACCGGCGCGGTGGACGAACTCTGGTCCGAGCTGCGCTGCCCGCTCTGGCTGATCACTCTCGGCGGGTTCCACAACGGCGCCAACGACATCACCCACGCCCAGCACCTCGACCGGCTCACCAGTACCACCGACTGGATCGAACGTGTCGGCACCGGCATGTTCCCGCAGCGGTGGCGGCTGTTCCGCCGGAGCGGATGGAACCGGGCCGCCCGCGCCGGGAAGATCTCCGTGCACTGGCTCGACCCGGCCACCCACGTCGGTCCGGGCAGCTACATCAGCCCGGAGGCCCGGCTACCCGATGGCCGCAGTCACCTCGACCGGACCGCCGACACCGTGATCGCGCTGATCCGGGATCGACTCAGCGCGACTGCGAAGACCGACGGTCCGCTGCCATGACCCGACGAGGTTGGTGACCCGAAGAACCGGGTATTCGTACAGCCGCGGTGTTCCGCGCGCAGGTCGCCGTCGGCCGTGTACGGCGCGCATTCACGGGTAACGCGGAGCATGCATCAAGAGGTGCCACGGCACCGAGACCTGGAGAGGCGTCCCGGCTCCCGCTGGGAACGGTTCGTGCGGGCGGGTGGCGGGGGTGCCGCCGAGGACCGGCTCGTCCAACGGCTCAAGGTGCGGGAGCGGGCGGTCCGGGTGTACGGCGGCGGCATCGTGGCCCTACAGGCTGGCATCGCCGCGGTGACCGCCTGGCTGCTGTCGCACGAAGTGACCGGCAATCCCAGTCCCGTCTTCGCTCCGCTCGCCGCGGTCGGGACGCTGGCCGTGTCCGTAGGGCAGCGGGTACGGCGGATCGTCGAGCTGGTCGTGGGTGTGGCGCTGGGGGTGCTTGTCGGTGACGCCCTGCTGTCTCTCATCGGCACCGGGCCCTGGCAGCTCGGCCTGGTTGTCGTCAGTGCGATCCTCGTGGCCTTCGCCCTCAGCAGTCGGGCGGCGGTGGTGATCCAGACGGCGAGCACCGCAGTGCTGATCACCACGTTGAGCCGGCAAGCCCCGAACGTGGAGTTCTCCCGGTTCATCGACGCGCTGCTCGGCGGTGGTGTCGCACTGGCCACGGCGATCCTCCTGCCGGTCAACCCGTTGCGAGTGGTCAGGCGTGCTGCCGGGCCGGCGCTGCGGACGCTGGTCGAACAGCTGACGGAAACGGCAGAGGCGTTGTGCGAGCGCGATATCGAGCGGGCGATCCGGGCCCGGGACCGACTGCGCGGCAACCAGGAGGAACTTCGGGTGTTGCGGGAGGCGGTGGCGGGCGCACGGGAGGTCACCCGGCTCTCTCCGTTGTCATGGCGGCACCGGCACGGTGTGCTCAGTCACTACTCCCGAACCGCCGAGCCGTTGGAGAGAGCGATGGGCAGCAGCGGGACACTGATCCGCCGAGCTGTCACGGTCATCGAGGACAAGGAGCCGGTCTCGGCGGCGATGATCGACGCGGTTCTCGCCCTTGCCACGGCGGTGCGGATACTTCGGGACGAGTTCGCCGCTCGACGGGAGCCGTTCGATGCGCGGGCGAAAGCCCTGCAGGCCGTCGAACATGCCGGCGCGGCGTACGGGATCGGCCCTGGCTTCTCCGGCACCGTCGTCCTCGCCCAGATCCGCACCACGGCCAGCGACCTGCTGGTCGCGTCCGGCCTCACTCAGGCGGACGCCAACAGCCAGGTCCGCCACGCCTTCGGCAGGCTGCCGGATCCGTCGCCACCAGCCCGGCAGAGCGGGATCACCGGTGACGAAGGCGTCGATCATCCACGCCTGACGCCGGACGCGTCGGCCCGGGGGCGGTGATCGCCGTCGTGGCGGTGATCACCGCTTCCGGCGTCGCTCACCGCCGATCGGCCAGCTGCCGGGGCGGGGCGGGGCGGGCGGGCCAGCGGTGACGGCGCCAGGAACCGGGCCTGGTCGGGGCGTCGAATTCATCGTCCGGCGGGTGGGTCGGCCGGATGAGGCGGCCCTGGGTCCATCGGCTCGCGGAGGCGCTCGACCAGCTCCCGTTCCGCCTCGGTGTACGCCTCGTCGGACTCGCGGGGCCCGTGTCCCTTGATCGGTGGCGGGACGCTGTCGCTGGGTGGGACGACCACGTCGCGGGGGTCCCGGAGTCGGCGGTCCACCGTTGCCGCCGGGCCGGTGACGGTGACAGGTGCGTCCGGCCGGTTGGCGGCGAAGATCCATCCGCCGATGGCGTCGGTGTCACGCCACAGGTTCAACCATCGCCAGCCGACCCGACCACCCACCTCGTGCAGCATGTCGTCGTTGATGTAGGCGGGGAAGAGCCGGGCGTAGAGCCGGCGCAGTGGTGAGCCGTAGGTGATCAGGGCGACCCGGCCGCTGACGTGGGGCGGCAGTTGGAGGATGGTGGCGGTGACCAGTACCGAACCGTGGCTGTACCCGCAGAGCAGGACGGCGTTGCCGCTCTCGACCAGGTAGGTGATGCGTCGTACCAGCTCCGGCACGGATCGTTCTGCGTAGCAGACCGGCGCGAAGGGATGGGCGGCGCGCGGCCAGAAGGTGGCCAGGTCCCAGAGAATGCCGACGTGGCGCCGGAACCCGGCGGTCCGGTAGGCGAAGATTCCGCCGATCACCAGACCGACCATGGTCGCCGCGATCGCGTAGCTGCCCATCGCGATGCCGAAGTTGACCAGGTCGCCCGGCACCCGTGCGTACCGCTCGAGTACGTCGGCTGGATACAGCCTGAGCAGGTCCAGTGCGGTGGTTGCCGCGCTGAGTCCGGCGAGGCCGGCGTAGATCACGGCCAGCGGTATCAGCCATTCGGTGAACCGGGCCCGGACGATCGCCTGCTGCACCTGCCGTAGCCGGGGCGCGGCCTCCGCCGGCGGGTCCGGGAAGTCGCGTGCGACGATCGCGGCCGCCGCGCGGGAGCGGCCGCGTCGGGAGATCAGGATCACCAGGCCGGCGACGACCAGCGTGATCAGCGCCGCCCGGAAGAAGCCGTAGATCGCCCAGGTGTACGCCGCCGGTGGGCGGGGGACCATGTCCTGCGGGGCTGAGGCGGTGCGGTCCAGGTAGTCGGCCACCCGGTGGACGACTTCGGCGGAGAACGCCACCGCGAGACCTGCGGCCACGGTCCCGGTCGCCAGCGCGCCCAGCCCGAGTAGCGGCGGATGACCCGGCTGTCGGTCCCGGCGCCACAGCAGCGCGGAAGCCAGGGCGGCCAGCAGCCCGGCATGAGCGACGAACAGCCAGGTGAGGGTCGAGCCGTAGCCGGGCAGACCACCCCCCTCCTGCCAGCGCGTGGGGCTGGTCAGGACGTGCGCGCCGACCGCGACGGTGAGACCGATGGCGGTCGTGCGCAGCAGGCGGGAGGCGGCGTCGAGCCGCCGGTTCGTGGCGGCCCGGTCGATCAGTGGAGGGGTGCAGAGCAGGGCCACACAGGTGGCCAGGACCGCTCCCGTCGCCACCGCCAGAACGACGGTGATGGCTGAGGCGCCCTGTGCGGCCCGGGCGACGAGCAGGCTGCCGTCCAGTGTCGCGAACGCCGCGGCGACGTGGATCGAGCGCAGCCGTCCCACCAGTGGCTCGGCGTCCCACGGGCCCACGGTGCTGAGCGGGTGCCTGGAAACCTGGCTTTCCGGCGGGCGGAACGCCGTGAACGACCGTCCCGGGCGCGTGCTGGCCCACCAGATCAGGCCGATGGCGGCGGCGGGCACCAGCGCGAGCACCGCCAGCCGCAACCCGGTGGGCCGTCCACCCAGCCAGGACAGCCAGCTACGGCCGGACAGACAGGCCGAGGAGGACATGCACTGCCAGGCGACGAGGTCCAGCGCGACGCCGACGGTGGCAAGCACGTAGAGCGCGGTCAGGGTGAGGCCCAGCACCCGGCACAGCGATCTGACCACCGCGTCGGAAGCCGGGTTTCCCGGTCGCATCCAGATCGCCACGTTGAGCAGCATGAACGGCAGCACGAACAGCAGCGACAGGGACCGGACCGCGGTGCCGGAGGGCAGGTCACTCCACCGGTACGCCTCCAGGGTCACCCCGCGCGGGCCGCTGACCTCCGAGCAGCCAGGTCGTGGCCGGTAGAAGCCCGCGCTGCGATCCCCCGCGACCTGCTGCACGTGCGGTTGGTCCAACACCTCGCAGGCACCTGCGGAGGCGATCCCGTGCACCCGCAACTCCACCACGTCATCCGGCGTCGCCGGCCCGCGCACTCCCGCTGGTCCATCTGACATCGGCCCTCCGAGACATCTCGGCCCACCGGAGGTGGCGGGCTGAGGAGGGTCCCGCCAGCCGAGTGGAAGGCGGGTCTACCCCACCCGACCGGCTCTAACCCTGGGGCGCGGGACCGGTGCCGCCCGGCACGACCACCCTTCCCACGTCATCGGCGAGCAGGCGGAGGCCGACGTCGCCGCGCGCGGCTACCCCCGCTCGGGGCTCGCGGTATCGCCGTCGTTCGGCCCGTTCAGCCAGCTGCGGATGCTGGCGAACGCGGTGGGGCCGTAGTCGTCGTCGACACCGCGGGCGAGGTCTGCGATGGATACCGCTTGGAGGGCGGCGCGCCAGGCGGCGTCGGCGCCGGCCATCGCGCGGGCGATGGGGCACGGCCGGGTGCAGGCCTCCTGCGGTGTCGCCAGGGGGCCCCGCTGGCGGATCTCGGTGCAGACGAACGTGGGTTGAGCGCCGTCGACGGCGGTGACGACGTCGAGGATGCTGATCAGTTCGGGTGCCCTGGTCAGCACGTATCCGCCTGCCTTGCCCTGGACGGAGGTCACCAGGCCGGCGCGGGACAGTGCCTGCAACTGTTTGGCCAGGTAGCTGCCGGAGACGTCGTGCAGTTCCGCGAGCCGGGCGGCCGGCACGGGTTCCGTCGCCGTGGTCAGCACGACGCAGCAGTGCAGGGCCCACTCGACCCCGCCGGACAGCTTCATACGACCCCCCGCTTGACTCGGACACAGAGTATCCGACTATCGTCTCGGACAGAAAGTATCCGAGTTCGGGGCTGGGTCCTCGGCGAAGCTGGCGTGTCCTCCGGCACGTCCTGGAAGGGTGAGAGCCATGAAGATCACAGTCATCGGTGGTACCGGACTGATTGGCTCGCAGGTGGTCCAGAAGCTGACCGCGGCCGGCCACGAGGCCGTCCCCGCGGCGCTGTCGACCGGCGTCGACCTGATCACGGGGGAGGGGCTGGACCGGGCGCTGGAGGGCGCCGAGGTCGTGGTCAACGTCGCGAACTCGCCGACCTTCGACGAGGCGTCGGTCGACTTCTTCCGTACCTCCATGACCAACCTGCTGGCCGCCGGGGAGCGTGCCGGCGTCCGGCACCAGGTGATCCTCTCGATCGTCGGGGTGGACCAGGTGCCCCAGCTCGACTACTACCGCGCCAAGACGCTGCAGGAGGACCTGCTCCGGCAGGGGCCCACGCCGTACTCCATCGTGCGCGCGACCCAGTTCTTCGAATTCGTGAACGCGGTCCTGTCCTGGACCTCCGACGACACCACGGTGCACCTGCCCGCCACCCGGGTTCAGCCGATGGCCGCCGCGGACGTGGTCGACGCGGTCGTCGACGTCACCACCGGCACGCCGCTGAACGGCATCCGCAACGTCGCCGGCCCGGACGTCTTCGCCCTCGACGACCTCGGCAGGATCACCCTGACCGCACAGCACGACGACCGGACCGTCGTCACGGACGACAAGGCCGGCATGTTCGCGGTCGTCGCCGGCGATGTGCTCATCGCGGGCCCGGACGCCCACCTGGCCCCCACGCGCTACCAGGACTGGGTCCAGACCGCCCGCTGACCCGGGCGCGCGGCCCGCGTCTGCTCCTCCCTTGCCCGGACGCACGACAGGGGAGGAGCAGGCGGAAGGCCCGCGGTTGCCCACCGGCGGATTCCGGCGATCACGATCGGACCGACGTGCGACGCGCGGCCCGCCGGCTGCCCGGTGCGCGATGCCGGGGACCGCCGGGTCGGGTGGAGGCGGGTCGCCGCCGCCGGCGTTCGGCGGCCGTCCGGCCGGTTGCCGGCGGAACCTCGCCGCTTACCGGCCGCGACACCAGTTGCTCCAGCTCACGTACGTGACGAAGGGGCGACAGCAGCAGCGGGACCGGCGCGAGGGTGAGCCCGATCCCGATGACGAGCAGGGCGGCGCGGACGCCGAGCGCGTCACCGAGCACGCCGCCGAGCAGTCCCCCGAGCGGCATCGCGCCCATGACCAGGAAGCGCATGCTGGCGTTGATCCGGCACAAGAACCGGTCGGGCACGATCGTCTGCCGGTAGGTGACCTGGGTGATTCCGTAGACGACCTGGCCGATCCCGCCGCCGACGAGCCCGGCGACGAGGAAGACGGCGCCCCAGCCGGGGCCGGTCAGCGGGACCAGCAGGTTCGCCGGGCTGGTCACCGCCAGGGACAGCCAGATGATCCGGGCCGACCCGACGCGGCGGGCCAACCGGGTGGCCGTGGCGGCGCCGAGCAGCGCGGCGGCCGGGGCGGCGGAGAGCAGCATGCCGACGGTGCCGGGCGCGAAGCCCACGGCGTCGACCAGGAACAGGACGAGCAGCGCCGTGGCGGCGGTGAAGAGGAGGTTCGACAGGGCGCTGGTGGCGGCGATCGCGCGCAGGACGGGATGGGTCAGCACGAAGCGCAGCCCCGCGCGGGCGTCCGGCACCAGTCCGGAGCGGCCGCTCCGCCGTGGCGCCGGCTCGCGCGTCCGGATGCGCGCCAGGACGGCGGCGCTGAGCAGGAAGCTCGCCGCGTCGACCAGCAGGGTGTTCGTGGCGCCCACCAGTTGGGTGAGCCACCCGCCGAGGCTGGGGCCGGCGACCTGCCCGGAGGAGCGGACCGTCTCCACGGCGGAGTTGCCCCGCAGGAGGTGCCGGCGGCCCAGCACCATCGGCAGGTAGGACTGGTGGCCGATGTCGAACAGCACCCGCATGACGGCCATCAGCGCGGCCGCCGCCATCAACAGCGGCAGGCTGAGCCAGGACAGCGCGGCCGCCACGGTGACGGTCACCAGCGTGGCGCACCGGACGAGGTCGGTGGCGATCAGGACCGGTCGTAGCCGGCGCCGCTCCAGCCACACGCCGGCCGGCACGCCCAGCAGCAGGAACGCGCCGTTCTGCACGGCCACGAGCACGCCCAGCTGCCACGGTGTGGCGTCCAGGAGCAGGACGGCGATCAGGGGGAAGGCGAGTGTGGTGACGTCGGTGCCGAGTTGGGTCACGGTCTGGCCGGCGATCAGAAGCCGGAAGTCCCGGGACCGCCAGGGGCCGTCCTGCGGTCGCGTGGTCATGTACGCCCTTCGCACCAGCCGAGGAGTCGGGTGCCGCGGCGGCCGGATCGACGTCGTCGGCGGCAGCCACGGTGGTGTGCGAAAGGGCGACCCGGTGCGTCGTCCCCGGTTGCGAGGGTAGCCGAACGGGGCGCGTCCCCGTCGCGATACCGGACCCTCCCGGGATGGCCGGAGGCACCGCCCGGCCATCCCGCGTCCGGGCGGCACCCACCGCCGACGACCTCCGGAGTGCCTGACCGTCGCCCCCGGCGACCCGTGTCAGCCGTCGAGGGAGATCGCCCGCTTCGCGCGGTCGACGGACTCCTCCGATGCCGGGCCGCCGGGGTTCTCTGTGGCCAATGCCTGGTTGATCGCGACGAACGGGCGCATCCGCCGCTCGTACCCGGCGAAGGCGGCCACGTGGTCGCCTTCGGCCGCGGCCAGACGTCGAGGTCGATCACCTCCGACGTCGGGAGTGGATGGGCGGGGCGGTCAGCGCGGCTCCGGCGTCACCAGACCGGTCTCGTACGCCGTGATGACGGGCTGCGCCCGGTCCCGAGCGGCGAGCTTGCCCGGAGCGCACTGCGTCGCCGGAGTCGGGACGGAGCCGCCCCGCTGCGGCGGCCCCGTCCTCGGTTGGCCGGTGTCTACTTGGCCAGGAAGGCCAACAGGGCCTCGTTCACCTCGGCGGCGTGGGTCCAGAGCAGGCCGTGCGGGGCGTCGGCGATCTCGACGTAGTCGGCCCGCGGCAGCCGCTTGTGGAATTCGCGGGCGGTGGCGTCGATCGGCAGGATGTTGTCCGCGGTGCCGTGCAGGATCAGCGCCGGCACGTCGATCCTGTCGATGTCGCTCCGGAAGTCGGTGACCCAGGTCGGTACGACCGCGCTGGAGGCGTACCAGGAGGCGCCGGCGGCGACGTTCCAGCTGTTCCGCAGGGCTTCCTCGGAGAGCCTGCCGCCCAGCGTCTCGTCGGTGTTGTAGAAGTTGCGGTAGAAGTCGGTGAAGTAGGCGTACCGGTCGGCGGTGACGGCGGCGAGGATGCCGTCGAAGACCTCCCGCGGCACGCCGGTGGGGTTGTCCTCGGTCTTGAGCAGGAAGGGCTCCAGCGAGGCCAGGAAGGCGGCCTTGGCGACCCGGGTGGAGCCGTACCGGCTCAGGTAGCGGGCCACCTCGCCGGTGCCCATGCTGAAGCCGACGAGCACCACGTTGGTCAGGTCGAGTGTCTCCAGCAGAGTGTGCAGGTCGGCGGCGAAGGTGTCGTAGTCGTAGCCGACGGTGGGCTGGCTGGACTGCCCGAAGCCCCGCCGGTCGTAGGTGATCACGCGGTAGCCGGCGTCGAGCAGAGCCGCGCTCTGCTTCTCCCAGGAGTGCCCGTCGAGGGGGTAGCCGTGGATGAGCACGACGGGCTGCCCCTGGCCGTGGTCCTCGTAGTAGAGGTCGATGCTGGTGCTGTTCTCGGTCCCGACGGTGATGTACGGCATGACGGCCTCCCGGGTCACGTTCGGAGAACGGTCGTTCTCCGGTCTCGTGGGGTAGCCTAGAGAACGTCCGTTCTCGCCGCTAGTCCCACGGTGGGCATCCCGCCGTGAGCGTCGTCACCGGGCCCGGACAGAGGGAGGGGAAACATGCCGGCGCAGGCCGACGAGGCGATCCGCGAGAAGGTGCTGACCGCCGCCGACCGGCTTTACTACAGCCGGGGCATCCAGGCGGTCGGCATGGACGCCCTACGGGCCGAGGCCGGCGTCTCCCTCAAGCGTCTCTACCAGCTCTTCCCCTCCAAGGAGAGCCTCGTCGAAGAGGTCCTGCACCGCCGGCGCCGGATCTGGAACGAGCTCGTCGACGCGGCCGTCGCGACCGGTGAGACGCCCCGCGCCAGGCTGCTCGCCGTCTACGACATGCTGGCCCGCTGGTTCGACCAGGACGACTTCCGCGGCTGCGTGTTCATCAACACCTTCGGCGAGCTCGGTGCCAGCACCCCACGGATCGCCGACCTCGTCCGCGAGCACAAGGCCCAGTTCCAGGCCCGTCTCGCCGAACTCATCGCCGAGGCCGGCGGCCCCGTGTCGCTCGCCTCCCAGCTCGCCATCCTCGCCGAGGGGGCGCAGACCACCGCCGCCATCGCCGGCACGAGCGAGGCCGCCGGTCACGCCCGCACCGCCGCCGCGACTCTCATCGATGCCGCGCTGGACGGGACCAGGGCGAACTGAGAACCGGCGACGACCGCCGGAGCGTGCAAACGGCCAGAGCCTGGCTGTGAGGGGTCCGGCCAGGACCGGGTTCATGATCAACCCGGACGGTGGCCCGGCCGCTCAGCGGGCCTTCTTCGCCGCCCGTTTGCGGGGCGGCGTCAACAGGTCGGCTATCGCCGTGATCGCGGACGGCACCAGGCGGTAGTAGGCCCAGACGCCGCGCTTCTCGCGCTCGAGCAGGCCCGCCTCGGTGAGGATCCGAAGGTGATGACTCACGGTCGGCTGGGAGAGACCGAGCGGCGCGGTGAGATCACTGACGGACGCCTGGCCGTCCGGAGCGGACTGGATCAGGCTGAGCAGTCGGAGTCGGGCCGGGTCGGCGAACGCCTTCAGCACTCCCGCGAGCCGCTCGGCATCGGCACGCTTGATCGGCTCGCCAGCAAGTGGCGAGACAGCAGGCATAGCAGTTTTCGCAGTTCCCACGTCTTGCATCGTTCCACCAACACCATCGATAGGCCGGCGGAACCGGAACCAGTACCCCGATGGCGATGGTGCGGCCGGTGGCGAGGAAGGCTGAGGACCGGGGCGGCGCGGGTACGAGCAGCCGCTCGGCGGCATCGGCACCGGCACCGGGCACCCCGGTCAGCCGGCCCGGGCCCGGATGGTCAGGCAGGCGGCGGTCACCCGGGCGAACGCGTCCGGGTTGTCGAGCATGACGTTGTGCCCGGCGTTCGGCACCGTCAGCACCCTGACCCCGCCGGCGGTGAGGCCGTCCGGGTCCCGGACCGGGGAGCCCTGCTCGCCCTGGATGAACGTCCGGGGGATCGGTAGCCGCACCAGCATCTGCCGCATCGTGGGTCGGGTCGCCGCGACCAGCTGCACCGCGCTGCGGTGCAGGCCGACCGGGTCAGCGAGCCGCATCGTGGCGGCCCACAGCGGTCCGACCCGGTCGAGGGTCTCCGCGAGACCGCCGGCCAGGAACTCGGCCTCGGTGTACGCGTTGATCCCGCTGCCGCCCACCGCCGGTGCCGGGCTCGGCTCCAGGTTGGCCTCCACCAGCACCAGCCGGCCGACGAGGTCGGGCCGATGGTGGGCGAGCACGATCGCCACCCCGCCGCCCATGCTGTGGGCCACCACGTCCGCCCCTCGGACCCCGGCGGAGTCCAGCGCCGTGGCGAGGGCGGCGGCGTGCCCGTCCAGCGTGTAACCGAAGTCCGGCGGTCGATCGCTCAGCCCGTGGCCGAGCAGGTCGACGAAGAGTGACCGGTGCCCGGCCAGTTCCGGGTGGGTAGCCACCGGGACGAAGTACGGCGCGGACATGGCCCCCAGGCCGTGCAGGTAGACCCGGACCGGCTCCTCACCCGACACCTCCACCCACCGCATCCGGGCCCCGCCCGGACCCACCGTCGCCTCCCGCATCCGCCGGACGACACCTCCGCGCCGAATATCCCGGCCTCTAGATTTCTCCGGCCACCGACCGGATCGCCGCAACGTAGTCGTAGAAGCGCTGGGTCCGTTGCCCCGACTCTCTCATCGCCCGAGACAGATCACCGTCGGGGAAGAACGACGTGCGCAGCGCATGGGACAGCTCCAGCTGCACTCCGGCACCCCGCTGGTTCTGGTTGCAGATGTTGCGGGGATTCGTGCCGGCGATCTCCCTCGAACCCGACGTGCACCTGAACCCGCTGTCGGTCAGCGCGACCGAGATCGCGCGTTCCAGGTCGCCGTCCATCCCGCCGAGGGCGGTTTCGGCTTCGCCGGTCGCGCCGGTGTAGCCGTGGAAGGAGATGGTTCTGTCCGCACCGCCCAGCAGGGCCAGGCATTGCGGCTCGTCGAAATCGATGGAGGTGATGTGCAGATCCGAGTTGCGCTGGGCCTTGATGCCGGCGAAGACGTAGGTGTCCATGAGCCCGTCTCCGACGGCCAGCGCGACCTCGCCGCTGCCGGCCTCGATGCCGCCGCCGTGGATCGCGATGGCTGCCCACGAGGTCGTCGGCACGTTGAGCGCCGTCCGGATGTAGTCGACGCCCTCTGCTTCGACGGCGGCCAGCTGGGCGTAGCTGTCGTACCGGTCGCCCACCGCTACCCCCGTTCAAGACGCCGGCCCACCCGGGCGTCGCGAGACTTCGACGGGTCTGGCCAGCGTCGGGCTGCGGCTGCCGACCGTCGCGTTCAGCTGCCGCTCACAGTTCGCAGCCTAATCGACGGGCAACCGGTCAGGCCTGGAGAAATGCCCCATTCGTCGGGCCGGGCTCCGACGGCGGGCCGGCCCCTTCGGCTGTCAGTGCCGGTCG
The DNA here is from genome assembly GCF_056780015.1 of Micromonospora sp. R311. NCBI lineage: Bacteria > Bacillati > Actinomycetota > Actinomycetes > Micromonosporales > Micromonosporaceae > Micromonospora > Micromonospora sp. R311. Next base: position 61,646 of record NZ_JBSWCE010000026.1, read on the forward strand.
GGCGGACCGCAACCACCCTGCTGATTCGCCTGGTCGACCAGCTCTCGTACGGCATCCCGGTACGCCGGCTGGGTGTGGTAGGGCCAGTGCCGCTCGACCGGCGGCGGCACGGTGTCGGTCGGGTCGATGGTCAGGCCGCTGGGGTCGGGGAGCCGGACATCCACCGCCCTCGCCCCCGCTCGCGGGTGAGGCGGACCATCCTCCGGTCCCCGGTCGAAGATCGGTCCGGCGATCGGGTCGGTGGCCCGCCACAGGTTCCGCCACCGCCAGTCGAGCCGTTCGCCGAGTTCGCACAGCGTCCGAGGGCCGAAGTAGGCCGGGTAGAGGAGGGCGTAGATGCGGTGCAGCGGAGAGCCCGGCGTGAGCAGTCCCACCCGGCGTCGGACGGCCGGCGGCAGTTGCAGGATGGTGGCCGCTGCGAGGATCGAGCCGTGGCTGTGTCCCGAGATGATCACGACGCCCTGCCCGGCGAGCGCGGAGACGCGCTTGGCCAGCTCGGGCACCGCTCGGGCCGCGTAGCACGGTGGCGCGAACGGGTGGACCGTGCGAGGCCAGAAGTTTCCCAGGTCCCACAGCACCGCCACCAGGCGTCGGGCCTCGGCTGACCGGTAGGCGCGAAGACCGAGGATCAGCAGGCCGATCACCAGGAGGCTGATGATCCAGACACCGGCGTCGGTCAGGTACGCGGCGAGGAGGGTGTTCGTCCGGTGGTCCGCACCGAGCCGGGCCGCGACCTGGGTGGGGCCGATTCCGATCAGGTCGAGGGCGATGGTGGCCAAGCCGAGCGAGGAGATCACGAAGAACGCCACCAGCATGGGTCCCAGCTCCTCGGTCATGTGTGATCGGGCGATGGTCTTCCGCACCACTGCCAACCGGGGCGCCGCATCCGCCGGAGCATCCGGATAGTCCTGCTGGACGATGCGATCGGCGAGGGCAGCTCGTCGTCGACGGCTGAGCAGCAGTCCGCTCGCACCCGCCGCAGCCACCACGACGAGCGCTGCGAGCCCCGCGAGCGCGGCCCACCAGTAGCCGACGGGTGGGTCTAGCGGGGCGACGCCCGACGGAATGGGGACCGGACCGGGAACGGAGCCGCGGTCGAGCACATCGGCGACCCGGTAGACCAGGGTGGCGGCGAAGGCCTGACCGGCGATCACCGACGCCGCTGCCAACACCGGTGTTCCGAACGAACGAAGGAAAGGCTGGACCCCCGGCACGGTCCGCCGCGACCGTGCGAGCGTGATCGCCGCCAGCACGACCAGCAGACAGCCCTGCGCCGCGATCAGCGTGGCGGCTGCTCCCTCGTAGCCGGGCAGTTGCCCGATCACCGGCTGGGCGGTCCGGGTGAGGACCGCGTAGCCGAAGCTGAGAACGGTCACCCCGACCGTGCCCACCCAGAGCGGGCGCAGGAGAGAGCGCACCCGCTCGCGGCTGGTCGGCACGGGCAGGCACAGCATCACCCCGCAGTAGACCAGCAGGGCGAACGTGGCGAAGAGCAGCAACCTGCCTCCGCCGCCGCTGTCGGAGAGCCCACCGAGCAGGCCGGCGTCGAGCGTGGCGACGCCGATCCCCAGGTGAACATGGCGCAGCCAGGCCGGCGTGCGCTCGTCGTCCCAGAAGCCGGGGTCCGTGAGTCCTTCGGCCGGCGCCGTGCTCGGATGCGGCCGGCCGAACCCCTCGAACGTCCGGGCGGACCGCACACCGATGCTCCAGATGAGGCGCAGCGCGACCAGGGGAATGATCGACAGCACGGCCAGGCGGGCGCCGACCGGCAGGGCATGCAGCCACGCCAGGTACGGACGGCCGTCCCGGCACTCGTCGTACGGCACGCACTGCCAGCCGACCAGGTCCAGCGTGACGCCGATGACGGACAGAACGAAGGCGGCGGTGAGACTGCCGGCGAGCAGCCGGCAGACGGTGCAGAGCAGCCGGAACCGGTCCGTCGTCGTCGGGCGCATCCACACCGCGACGTTGACCAGCATGAAGGGCAGCAACAGAAGCATCGACGCCGTCCGCACCGCGGCGCCGGCCGTCAGCGCACCCCAGCGGTACGCCTCGACAACGACCCCCTCCGTCGCGCCGCCCCCCGCGCCCGTTCCGGGCCGGATCCGATAGAAGCCCGCATGGTGGTCGCCGGCGACGCGGACCACGATGGGATGGTCGAGAATCCGCTCCGCAGTCGCGCCGGAAATGCGTGCACCCTCAGCTCGACTGCGTCACACCCACCTGTGGTACCCACGCGGACAGGTTCACAGACGAACTCCGGTCCTGCGGCACAAACCGCGCGAGACACCCGAGCCCTTTGATCGTTGAGCCAATACCCCCCCCGGAGCCGAGGCTGTTGCGAAACTGGAGGACCAGGTGCCGGACCATCCGAAGGCGATCACCCCGGGCGACCGGGTCGAACCGGTGCCCCGCCGGATCCGTGCCTACCTCGCCGGCGCACTGGTGCTGGACACCAGGCGGGCGCAGTACGTGTGGGAGTGGCCCTTCTACCCCCACTACTACATCCCAATCGCCGACGTGAACCGCAGCCTCCTGATCGATGAGCACCGCACGGAGCGGATCCGCTGTGGGACCGGGCGGGTGCACGGGCTGCGGGTCGGCGAGACTTCCCGTCCTTCGTCCGCCCGGTGGTACGGAGACGACGCGCTGCCCGGGTTGGCGGACACCGTCCGGTTCGACTGGGCCGCCATGGACAGCTGGTTCGAAGAGGACGAAGAGGTCTTCGTGCACCCCCGGAATCCGTATGCCCGGGTGGACGCGCTGCGGTCCACCCGCCGGGTACGGGTGGAACTCGACGGGGTCGTGCTGGCCGAGTCGGCGTCGCCGGTGCTGGTCTTCGAGACCGGTCTGCCGACCCGCTACTACCTCAACCGGACGGAGGTGAACTTCGGGCACCTCGTGCCGTCAGAGACCACCTCCTCCTGCCCGTACAAGGGCCGGACCAGCCGCTACTGGTCCGTACGTGTCAACGGCCGGGTCCATCCGGACCTGGCCTGGTCGTACACCTTCCCCACCAGCCCGCTCCTGCCGATCGCCGGGCTGATCGCCTTCTACAACGAGAAGGTCGACCTGATCGTCGATGGGGAGCGGCTCACCCGGCCGAAGACGCACTTCTCCTGATGACGCCCGCCGACCACCGGGCGGCGTTTTGCAGCGACGCCAGGCCCACCGGGCCAGGTGTCGTTCGACGGCGGAAAGAGCTGGCGGGCGGTGCCGGTGCACGGATCGGGCACCCGGTTCACCGCCCTCGTGCCGGCCGGGCACGGCACGGTTGTCGCTGCGGGCATCCGCCCGGGACCGGGCCGGGAACACCGTCGACCAGACCGTGGTCGACGCGTACGGGCTGCGCTGAGCCGGCGTGCGCGCGGGTGGCCCCCCTCACCCGCGCGGACGCCCCCGTCGGACCCCGGAAGGTGGCGGGCAACCGCTCAAGAGCCCGATCCGCACGTTGCTGCGGCGCGGGCCCACGTTGTCAGGAGCTCGTGAGGATGACCAGTTGCTGGGTCGCCCGGGTCATCGCGACATAGCGGTCGACCGCTCCTTCGACGCCCTCGCCGAACGCCTCGGGGTCGACGAGGACGACCAGGTCGAACTCGAGCCCCTTCGCCAACTCCGGGGTCAGCGACCGGACGCGGGACGTCGCCTGGAAGGTGGGATCGCCGATGACGCAGGCGATCCCGTCGGCGTGCGCGGCGAGCCAGGTGTCGAGGATCGAGTTCAGATCAGCGGCAGCTCCGGGTACGACGGGGAGGTCGCTGCTGCGGATGGAGGTCGGCACGTTGGCGTCCGGGAGCACGGCCCGGATGACCGGTTCGGCTTCCGCCATGACCTCCTTCGGCGTCCGGTAGTTGATGCTCAGGGTGGCCAGGTTGATCCGGTCGAGCCCGATCCGCTCGAGCCGTTCCTGCCACGACTCCGTGAACCCGTGCCTGGCCTGGGCGCGGTCCCCGACGATCGTGAAGCTCCGGGACGGGCAGCGGAGCAGCAACATCTGCCACTCGGCGTCGGTCAGTTCCTGAGCCTCGTCGACGACGATGTGCGCGAACGGGCCGGCGAGCTGGTCCGGGTCGACGCCGGGCAGTGCGGACTCGTCGATCAGGGCATCCTGGAGATCCAGTTGGCGCAGGCTCGACAGCACACCTTCACCGTCGTCATAGGCGTGAGCCTCAATCAGCTCGTCGATGACCGTGGCCCTGCGCTCTCGTTCGACGGCGACAGCAGCGTCGTGCTGGCGGTTGCGCCGCGACGCCTCCGGGTCGCCGAGCCGCTGCCGCGCCGCGTCCAGCAGCGGCAGGTCGGACACCGTCCAGGCCCGAGCGTCGCCGCGCTGTAGCTTCCGGACCTCGTCGAGGCTGAGCCAGGGAGCGCACTTCCGCAGGTAGGCGGGCACCGACCAGAGGTCTCCGACGAGGTCGGCCGCGTCGAGCAGCGGCCAGGCGCGGTTGAAGGTGGTACGCAGCTCCGTGTTCCGCAGCAGTGACCCGCGGACCAGGTCGTCCGGCTCGTCGCCGTCGTACTTGTCGATCAGGATCGTGAGCAGCTCCTCCCAGATCTCGTCCCGCGCCTCGTTGTGCGGGGTACCGGGACCCGGCGCCTTGAACGCCTCGGCCCAGTTGTCGGCGCTCAGCCAGATGTCGGACTCGTCGGTCGTGACCGTCATCCCCTCGGCCGGCGGCTCCTCGTAGAACCTGACGGCCGCCTCGATCGCCGTCACCAGGTCCGCGGACGACTTCAGGCGGGCCACGTCCGGGTCGGTCTCGACGGTCGCCGCGGCGCCCTCGGGGACGAGGTCCCGCAGGGTGCAGGTCTGCACGTCCTCCTCGCCGAGGCTGGGGAGGACGTCGGCGACGTAGGCGAGGTAGGGCTGGTGCGGACCGACGAACAGCACGCCGCCCCGGCGGTGACCGAGGCGAGGGTCGGCGTAGAGAAGGTAGGCGGTGCGGTGCAGCGCGACGACGGTCTTCCCCGTACCCGGACCGCCGTCGACGACGAGCGCGCCGCTCGATCCCGCGCGGATGATGGCGTCCTGGTCGGCCTGGATGGTGCTGAGCACGTCCCGCATCCGGTTGGACCGGCTGCCGCTCAGGCTGGCGATGAAGGCGGACTGGTCGTCGAGCGCGGCGTGCCCCTCCAGCCCGTCCGCGGTGAACATCTCGTCCCAGTAGTCGGTGATCCGGCCGCCGGTCCAGCGGTACCTGCGGCGGCTTGCCAGCCCCATCGGGTTGGCGTGGGTCGCCCCGAAGAACGGCTCAGCCGCCGGGGAGCGCCAGTCGAGCAACAGTTGACGACCCGCGCTGTCCCTGAGGCCGAATCGTCCGACGTACACGGGCTCGGAGGTGTCCGCGCCGACCATGCGTCCCAGGCACAGGTCCAGGCCGAAGCGACGCAGTCCACGGAGGCGAGCGGTCAGCCGGTGGATCTCCTGGTCGCGGTCCACCGCCCGCCGGCCTCTGCCACCGGGCGCCTTGCGCGCGGCCTCGAGGCGGTCGGACAGGTCAGTGATCGACTGCTCGAGGCTCTCCGCGATGAGCCCGAAATGCTGCTCGTCGCCGGCGATCAGCGCCGGGTCGGCCTTGGGGGAGAGGTGGTCGGGAAGGTCGAACACGCTGGTGGGCAGGAGGTTCACGGATAGCTCCGATCAGAGGTCGTTCGCAATGAAAGACGGGTGCGCGGTTCTGCGTACGGATCGCCTCGATGGCCTCCCGGGCGACGCCTTTGCGGGCGCGCACGGGCGTGCCGCCGAAGCCCCCGCAGACAGGTGGTGTGCCGGCGTCCACTCGGCCGGAGTGGGCGTACGTCGCCCAACCGGTTCAGACGCGGCTGCCTGCCGAGTGGCCTACGCAGGCTCGCTCTCGTCCTATTGGGTGAAGACCATGCGCGTCAGCGAAACCCGGTTCGCGCGCGCCCCGATGGTGGACAACAACATTCGCATTTCCGCTACCCATTTCGTAGGTGTTGGCCTCGGCCGGCTATTCTGCGGCACGATCCGGGTCTTGCCGCAAGACCCCCGGTGCGGTATATGTTGATAGTGGAAGGGAGCGGTTAGTTCCCTGTCCCGGATCATCCGCTCGACGGACACCCTCCTCGCAAAGCGGCGACGCGCCCCAGATCGAGAGCTTCCTACCCATTTCGGCAGGGCCCGCTCGAAGTCGTCGAGAACCCCCATTCATGGATTTCGTCGCCGCGCCGCATGAGCTTTGGGCGGAGTTCGCCAGACAAATGCGCGCCGCGACGTAGCTCCAATCCGTAGGCTGCTGGTCGGTACGGGTCAATCAGCGGTAAGGAAAAGCCCCTGGTGCCCTCGTTCGCCGAATACCGGGCATTGGCGGCGTGCGGGATCAGGTCCTCGGCTCGGACCGACTGCCAATGCCGTACTGCTCGGGTCGAGGCTCACTGGCGCTGGTCGGAGCCCGTGCCCGGATCGGGGCGGGCCGGGGTCACGATGAGTCGGACTGGGACATCCGGGCAGGTGATCGGCGATACAGTCGATCCCCGGCCGTCGGTAGGCCGCGGCACGGTGGTGGACCCGCAACAGCCCGGGGGAGTTGCCCGTTCCAGCAAGGAGACCGCAGTGCGGATTTTCGTCGCGGGCGGAACCGGAGTCCTGGGCCGCCCTCTCGTCGAGGCGCTGGTGGACCGGGGCCACGAGGTCACGGCCAGCACCCACCGGACCGAGAACTTCCCAGTCGTGGAAGCGCTCGGGGCGCGGCCGGCACTGATGGACGGGCTCGACGAGGCTGCGGTGCGGCAGGCGATCCTCGAGGCCGGACCGGAGGTGATCGTCAACCAGATCACCGCGCTCTCCGCGCCGTCTCGGGACTACGCGAAGTGGTTGGAGGTGACCAACCGGCTGCGGAGCGAGGGCACGAAGACCCTGATGGCGGCGGCTCGTGAGGCCGGCACCCGTCGGGTTGTCGCGCAGAGCGCGAGCTTCATGACCGAGCCGGTCGGCTCGGGGCCCACGGACGAGTCCGCGCCGCTGTACCTGGAAGCGCCGGAACCGATCCGAAGCCACATACGGGCGAACATCGCGGCCGAGACCCTGGTGTCGGGCACCCCGGGAATCGACGGCGTCGTCCTTCGATACGGCTTTCTCTACGGTGCGGGCACGGCGATCGGGCCGGGTGGCGAATGGGTGACCGGGGTCAGGTCCGGCGGCGTGCCGATCGTCGGCGAGGGCACCGGGCGGTATCCGTTCGTCCACGTCCGCGACGCGGTGTCGGCCACCCTGCAGGCGGTCGACCGGGGAAGCCCCGGTATCTACAACATCGTGGGGGACGAGCCCGCCGCCCAGGCCGAGTGGCTGCCCTACCTGGCCGAGATCCTGGGCGCCCCTGCGCCGCGGCGCGTCTCCGAGGAGGAGGCCGGGGAACAGATCGGCGTTCACGCCGTGTACTACGGCACCCAGCTCCGCCCGGCCAGCAACGCCAAGGCCAAGTCTGAGTTGGGGCTGACCCTGGAGTACCCGTCCTGGCGGGAGGGGTTCCGGGAGCTGTTCGCCTGATCGCCACCCCTGGCACCCTTGGTGGACCCGCCGTGCCGAGGACCCGACCGGGCCGGTCTGCGAGCGTGGTAGACATTCCGCGTGGCGGAGGTGAGCCAGTCCGGCGAGCGCAGCGTCGACGACGCGGTCCTCGACGCGGCCCGTGACTGCGTCCTCGCCTACGGCGTACGCCGCACGACGCTGACGGACGTGGCGCGACGTGCCGGCGTCTCCCGGATGACCGTCTACCGGCGCTGGCCGGACGTGCAGTCGCTGATCGGAGACCTGATGAGCCGCGAGTGGCACCAGGTCCTCACGGCGGCCGCCGACGAGGGCGGCGGCCCGGCGCGGTCACGCCTGGTGGCGCGGGTGGTGGCGGTGGCGGGGGTGCTGCGGGAGCACCCGTTGCTGTGCAAGATCCGTGACGTCGATCCAGAGGTGCTGCTGCCGTACCTGCTCGACCGGCGAGGCAACGGCCAGGACGAGATGCTGCGGTATCTCGCGGCGAGGCTGGCCGGGGGCCAGGAGGACGGCTCGATCCGGTCCGGCGATCCCGAGCTGATGGCCCGCGCGGTGTTCCTGACCACCCAGTCGTTCGTGCTGTCGGTTCGCACGGTCGCCGACGGCGTGCCGATCGCCGGCTTCGACCAGGAGCTGGCGCGGCTGGTCGACGGATACCTGAGACCGAACTAGCCGGCGATAACCCGCAGCGCCCGCGGCCGTACCTCGACGTGCAACCGGTCTCCCCGGCCGACGGGGTCGCCGTCGCCGTACACCGACACCGGGCGGTCGGCGCGCACGGTGACCGAGCTGCCGCGGTAGGTGGCGACCTGGCGGCGCCGCACGTGCCGGCCGGTACGCATCTCGCTCAGCGCCACCGGGAAGAGCAGCTTCGTGCTGTGTCCGACCACGACGACGTCCAGCGTGGCGTCGTCGGGCCGCGCGGCCGGGGCGACGTGCAGCCCGCCGCCGTAGTAGCCGCAGTTGGCGACCACCACCGTGTAGGCGTCCAGCTGCTCCGTCCGGTCGTCGACGGTGATCGTGTAGCGGGTACGCGGCCAGCGCAGCAGCGCCCGTAGCCCGGCGGTGGGGTACACCAGCGACGCGGGTAGCCGCGACCGGTTGGCCAGTTCGTTGGCGACCGCGTCGACGCCGGTGTAGACGCTGCCGACGACGGTCTGCCCGGCGACGGAGAGCACGTCGAGGGGCCGGGGCCGGCCGTGCAGCAGCAGGTCCGCGACCGCCTCGGGGGAGCGCGGCAACTCCAGCTGGCGGGCGAAGTCGTTGCCGCGACCGGCGGGAACGACGCCGAGCAGACCGCCGGCGTCGGCGACCGGGCCGGCGAGCAGCCGGACGGTGCCGTCGCCGCCGGCGGCGACGACGACCTCGCCGGCGTCCACCGCCGCGGTGGCGCACCTGCGGGCCTGCTCGGGGGTCTGCGTGTACTCGACCCGGATCCGGGCGCCGCCAACCCGGAGCTCGCGGGCCACCGGCATCAGGCGGGACAGCCCCTGGCGCGCGGCCGGCCCGAGGATCGCGGTGAAGGCGCGCACCTCACGGCACCAGGATGCCGGGGTTGAGGATGCCGGCGGGGTCCAGTTGCCGCTTGACCGCCCGGAGCAGGTCCACCGCGACGTCGCCGATCTCGGCGGCGTACCAGGCCCGGTGGTCCGCGCCGACCCCGTGGTGATGCGTGATGGTGGCGCCCGCGCCGGCGATCGCGTCGCTGGCTGCCGCCTTCGCCGCCGCCCAGCGGCCGATCGGGTCCGACCCGGGCGAGCAGATCACCGTGAAGTACAGCGACGCGCCGGTCTCGTAGACGTGGGAGACGTGACCGAGCACCAGGGCGCCGTCCGGCAGCGCGTCGAGGATCGCCTGCCGCACCCGGTGGTGCACGTCCGGCAGCGTCGACCAGTACGCCGCGGTCTCCAGCGTCTCCGCGAACGCCCCCGCGTCCAGCAGCGCGTCCCGCAGGTACGGGGCGTCGAAGCGGTGCCGGGCCCACTGCCGGCCTGCCTCCGCACCCAGCGGCGCGCCGCCCTGCCCCGCCAGTACCGCCGCGGCGGCCTCGACGGTGGGGGAGACGTCCTCGCCCTCGTAGCCGGCGACCAGCAGGCAGCCGCCGTCGGAGCGACCCGATCCGGCGGCACCGATCATGGTCTCGACCTCGTCGGAGAGCCGTAGCACCGTCGGTCGTGGCCCGTCCTGCGCCAGCCGCCGCACGGCTCGCAGGCCGTCGGCGAACGACTCGAACCGCCAGCCCTCGTAGTGCGACCGCGCCGGCAGCGGGCGTACCCGCACGGTCACGTCGGTGATCACGCCGAGCGTCCCCTCGCTGCCCAGGAAGAGCTGCCGCAGGTCGGGGCCGGCGGCCGAGGCGGGGGCGCGGCCCACCCGGACGGTGCCGCGGGGCGTGGCGACCGTCAGCCCCATGACCATGTCGTCGAAGCGGCCGTAGCCGGCCGAGGCCTGGCCGGAGGACCGGGTGGCGGCGAACCCGCCGATGGTGGCGTACTCGTAGGACTGCGGGACATGGCCGAGCTGGAAGCCCTGCTCGGCGAGCAGGTGCGCGGCCCGCGGCGCGGTCAACCCGGCCTGCAGCGTGGCGATCCGGGACACCGGGTCGACACCGACGACCCGGTCGAGACGGCCCAGGTCGAGGGTGACGTGCCGAGCGGCGGACGGCGTCAACCCGCCGACGACCGAGGTGCCGCCACCGAACGGGACCACGGCCACCCCGGACCGGGAGCAGACGTCGAGGACGGACACCACCTCGGCGTGGTCGGCCGGGCGGACCACCGCCTGCGGAGCGGACCGCAGCCGGCCCTGCCGGTGACGCAGCAGGTCCGGCGTGGACATGCCCGCCGCCCGCCGTGCCCGGACGTCGTCGCTGGTGAGCACGTGCGCGTCGCCGACCGTCCGCCGCAGCGCGTCGAGGATCTCACCGTCCAGCTCGCACTCCGGCACCGCCACCTCGGCCAGCGGCACGACCGGCGGCGGCGGTGTCAGGTCGAGCACCTGCGCCAGCAGCCTGGCCGCGCTCTCCGGCAGCACCTTCGCGTCCGCCGCCGTACCCCACCGGGCCCAGCCGGCGCTCGGCGCTTCCCCTCCCACATCCATGTGTGACAGAGTGACATCGAACGTCACTCCATCGCAAGGAGGATGTGTGAAGGCTTCGCTGACCGGCGCCCGCCGGGAACGGGAACTCACCGAGCTGGCCGGCACCGTCGTCGACGTTCTCGTCGTCGGGCTCGGCGTCACCGGCGCCGGGGTGGCGCTGGACGCCGCGAGCCGCGGCCTCTCCGTGGCCGCCGTGGACGCCCACGACCTGGCCCACGGCACCTCCCGTTGGAGCTCCAAGCTGGTCCACGGCGGACTGCGCTACCTCGCCCACGGCCAGGTCGGCATCGCCTACGAGAGCGCCGCCGAACGCCACCTGCTGCTCACCCGCACCGCCCCGCACCTGACCCGTCCGCTGCCCATGCTGCTTCCCGCCACCGACTACACCACCGGTTGGCAGAACCACGCCGCGGGAGCCGGCCTGCGCGCCGGGGACCTGCTGCGGGCGTGCGCCGGGACCTCCCGCTGGACCCTGCCGGGCACGCGCCGGCTCGGCCCCGCCGAGGCGTACGCGATGGCACCGGCCCTGCGCGCGGCCGGCCTGCGCGGGGCGCACCTGTCCTGGGACGGCCAGCTCTGCGACGACGCCCGGCTGGTCGCCGGCCTGGCCCGCGCGGCCGCGGCACGGTCGGCCCGCATCCTGACCCGGTGCCGAGCGGTCGAACTGCACCGCGACGGCGCCACCGTCGAGGACACCCGCACCGGGACCCGCCTGCACGTCCGTGCCCGGGCGGTGGTCAACGCCACCGGGGTCTGGGCGAGCAGCCTGACCCCGCACGTGCGCCTGCGCCCGTCCCGGGGCACCCACATCGTCCTCTCCGCCGCCCGGCTCGGCGGGTTGTGGGCCGGGCTGACCATCCCGGTCCCGGGCGAGTTCACCCGCTACGTCTTCGCCCTGCCCCAGCCCGACGGCCTGGTGTACGCCGGGCTGACCGACGAGCCCGTGCACGGGCCGGTTCCGGAGGTGCCGCAACCCACCGACGCCGACGTCGGGTTCCTGCTCGACGTGCTCAACAGCGTCCTCGAACAGCCGCTGCGGCCCACCGATGTCCTCGGCGCCTACGCCGGGCTGCGGCCGCTGCTCGCCGACGCCGACGCCCGGACCGCCGACCTGTCCCGGCGACACGCCGTCATCGACGACCCCGACGGGATCATCAGCGTGGTCGGCGGCAAGCTCACCACCTACCGCCGGATGGCCGAGGACGCGGTCGACACCGCCGTCCGCCACCGACGCCTCACCGCCGGCCGCTGCCGCACCCGCCGCCTCCCACTGCCCGGCGCCGCACGCCGGGCACAGCTGGCCCGCGTCCCCGCGCCGCGCCGGCTGGTCCACCGCTACGGCACCGAAGCGGTCGACGTGCTGGCCGAGGCGCCCGCCGAGCTGCGCCGGCCGATCGGCCCCGACATCCCGGTCACCGGCGCCGAGCTGCTCTGGGCCGCACGCCACGAACTCGCCCTCGACGTCGACGACCTGCTCGACCGGCGCACCCGCATCGGGCTCGTCCCGGCACACCGCGAGGCCGCCCTGCCGGTGGCGCGCGCCGTCCTCGCGCTGGCCGCCGAAGGGCGAGCCACGACGAGATGACCACCCCGCCCGGTGGTCGGCGTCGGCTGCCGCCGTCCGGCACCCGTCAACCGACGCGGGGCGATCCTCCGCGCGATCGGCCGGACAGCTCGTCCGCGCTGGCGGCCGACCGACCGAACCGCACGAGTTTGGTCGGGTTGAGAACGATCATCACTCGGCCGATCCCCTCGGGCGAGGCGTCGATCGCGCACAACGCGACGACGGAGCCTGCCCGGCGGACGCGGACGGCTTCCTGCCCGTTGGACTCGACGACGTCCAGCGAAACCTCGGCGCGGAACCTCGCCGCCAGGCCGACGAGGTAGCGGGCGACCCTGGCCCGGCCGGTGACCGGTACCCGGGCGGCGCTGACCACGCCGCCGCCGTCGGCGTAGGAGACGGCATCCTCGGCGAGCAGTTCCTCCAACTGGCCGAGGTCGCCGGAGCGTGCCGCGGCGAGGAAGGCGTGGAGCAGGCGGCCGTGGTCGGCGGGGGCGACCGGCGCGTACCGCTCCTCCGCGAGGTGCGTGCGCGCCCGGCGCCCGAGCTGTCGCGCGTTCGCCTCGGTGATGCCGAGGATCTCGGCGATCTGCCGGAACGGGTAGTCGAACGCCTCGCGCAGCACGTACACGGCGCGCTCGACCGGGTTCAGTCGTTGCAGGAGGAGCAGCAACGCGAGTTCGAGCGCCTCACCCTGCTCGGCTCGGGCCTCTGGGTCGGTCGAGGTCTGGATGGGCTCGGGCAGCCACGGGCCGACGTAGGACTCCCGACGGGCGCGGGCCGATGTCGCCGCGTTCAGGGCGAGCCTGGTCGTCGTGGTGACGAGAAACGCTGTCACGTCCCGTACCGCGCTCCGGTCCGTCTGCTGCCACCGCAGCCAGGCGTCCTGGACGATGTCCTCGGCGTCGTCGACGCTGCCGAGCATCCGGTAGGCGATGCCGAACAGCCGGGGCCGGACGGCATCGAAGGCCCGCACCGCACCGTCCGAGGCCTCGCGGTCGGGCATGACGTCTCCTTCCTCCCGTTCGTCACCGCCTGTCACTCCTGCCGGGTTCGCCCATCTGGTTCCAGTGCGCCGGTTGCCGCGTCCGCGGTCGGCATACCCGTTCCGCTGCGGCGGCAGCGCAGGCGGCGGTCGCGTGTCCTGCCCCGAAGCGACGGCGCCGTGACGGACGTCGCCTGACGGTGGCCCGGTTGTCACGAATCCCCGGGCCACCTGGTCCTTGATGGTGAACCGGCGAGGCAGCCCGCAGCTGCCGGCTGGAGCAGACGTGAGGGCAGTCACCCGCCCGATGTTGTCCCGGCCGGCCGGTTCCCTGTCTCACCGTCTCGACCTCCCGCGGACGAGAGGTCCGGAACCATCGGAAGGCGGCCCACCATGACCGGCACGGAGCGGAAGCAGTCACGCGCACTCGATCAGATCCCGGACCGCGACCCCGAGGAGACCGCCGAGTGGGCCGCCTCTCTCGACGCCGTCGCCGCGGCTGCCGGGCCCCAGCGCGCCACGTACCTCCTGCGGCGCACCCTGGAACACGCCGAGGGCTCCGGCCTGGCGCTGCCGAAGCTGCTGGAGACCGAGTACCTCAACACCATCCCGACGGCCGCCGAGCCGGAGTTCCCCGGTGACGAGGAGATGGAACGGCGCATCACCGCCTGGAACCGCTGGAACGCCGCCGCGATGGTGACCCGCGGCAGCCGCTACGGCCTGGGTGGCCACATCGCCACCTACGCCTCCGCCGCCTGGCTCTACGAGACCGGCTTCCAGCACTTCTTCCGGGGCAAGGAGACCGACGGCTCCGGCGACCAGCTCTACATCCAGGGCCACGCCGCCCCCGGCATCTACGCCCGCGCCTTCCTGGACGGGCGGCTCACCGAGGGACACCTCGACCGGTTCCGGCAGGAGGCCGGCGGCGACGGCCTCCCCTCCTACCCCCATCCGCGCCGGCTGCCGTGGCTCTGGGAGTTCCCGACCGTGTCGATGGGCCTGGGCCCGCTGTCGGCGATCTATCAGGCGCGGTTCAACCGCTATCTGCAGCACCGGGGCATCAAGGACACCTCCGCCTCCCGGGTGTGGGCGTTCCTCGGCGACGGCGAGATGGACGAGCCCGAGTCGACCGCCGCGCTCGCCCTCGCGGGCCGGGAGGGCCTGGACAATCTCACCTTCGTGATCAACTGCAACCTGCAGCGGCTCGACGGGCCGGTCCGCTCCAACCTCAAGATCGTCCAGGAGCTGGAGGCGCAGTTCCGCGCGGCGGGCTGGAACGTCGTCAAGTCGCTCTGGGGGTCGGCCTGGGACGACCTGTTCGCGCTCGACACCACGGGCGCGCTCGTACGCCGGCTGCGCGAGGTCCCCGACGGGCAGTTCCAGACGTACGCGGCCCGGGACGTCGGCTACATCCGCGAGCACTTCTTCGGCGCCGACCCGGCGCTCGTCGAGATGGCGAAGGTGCTGACCGACGCGACGATCGCCGAGTGCTTCCACACCTCCCGGGCGGGCCACGAACCACGCAAGGTGTACGCCGCCTACCGGGCCGCGGTCGAGCACCGGGGCGCGCCGACCGTGATCCTCGCCCAGACGGTCAAGGGTCACACGCTCGGCCCCGGCTTCCACTCGCGCAACGCCAACCACCAGATGAAGAAGCTGACCGGCAACGAGTTCCGCGCGCTGCGCGACCTCCTGGAACTCCCGATTCCCGACAGCAGGCTCACCGACGAGGTGGTGCCGTACGTCCACCCCGGCGCCGACTCGCCGGAGGTCCGCTACCTCCAGGAGCGCAGGGCCGCGCTGGGCGGGCCCGCCCCGGCCCGCCGGGTCCACCCGGTGGTGCTGCCCGAGCCGCCCGCCAAGCCCTTCGAAACCCTGGCGAAGGGGTCCGGCAGTCAGGAGATCGCGACCACCATGGCCTTTGTCCGCCTGGTCAAGGACCTGATGCGGGATCAGGCGACCGGCCGGCGTTGGGTGCCGATCGTCCCGGACGAGGCGCGGACCTTCGGCATGGAGTCGCTCTTCCCCACCGCCGGGATCTACTCGCCGCACGGCCAGACCTACGACCCGGTCGACCGCGACACGCTCCTGTACTACCGGGAGGCCACGGACGGCCAGATTCTCCACGAGGGCATCACCGAGGCCGGTTCGATGGCCGACTTCACCGCCGCCGCCACGTCGTACGCCACCCACGGCGAGCCGATGATCCCCTTCTACATCTTCTACGCGATGTTCGGCTGGCAGCGGACGGCCGACCAGATGTGGGCGCTGGCCGACCAGCTCGGCCGCGGCTTCCTCATCGGCGCCACCGCCGGCCGGACGACGATGACCGGCGAGGGCCTGCAGCACGCGGACGGGCACTCCCACCTGATCGCCTCCACCAACCCGGCGGCGATCGCCTACGACCCGGCCTTCGGGTACGAGATCGCCGTGATCGTCCGCGACGGCCTGCGCCGGATGTACGGGCCGGACGCGGAGAACATCTTCTACTACCTGACCGTCTACAACGAGCCGAAGATCCAGCCGCCCATGCCGCCGGGCGCGGACGTCGAGGAGGGCATCCGCAAGGGCCTCTACCGGTTCCGGGCGGCCGACGCCCAGGAGCTGCCGCCGGACGCTCCGCGTCTGCAACTCCTCGCCTCCGGCACCGCCATCCACTGGGCGCTGGAGGCACAGCGGCTGCTCGCCAGCGACTGGGGCGTGGCGGCCGACGTGTGGTCCGCCACCTCCTGGAGTGAGCTGCGCCGCGACGCTCTGGACTGTGACGCGGGGCAGCTCAGGGGCGAGGACCGGACCCCGTACGTCACCCGGGTGCTGGCCGGCGCCCCCGGCCCGGTGCTCGCCGTCAGCGACTGGATGCGGGCGGTGCCGGACCAGATCAGCCAGTGGGTGCCGCAGGACTGGCACTCGATCGGCACCGACGGCTTCGGCCTCTCCGACACCCGCGAGGCCGTCCGTCGCCACTTCGGGGTCGACCCGCAGTCGGTCGTGGTCGCGGCGCTCGCCGCCCTGGCCCGGCGCGGTGAGGTCAAGCCCGAGACCGTACCGGAGGCCCGCCGGCGCTACGGAATCGCCGACCAGCACTGACCCCGGGGGCCTCTAGTCGGCGACGTGGATGACGATCTTGCCGCGGCGTTTGCCCTTCTCGAGCGCCTCGTACCCCGAGCGCGTCTCGGTGAGGGGCAGGACGCGGTCCAGCACCGGCCGCAGGTGACCGTGGTCGACGAGCTCGGCGATGGAACGCAACGCGTCCCGGTCCGGCTCGACGATGAAGTACACCCCGCGGACACCGTGCCGGGCCGCA
Source organism: Micromonospora sp. R311 (assembly GCF_056780015.1). Taxonomy (NCBI): domain Bacteria; kingdom Bacillati; phylum Actinomycetota; class Actinomycetes; order Micromonosporales; family Micromonosporaceae; genus Micromonospora; species Micromonospora sp. R311. The sequence goes on from NZ_JBSWCE010000026.1 coordinate 78,102, forward strand.
TCCTGCTGCTCCGGCGGCGCGGCGAGGGTGACCAGGATGCCGCCCGGCCTCAGCACGGACCAGGACCGCGACTGGGTGTCTCCGCCGACGAGGTCGACGACGACATCCACGTCGCCGACGTGATCCTCGAAGCGGTCGTGCGCGTAGTCGATGGCCTGCTCGGCACCCAGATCCCGGACGAACTCCAGGTCGGCCGCGGCCGCCGTGGCGCTCACCCGGGCACCGAGGCTGGCCGCGAGCTGCACCACGTAGTTCCCCACGCCACCGGCGCCGCCCTGCACCAGCACGTGCTGGTCGGCCTGCAGGTCGGCGTGGTCCACCAGCGCCTGCCAGGCACTCAGCGCAGCCAGGGGGAGCGCCGCGGCGTGGTCATGGTCGACGGTGGCGGGTTTGGCCGCCACGACGGCCGCGGGCAGGACGACGTACTCGGCGGCCGCGCCATCCCGGGTGAACGGGATCAACCCGTAGACGGCCTCCCCGTCGGCGGGGCTCTCCACCCCCGCGCCGCGCGCCGCGACGACCCCGGAGAACTCGTGCGACGGGATGATCGGGGTGCGTTCGGGCCCGCTCCCGTCCGAGGTGTGGGTCCAGGTTTCCGGCCAGGTGAGCTCGTGGGGTGTCATGGAGGCGGCCTTCACGGCCACCAGCACCTCACCGGGCCCCGGCTCGGGCCGCGGCACCTCCTCGTACACGAGTTGCTCCGGGCCGCCCCTGGTGTGCGCTCTCACGGCGTGCATCGTGCTCATCCGACGGCTGCTCCTTCCCCGAGGCATGGTGATCAGCCCGCCGGCCGCCCCTGAGGATGAACCACAGGCCGACTCCCGCATTATCTGGCGGTTCGGCAGCCGCCCGCCGGACTTCCGCGATCCCTCGCCCGCGGGCGAGGAATCGCGCTGGATCGGGGGCGCTCGGGGGCGTAACGGGCGACGGCCAGACGAGTGCGGCCGGGAACGGTGCGCACAGCGGCCCGGCGGCCGGTTCAGCGCCGACCGGAGAGTGATCCATGACGATGACCGCTGCCACTCCTCGAAGCGGAGCCGGTACCGTAACATCGGGCTGTTTCTTCCCTGGGCGGTGCGGAGGAGCCCGCATGGACGACGTGACGCTCCGGGCCCTGTGTCTCCTCGAGGAGGCACAGGCCGGCGGCGCGGCCCAGGTGCTGGCGGTGGCCGAGACGGCGCTCCGCGAACCCACCGGGGAAATCTGCGACGGCCCGGCGGCGATGCATTTCGCGCGCGCCGTGGCGTTGACGCGGTTGGGTGACCTGCCCGCCGCTATCGCCGCCGTCGACCTGATGCTGGCCGCCGCCGACCGGGAAGGCAGCGTCGGTTGGCGCTCCTGCGCGCTGTCGCTGCGCGCCAACCGGCGCCTGCGCCTCGGTGACCAGGACATCGCCGAGTACGACATCGAGGCGGTCCTGCGGGATCTGGTCAGCGCGGAGACCACCCTGCTCGCCGACGAACCCGATCCGGTCATCGCGGGTAACGCCCGCACCGGGATCGCGATCGGTTACGCCCAGCTGAGGCTCTACGAGTTGGCCGCGCCGCAGTTCCAGGCGGCGTACGACGCGACCTGCCAGGCGTCGTACCCGGACAACGGCAACCGCGCGATGTGGCTGTGCAACCTGGCGGAACTCAACCTGATGTGGGCGCTGGAGCTGTATCAGGTCGGTCGGGTCGCCGAGGCCGAAAAGCACACCACCGCCGCCGAGGAGTACGCGGTGCAGGCGGCGGCGGAGGCCCGCGGGCCCAAGGCGGAGGTGTGGCGGCTCTCCGGGTTGCTGTACGCGGCGTGCTCCCGCGCCGACCGCCAGGATCCGGCCGGTGCGGCGGTCGACATCCCCAGGTACATCGCGCTGCTGAAGGCGCACGGCGTGGAAGAACGGCAACAGGAGCTGCTGTTGTGCCGGCCCTTCCACGCCGTCGCGCTCAGCCGTTCGGGGCGGCCGGGCGAGGCGCTGCGGGTCATCGAGGACGCCGTCGCCGCCCTGTCACCCGACACCGATTGGCTCATCTCGGCGGCGCTGCACCGTACCCACGGGGTGCTGCTGGTGGCGAACGGGTCGCGCGACGCCGCGCCGGGGCTCACCTACGGCGACGCGCTCGCGGAGCTGCTGTGGCGCCAGCGGCACCGCTGGCTGCACGCGGCGGTGACCATGCAGTCGTACGACGTCCTGCGGTGGCGGCACGAGCAGGCCGAACGGGCGGCGCAGACCGACCCGCTCACCGGGGTGGCCAACCGTCGGGGTCTGGACATGTTTCTGCGGAACCTGGCCGCCTCCGGCACCGCCGCCGACGATCCGGTCGCGGTGCTGACCGTGGACGTGGACCGGTTCAAGCGCATCAACGACTCGCTCGGGCACGCCACCGGCGACGAGGTGCTGCGAGCCGTCGCACAGGTGCTCACGGCCAGCGTCCGAAAGGGCGATTTCGTGGCCCGGTTGGGCGGCGACGAGTTCGTGGCCGTCCTCCCGGGCGCCGATTCCGCGGCCGGCGAGCAGGTTGCCCAGCGCACCGTGGACGCCGTCGCCGGCATGACGGGGTGGCCGGCAACGGTCAGCGCCGGTGTCGCCAGCGGCCCCGCGTACTCGCTCGAGGAAACCCTCGCGCACGCCGACCGCGCGATGTACGCGGCGAAGCGCGCGGGCGGCAACCGGGCGAGCTGCCGCCACTCCGCAACTGACGGAGAGCCTGCGGCGGGCGGATGAACGGCGGTCAGGGTCGCTGACGCCGGCCGTGGGGCCGGCCAGGTGGAGGTTCCTGGTCGCCGGAGCGTCAGGCGGCCTGCCGGCGTCGGCCGAGCGACACCAGCAGGCCGGCGGCGGTCAGGGCGGCTCCGGCGAGGGCGGCGTACACCGGGAGAGCGGCGGGGATGCCCAGGTGGACGGTGATGCCGAGGATGCGGGACAGGCCCCACGGCAGCAGCGCCATCTGGTCGTTCCACACGGTCAGCGCGCGCTCCAGGCCGACCACGGCGACCAGACCGGACAGCATCCCGAGCGGGACGCCCGCGGCGGTCAGGGTCAGCCCGACGGCACGGCGGCGCGGCAGGCCGTACCGGTCGCGCAGGACCACGGCGGTGGCCACGAACAGCCAGCAGAACGCCGCGAACGCGACGGTGACGTAGACGGCGCGCAGGGTCGGCATGGTCCAGAAGGCGAACCAGTACCGCCCCGGACCGCGTCCGGCGAGCGCCGCCAGCAGCAACACGCTGCGCAGCAGCGCGACGCCGCCGACCACGGCCCACAGGTGGAACGGGTCCCGCCGGCCCACGACGAGGCGTACGACCAGGGCGAACAGCGCCCAGCCGCCGAGGGTGACCAGCAGGTGCGCGGGGGCGGCGAACCAGGTGAACACGAGCCGGCTCGCGACCAGCACCAGCACCGGAACCAGCCACACCAGCACCCGGTCCAGCCTGGACTCGGGCACCGGCAGCGCGGCGACCCGCCACGGCCGGACCGCGCCGAGCAGCAGCCCTCGCGCGGCGGCGCCGCCGAACCCGCGTCCGCGTAGGCCGAGCAGCACCACCATCAGGATCAGCGCGAGCAGCCCTCGGGCCGCCCAGGCCATGGCCGGGTCCCGGTCCGCGCGCCGTGCCCCGAGGTCGGCGGCGGTGAAGTTGTACGCGGGCAGGTCCAGGTCGGTGCCGTAGCGCTGCCGGTGCACGTCGCGCGCACCGTGGTAGGCCGTCTCGGCCTGTCGCCAGCCGTCGTAGGCGGCAGCCGAGCCGGTGTCCAGCCACTGCGCGTGCCGCAGCACCATGCTCCGGTAGGCGCCCAGCGTCTCGAAGAGGTTCACCTGGTAGTCGAGCGTGTCGGTGAAACGCTCGCGCAGCCCGGCGTCACGCCAGGTCGCCGGGTCGGTCGCGGCGACCAGGTCGCGCATGCGCCGCGCCAGCGTGACGGCCTGCGCGCCTTCGTCGATCGCCGCGTCGACGCGACCGCCGGTCACCGCGTAGATGCTGTAGAGCGCGGCGGAGTCGCCGGTCGGGATGTCCCACTCGAAGATCCACATCATGGGCGGCGGCTCCAGCCCGAGCGCCCGCACGGTCCTGTCGGCGTACGGCCCGATGTAGAGGCCCTTGGTGACCGCCTGCCGGGACAGCGCCATGGCCTGCCCGATCGCCGCGACGGTGGCCGGGTCGGCGGAGAACGTGCGGTACGCCCAGTCCGCCGTGACCTGCGCCGGATTCGTGTCCGGATCCCAGGCCAGCCGCCCGACGGCGTACGTGTTGAGGTCGTACAGCTGCCAGAATCCGGTGCGCAGGTAGAGCGACATCGGCCCGGCGCGCAGCGGTCCGCCGTCCTGGGTCCAGTTCCAGACGCCCTCGACCCTCGGATTGGCGGCCAGGAACTCGCGCAGCGCCCGGCGGTGCAGCGGGCCGAGGTCGTTGGGCAGCGAGCCGAACGCCTCGAACTCGCGTCGGGCCTGGAACTCCACGATGCGGCGGTGCCCACCGGCGAGCAGGGTGGTGTTCAGCGGCAGGTGGCTGTAGAAGTCGCCGAGGGTGTACTTGGTGGACACGATCAGGTGCGGGTCGTCGAACCCGCCCAGCACCTGCGCGTACGACTCGGGATTGGTGTGCAGGTCACCGACGGCGCCGACGCCGACGGTCCAGGTACGGAAGGCGACCTCCTTGCCGGCCTCGCCCGCGGTGTCCAGCAGCGCCCGCAGCATCGCGCGCACCGACGCGGTCGTGGTGACCGCGAGCTTCGAGGAGTAGTCCCAGCCGTCCTCGGCGTACACCTCGCCGCCCTCCCCGACGCGGACCATCAGACCGTCGACGAACGGCATGCTCTCGAACAGCTCGGCCAGCCCGGCCTGGTAGACCGCCCACAGCCGGGGGTCGGCCACGTCGAGCCCGCCGACGGTCCTCGTCAGGTACGCCTCGAGCGGCGGCGATACCGCGAGCATGTCGGTGAGCAGGAAGACCTTGACGCCCATCTCCTCGGCATACCGGAAGACCGGGCCGAACGCCGCGACCATCGCCTTCGCGCGGTCGACGTGGGGGTCGCCGGGTGGGTACACCGCGTGGCCGTCGCCGACCTTCGCGAAGGTGACGTACTCCAGGAAGCCGGGCACGACGACACCGTTGTAGCCCTGCGCCACGGAGTGGTCGACGAGCTGCCGGAACTGCGCGTCGATGCGCGCCACCGCGCCGGCGTCCACCCACGGCGCCCGCGGCAGCAGTGCCGGCCCGACCACGTCGGCATTCAGGTTGTAGTCGTCGCCCGCGGCGAAGGCGGCCGGGTCGGCCTCGCGGCCCACCGAGCCGGCGTCGGTCAACCGCAGGCCGAGTCGGGGCGTGACCAGCCGGCCCGCGTCGGCGGCGGGCAGCGCCTCGGTGCCGGAGCGGATCCGGTCGGCGAGCCGGTAGAGCCCGGCCGCGGTGCCCGCGACGTCGACCCCCTCGACGGCCAGCTCGGTCCCGCGCACGCTGAGCCGGTACGACTCCGGCGCCGTGGGCAGGGTGGCGAGTACGCCCGCCCGCAGCGTGGTCACCGCCGCGAGATCCGGGGCCGTCGTACCCGCCGGGGCCGTGGTCGCGGCCGCGCCGGCCTGCGGCGCGCCCGGGGCCGGTCCGGCCGCTGCCTGCGCACCGGCGGCGGGCCGGGTGGCGGTGGTGACCGGTCGCGTCGGGCCGGGCGCGGTCGGGGTGACGGCCGGGCGGGGCAGGCCGCGGGAGGCGAGCGCGTCGGCGACGGCGGACGCGGCCTTGATGGCGCGCGGCTCGTCCGGCACGACGATGGACGCCAGCGGCGGCGCCGGTGCGGCCACCCGCCGCGGCGCGGCGGCGACGTCCTCGCGCGGCACGGCGACGGGAGTGTGGCTCAGCCCGAGCGCGTCACCGATGCCCCAGGCCACACCCGCGCCGAGCAGCAACAGGACGATCGCGGCGGCGAGCAGCGGGTACCGCCTCCGACGCCGAGTAACGCGAGTCACACTCGGATCGTAGTGCTGCCCCGGCCGCGGCTCCGATCAGGATTTCCACCGATGACGGCCGCCCGGGCGAGCGGCTCCGGCGCCGCGGACAGCATGCTGACCGCGGCGTGCTCCGGAGCCATCGGCGCCGGGATCAGTGCCAGTCGCTGATTCTGACGTCGTCCGGCGCCGGCCGGCCGCGCCCGGTCTCCACGAACTCCTTGAGACTCAACAGGAACGTCGCCCACTTGGTGCTGCAGTGGTGCATGAACTCGACCGGCTCGCGCCAGCCCTCGTGCGCGAACTGGACGACGGTGTACTCGCCGCGCTGGTCGAGGCGCCAGTCGATCTCGGTGCCGATCCATTCCTCGGGGCCGTCGGTGACCCGCCACCGCACCCGGCCGGAGGGATCGAGTTCCAGTACCTCCATGTCGAAGCCACCGACGTCGCCGAAGCGGAACGCCAACCGCCCGCCGACCTCGCTGGTGCCCTTCGTGTCGGTCGTCCACCAGCCGGCGATGCCTGCTGGAGTTGCCACTGCTCGGTAGACGTCGTCGAGCGGAGCGACGACGCCGACCCGGTGCAGGATGTCGACCATTTCATTCTCCTCGGTTGTTGTCGCGGTTGCGTTCGATCGCCTCGGCGATCCGCTTGATCCGGCGGAGTCGGGCGTCCCAGGTGGCGCCGACCGCGGACAACTGGGCGACGGCTCGGGCGAGCTGCGCCTCGTCAACCTGGTAGTAACGCTCGCGACCGGCCGGCGCGGCGTGGATCAGACCGACCCGGTCCAGGACGGCCAGGTGTTTCGAGACGGCCTGGCGGGTGATGGGCAGTCGTTCGCTCAGTGACGTGGCTGTGCCTGGCCCCCCGGCGAGAAGAAGGTCGATCATCGTGCGCCGGATCGGGTCGCCGATCGCCGACCACAGGGCATCATCGACCGCCGTGTTCATGACGCGGAGACCAGCCGCGCGACGTACCTGCCCAGCGCGGGAATGTAGTGGTCCCACGCGCCCTCGTGGTCGCGGTACTGCTCCTCGAGGACGGCGATCTCCCATCCCATCTCACGGAACCCGGTCTCCGTCATGCGGATCCGGGTCCCCTCGCCGGTCGGGGCCAGATCGAAGGTGACGAGCAGCGAGTGCCCGCTCCGGTCAGGGTCCGAGAAGCACCACCGGAAGGAGAATCGCTTCGGGGGGTCGACCTCGACGACGGCGAGTGCGACGCTCGTGGTCTCGCCGGTGTCCGCGTCGCGCCACGCGAGCTCGCCGGGTGCGCCCGGGAGCGGCTCGAACCGCGCGTCGTCGGGCCACCATTCCCGCATGTGCTCGGGCCGGCTGATCACCTCGAAGACCACCTCGGGCGAAGCGTCGACGTGGATGTCGCGCTCGATGGATCCGTGTTCCATGCCGATCAACCTTTCGCAACCTTTGGTTGCGTAAACCTACAACAGCCACCTCTCCACGCGCAACCTTCGGTTGCGCGTAGTCGGTGGCCCGGTCGCTCCCGGTCGAGTGGTGCGGCCGCCCGGCGACGGACTGCGGGGAGTGACACGTCGCCCCGGATCGATGCCACACGATCACCGGTTTCCGGCGGACGGTACTGACGCCTGTGGACCGGCCGGGCGGTTTCCGCAGTAGCCTGTCCCGATGCCGGATGGCGACGAATACGACGAGCTGGTGCTCGGCGCGCTGGAGTGTTACGGGCGGGCGGTGCGCCGGGTGGCGCGGGACTTCGCCCGTCGCGGTGCCGTCGTTCAGCCGCTGGGCGTGGACCTGGACGCTCTCGACGCCCTACAGGTGCGCGTCGGCAGGCGGGGGCAGGCGCGTGAGGGATTGCTGGGCAGCCTGCCGCTGACCCGCGACCTGGAGCGGGCCGTCGTCGAGCTGGCCGACCTGCTGCAGGAGAAGGAGTTCGACCAGGGCGACACCACCTGGCCCGGCCGCCTGCCGGGCCACCCGCATCCTCCTGCCGCGACTCTCGTCGACGGCGTCGCCAGCTGGCAGTGCCCGCGCGGCCACGCGACCCTCTGCCCGATCAGGTAGGCAACGGCGGCAACGGATCAGTCAGGCCCATCGGCGTACCGCGGTCACCGGCTTCCCCGCTGCCACCAGCGCCGCTTCGCCGCCGGCACCGGCGCCGGCTCCTCGTCCTCTTCGTCGTCCTGCGCCGCACGGGCCAGCACGGCCGTCGCCAGCGCCCGGTCGTCCGCACGGCAACCGGGCGTGACGATCATCAGCTGTGCCAGTGACTCCTCGATGGTGACCAGCCGGTTCGCCGCCACCGCCGCGTCGAGCCGGGCCCGGACCAGCTGGCGTACCTCCGGCCGCAGGTCCGGTTCCCGGTAGGCGGCGGTGACGAGCGCGAACAGCGCCGAGTCGGCGACCCAGTCCTCGACGCCGAAGGCGAGGTCTACCAGCACCTCGCGGCGGGTCGAGGTCGGCCACGGCTCGTCCTTGCCGTGGTGCAGGATGCCGAGGCACACCCACGGCTGCATGAGCCGGTACCAGTACGTCGGCGTCGACGTGGCCAGGTGCTGCCAGCGCGCGGTCTCCGGCGGGTCGGGCAGGTGGGCGAGCAGCCCGAGCAGGTCGCCCAGCGGCAGCTCGCCGAGCGGGGCGGCCTTCACGTACCCCGAGAGCGGCGACTGCCACGGCTCCCCCGCGACCTCCCGCAGCACCCGGACCGCGGCGGCCGACGGCGCCGGCCCGGCGGGCAGCGGCTCGGTGCCGTCGTACCGCCAGACCGCGTACCGGCCGGGTCGTACGGGCGTGCGGATGTCGGGGGGCGGGAACTCGTTGATGCCGATGTCGACCGGGCCGGCGATCCTGCGGCAGGCGGTCATGGCGCTGGCCGGCTCCGCCGCCGACAGCCCGAGGCCGGTGACCTCGAGCTGCTCGCCGCGTGCCCGGCGGCCACCGATCTCGTTGGCGACGTTGCTGATCGCCTCGCTCGGCATCGGCACCCAGTTGAGCCAGGGCCGCTTCGATCCCGCCATGGCGAACACCACGTCGGTCATCCCGCAGGGGTGCGGGTCGTCGTGTACGGCGACCAGGTCCGCCACGTCGCCGGAGGCCCGGAACCGCACCGCGTGCCGGGCGGCGTCACGGTGCGGAAAGGTGGGGTCGTCGGCCATCTGCCGCAGGTCAGCATCCGCATCGCCCGAAAACATGGCGCGGAGCCTAACAATCCCGACAGTCATGCGGGGGGCAGCGGTCAGCGGCACCGGCCGTCGGCAGCCGTCTTCACCACGAGCGGCCCGGTCCCTGCCTCCTCGGTCATCTGGCCCATTTCCAGACGGCGTGGAAGCCCTCGGTCTGCCGCGACCAGAAGTAGCCGTACGTCGCGGTGCTTCCGAGGTACGGGCCGATCTGCGCGAGCAGGGCCCTGGTGCCCTTCCGGTCATGCTCGGCCAGGTAGTTGGCCAGCGCCAGCCAGTGCCGAAGGGTGATGCCCCGACCGATCAGGCGAGGCTCGCCGGCCCCGCGCCACTTGGCAGCGCACGCGTCGATCTCCCGGACGACCTCGGGTCGGTGGAAGTAGTCCGCTTTCGCGGCCAGCGACTCCGCCCGCGTGTCAAAGCCGTACTCACGCAGTGCGTACTCGAAGTGGGCGAGCAGCGGCAGCATCGCCACCGACGACCCGGCGGGCGCGGCGGCGGCGGGCCCGCGGGCCGCGGCGAACATCTGCTCGTGCGAGCCGTACCACTTCTCGCAGAGGAAGGTCACCGCCATGAGGTGCGACTCGAAGTTGTACGGGTCGCGCTTGACCGCCTCGCCCATCGCCGCGAGGAACTCGTCGCGCTGCCGGTGGCCGTTGGCGAGCATCGAGGCCATGCGGGTCACCCATGGGTAGGGGTCGTCGGGGTTGAGTTCCACCGCGCGCCGGCTGGCCTGTGCGGCGAGGGTGGAGAGTCGGTCGAACTCCTGGAACTGCTCCCGGCTGGTGTTGCGCGCGGACGCGTAGCCCCGGGCCTCACCAGCCTGGTCCATCAGGGCGTCAGCCCGCAGGATGGCGACCGTCGGGTCGTCCGGCACAGCGGCTTCCCACGCGTCCAGCCACTGGGGAGACTGCCCGGCGGCGCCAGCCAGCACCGAGAGCCGGCGGCCGCGCAGCTCCCAGTCAAGGCCGGTGGCCTCGATCAGGTCCCGGGCTGCTGCCCAGTGACCCGCGAGCGCCCGGTCACGCGCGGTGCGCAACTCCAGGTCGGCCTGGCTGTAGTCGGTGTCTGGACTGGGCGGCCTGCGGAAGGGGCCGAACATCCGGTGATCATAAAGATCGGCCCAGCCACACCGCCTACCCGCCTGGCCCACTCGGCCTTCGGTGCCCGCGCCGGGCGGGACGTCGCGCTGCCCCGCCCGGCGGCCGGATCAGCCGCCGCAGTTGTTGTTGTGCGCCGGCTGGGTCAGCTTCTCCTGCGTGCCGAACTTCGCGTAGAGCCGCAGGTAGCACGGCAGCTCGATGTCGCCGTAGTAGCTTCTGACCTCGTTGTCGTAGTAGGTCGTGCCGCTGTCGGCGACCTGCCAGGTGCCGCTGTCGGCGGACTGGATCTCCCAGTAGACGTCGCCGGCGCAGCCCTCCAGGCCCTGTGACCAGGCGATGATGTTCGCCCCGTTGTAGATCTCGGACTGCACCAGGGTGCAGGTGGCGGCCTGTGCGGGTGCGGCGCCGACGACGAGCCCGGCCGTCAGCAAGGCGCCCGCTCCGACCGCTGACATCAGCTTTCGCATGGTCCGGTACCTCCAAGATGGACGTGGATCACTTCCCGGAGGGTAGCCGGATCGGAAAAGCGGTTTCAATAGATGCGGAGGATGTGGCGAAAAGTTTCACCGGCGGAACCGCGGCGTCGGCCCGGGTGCGTACGCTGGTCGGCGACCTTCCGCGACCCTGGAGCCCCGCCGATGATCAGCCCTGGATCCCGTGCCGCCCGGACCGCACGCGCCGCCGACGTCCACGCCCTCGTCGACCTCGTCGAGTCGGTGTACCGGGGAGAGCGCAGCCGGGCCGGCTGGACCACCGAGGCGGACCTGCTCGACGGCCAGCGGGCCGACGCGGACATGGTGGCCGCCGCGGTGAGCAACCCGGCCGGGACGGTGCTGGTCACCGAGGACGGGACGGGCATCGTCGCCTGCTGCCACCTGGAGCGCCACGGCGACCGCGCATCGTTCGGCATGTTCGCGGTCTCGCCGCCCCGGCAGCGCGACGGGCTGGGACGGCAACTGCTCGCGGAGGCCGAGCGGTTCGCCAGGGAGGAGTGGGGCGCCGCCGAGATGCGGATGACGGTGATCCGGCAGCGGGCGGATCTGATCGACTGGTACCTGCGGCGCGGCTACACCCGTACCGGTGAGCTGACCCCGTTCCCGTACGGCGACGAGCGGTTCGGCGTGCCGCGCCGGCCCGACCTGATGTTCGAGACGCTGACCCGCAAGCTCAGCTGACGGCACGCACGTCGGTGCGGTTCGCTCTGCCCGTCAACGGGTCAGCGTGCCGCCGTCAAGGTCGCCGACCAGCGGGTCCGGGGCGCGCATGCGCCAGGCGTCGGTGACGAGTTCCTCCAGGCGGTCGACGTCCACCTGCGCCAGCCGCAGCATGACCAGGGGCAGCCCGTCGTAGGCGGGCGTGGTGAAGAAGACCTCGGGCTCGCCGAGGAGTAACGCCTGCTTCTCCGCCTCGTCCCCGACGTACAGCACCGCGATGTCGGAGCGGATGAGGCGCGACGCACCGGGTCTGCGTTCGGGGTAGGACCAGACGAACCCTTTGCCGGCGACCCGGAAGTCGAAGCCTTCGCTGTCGATCTCGACCACATGGGGCAGCCCCAGCGCCAGGTGACGGACATCGTCGGCGTCAGCCATCGAGGTTGCTCCAGTACACCGCCTCCTGCATACGCACAGGCTAACCGTTCTGCCCGCACCGGCCTGGCCGGAGCCAGCCCCGAAGTCTCCGGAACGACCCTGGGGGCTCCCGCCGGTCTGGGAGGCTTTGCCCGTGCTGCCGGAATCCTGGAGAACGGACGCGGCTCGGTGACCGCCGGTCGGGCGACGCGGCTGCTGCTCCTCGGCTCGTTCTGGACCACGGTGATCCCTCCCGTGATCCTGCTGCTCGTACCGTCTCGCCCGGCGAAGATTCGTGTGTCGGGAGCGTCGCGGGGGGTACCCGGCCCGACAGCACCGGGAAGGAGGACCGATGACTGCGATCATGACCGGAGGGGACACCAGCAGCAGTAGGAGGGGATCGGGATGACTGACGGACCTTTGGACGTGCCTCCGGAGGCCGACGCGATCGAGCAGCGCCAGCCGCTGCTCGACGAGAGCCAGCCCGACCAGCCACCGCCGCCCCAACCGGCCGATGCCACCGAGGCCGACCTGGCCGAGCAGGGCGTCGCTGTGCCAGGTGAGCACGACCTGCCGGCCACGTCGCTGCCCGAGGACGCGACGGCGGCGGATGCCCTGGAGCAGCGCCAGCCGGTCGAGCTGGGCGACGAGGACCGCCGCGACTGACTCACAGCCGTTCGGCGCGCCGCTCCAGCAGGTAGCCGCCGAGCGCGAGCGCTATCAGGGCATCCTGAGTGACCAGCGAGGCGGGCAGTCCGAGCAGCCGCAGCGGGGGCCCGCCCTCCTCGTAAGGGGACGTACCGGGCACGGCGAGGGTCAGGTTGAAGGCGCCATAGCGGAGTAGCGGCAGCAGCGTGGCCACCCCGGTCGCCAACTGCCGATCCTGCCGTACGCCGCGAGTGAGGAGCCACAGCATCGCCAGGCCGGAGCAGCTGGCTCCGACCACCTCCGCTGCGCCGTGCCAGCGGGCGTGCGGCCCGTAACCCGGCCCGAAGGTGTGACGCCGGTTCCAGTCGGCGATCCACGGCGCTACCGTCATCGCCGCGGCACTGGTGATCAGCAGGTAACGGCCCCACCTCGACTGCATACGTACTCCCTCACGCCCCGGCTGCGAAGCCCCCACACCGGCACGAAGGTCGGCAGAACCTCGTGCCCCTCGCACGTCTGCCCGTTGTCGGCGGTGACTAACACACCTGGGTTCGCCGTCCGTACAGGTCCGGCTGCCGGAATCCGAGCCCGCTGGCGAGCCGGTGGGGGAGGATCTCTACGTGACGGGGGACCCTCCGCGTGGAAGCTGGTCCGGCCGGACCACCTGGGTCGGCCGGTTCAACAACCCGCTGCGCACGTTCCTGAAAACCGAGACCGGCAGCGCCCGGGTGGTCCTGGTCGCCGCGGTGGCGGCGCTCGTCTGGGCCAACCTTGCCGCGTCGTCGTACGAGTCGCTGTGGGACATCCCGTTCTCGGTCCAGCTCGGCGACTGGCGGGTGTCACACGACCTGCGCACCTGGGTCAACAGCGGCCTGATGACGTTCTTCTTCCTGGTGATCGGGTTGGAGATGCGCCGCGACTTCGACATCGGCGAGCTGCGGGAGCGGCGTCGGCTGACGTTGCCGCTGCTGGCCGGGATCGGCGGCATGCTCCTGCCGGTCGCGGTCTACCTGGCATTCAACGCGGGGCGCACCACCGCCCTGGGTTGGGGCGTGGTGATGGCGACGGACACCGCGCTCGCGCTGGGTATGCTCGCCGTCCTCGGGCCGCGCTTCTCGGACCGGTTGCGGGGCTTCCTGCTGACGGTCTCGGTCGTCGACGACCTGATCGTGATCGTGGTGCTGGCGATCGCCTACCCGGAACATCCGTCGCCGCCGGCGTTGCTCGTCGCGGCGGGCATCTTCGGCGTCGTCCTGCTCGCTCGAGCGATCGGCGTGCGCTGGGGGCCGGTGTACGCGCTGCTGGGAGTGGCGGCCTGGGGTGCGGTCTCGGAATCCGGCGTCGACCCGGTCGTGGTGGGCCTGGTGATGGGACTGCTCACCCACGCCTATGCCCCCGGGCGTGCCCAACTGCAGCAGGCGGCCGGGCTGTTCCGGATGTTCCGGGAGCAGCCGACCCCGGAGTTGGCCTGGTCGGCGCGGGCCGGGCTCGCCTCGGCCCTGTCGCCGAACGACCGGTTGCAGCACCTCTACCATCCGTGGGCGAGCTACCTGGTCGTGCCGCTCTTCGCGCTGGCGAACGTCGGGGTCGTGATCGACGGCGAGCTCGTGGCCCGCGCGGTCACCTCCCCGGTCGCGCTGGGTGTCGTCGTGGCGTACGTCGTCGGCAAGCCGGCCGGGGTCGTCGTCACCTCGTACCTGGTGGCCCGGTTCAGCCGCAACCGGTTCCGACCGCCCGTCGGCTGGGCCGCCGTCGTCGGAGTGGGCACGGTCTCCGGCATCGGGTTCACCATCGCCCTCCTGATCGCCACGCATGCGCTGAGCGGCCCCGCGCTGGAGGAGGCGAAGCTCGGCATCCTCGTCGCGACGATCGGTTCGTCCGTCCTCACCTGGCTGGTGTTCCGCCTCGCCGCCCAGCTCCCCCCGGCGCGGCGTGCGCGCGCGTTGCTGGGCGCCACCGAGGGGATCGTCGACCTGATACCCCCGGTCGACCCGGAACGCGACCACCTGCGCGGGCCACGCGAAGCGCCGGTGACAGTCGTGGAGTACGGCGACTTCGAGTGCCCCTACTGCGGGCAGGCCGAGCCGGTGGTCCGGGAACTGCTGTCCGACTTCGCCAACGTCCGGTACGTCTGGCGGCACCTGCCCCTCACCGACGTCCACCCGCACGCCCAACTCGCCGCCGAGGCCGCCGAGGCGGCGGGGGAGCAGAACGCGTTCTGGGAGATGCACGACCTGCTCCTGGCGCACCAGGACGCGCTCAGCCCGGGCGACATTCTCCGCTACGCCGACCAGCTCGGCCTGGACCTCGGCCGGTTCCGGGACCACCTCGCCGGGAACAGCGGCACCGACCGGATCGCCGAGGACGTCGACTCCGCCGACCTCAGCGCCGTCTCCGGAACGCCGACCTTCTTCATCAACGGCCGCCGCCACCACGGCGCGTACGACATCGAAGCGCTCTCCGCGGCGGTGAAGGCGGCATTCGCCAGCGCGAAGCTCCGCCCCGAGTACCACCGGAAACCGGGCAAGCGCCATGACGGCGGATCGGAGGGATGAACACGAGGCAGGAGCGGTGGTACTCGGTCGAAGACCGACCTGTGCGGGCCGTGGTGGCAGGCGCGGGGCGCGCGGGCGTTCCCGCCGTGGTCATCGTTCCCGGCCTGGGCGCCGTGCGTTACCTGTCTGAGGTCGTCGAGGCCACCGGCGCCTGGACGCGGTGCGTGCTGCTGGACGTGCCGGGTTTCGGCTACGGCGGGCCGAACACCTGCGAGCCGACTGTGCAGGCCGTGGCCGCTACGGTGGCGGCGTGGTTCGTCGACCACCGCCCGGGGCCGGTGGTGCTGGCCGGCCATTCGACCGGGGGACAAGCCGTGTTGCGGGTCGCTGCTGAGCTACCCGGCCAGATCCGCGGCCTGGTCGTCGCCGGTCCCACCTTCGCACCGCAAGCTCGGCGACTGGCCGGGCTGGTGCGCGCCTGGGCGCGCACCTCCCGCCACGAGCCGGGCTCTGCGCTGTGGGCCGCCCTGCCCGACTACCGGCGAGGTGGACTTCGGCGCCTCCTCCGTTACCTGCGCAGCGGCCTTGCGGATCGTCCGGAGAACCTGGTCGGCAGCGTCAGTTGCCCGATGCTGCTGGCCCGGGGCGAGCACGACCACCTCGCCGCCGCCGACTGGGTCGACCGGCTGGCCGCGACAGCGCCGCGAGGGCAGGCGGTCACCGTCCCGGGGGGAGCGCACGCCTTTCCCTACTCCCATCCCCGGCACTTCGTCCAGTTGCTGGCGCGAGCCGCGAAGGTCGAGTGAGCGATCACGCCGACCCGACGAGGCGCGACCGGCATGGGGGGTTGCCCGATCAGCAGTTCGTGGGCTGCTCGGCTCGCGTCTCACCACGGACCGGGTTGTCCCCGTTGCCTGACGCGCGACGGACGACTCGTCCGAGGTGCCGGAGTGCCAGGGCGGTGAGGGCCGTGAGGCCGAACAGGACGAGATACCCGACCGTGCTCGTCTGCCCGGCGGCGCCGGCAGCCGCGTAGAGCAGCGCGGGAGGCAGCGTTCCTGCCGCCCCCGCCAGCGCGACGCGGTGCCATGTCATCCCCGACGTGCCGGCGAGGAGAGCGACGGTTTCGGCGAGTACCGGTACCGGCCGGGTGAGCAGCACGGCGAGCAGCCCGTAACGGCGGAGCAGGTCGTCGGCGCGGGCCCGCTGCGCCGGTGTGGTGAGGCGCGCGAGCCGGTGGCGGCTGCGCCGGCCGATGCCGAAGGCCGCCAGCGTGGCCCCGAGCCCGCCGACGAGGGACAGCCCGGTGCCGGCGACGACCCCGAACAGGACTCCGTGGGCCACCATCACCAGGCTGGACGGCACGGGCAGCGCGACGTCGACGAGCAGTAGCCCGACCCCGGTCGCGGCGGCCGCCGGCCCTGCCGTCCCCGGCAACGGGGACGGATCGGTCAACAGGGGCACGTCCAGCGCCTCCACGACGGCGAAGACGCCCAGCAGCGTGGCTGGCACGCCGGCCAGGACGAGGGGATATCCCCATCGGCGCAGCGTCCTCATACGTCCCGCTGGTACAGGATCGATGTCGCCGCCATCTCCAGGTAGCACTCGCGGATCAACAGCTGGTGGCGGGTCTTCTCGGCCACGATCGGCATGGCGATGTCGACCACGGCCGGCCGGCCGAGGGCGAGGCCGAGCTGCTCGGCCACGGCAAACCCGCTGATCGCGTCGAGGTTGCTCAGCAGCAGCACGCGTATCTGCCGCCATGCGCCACCGCCCGCGCCCGCCAGCCTGCCCTGCGCCTGGCCGACCAGTTCCCGCGCGGTGCCCAGCAGCGTGGAGATCAGCGAGAACGCGCTGCCCATCCGCCCGGTGGCCGTCGGCTCGTGGCCGAAGGCGCGGTGCAGGTCCGCGACCGCCTCCTCATGTTTCCTCGCCGGCACGGCGATCTCGCGCAGCCAGCTGCGGACGTGCGGTTCGCTGACCTTGCCGGCGGTGTCCTCCAGGGTCTTGCGGTACACGGACTGGAGCGTGCGCGTCGTGGTGAGCCATGGTGTGACGCGGTCCAGGTGTGCGCTGACGGTGGCGTTGTCGAGTTCCAGCAGCAGCGGGCGAGTCACGAGCGGCCTCCGTCCCGCACGACGCGCCACAGCACACCGGTGTGGCCGTAGGACATCTGGGTCTTCTCCAACACCCGCGATACGCCGAAATCGAGCACGTACAGGCTCCCGTCGGGGGCGAACTTGGCGTCGACCGGGCGCTCCAGACCGCCGGTGCCCAGCGCCGACGCCGGTCCAGGTCGTGAGTTGCGCATGAACGGCTCGGCCGTGCCGTCGGCCGGATCCACCGCCAGCACTCGGAAACCGTGCTCGAGGTCGCGCGGGTCCGGCGAGTTCATCGGCGCCAGCGTGCCCCACTCGCAGGCGAACAGGCGGCCGCGGTAGCCGAAGGTGTCACTGCGGGAGACGTCCATTCCGGCCATCGCCGAGTGTGGTTGCTCGAGGAACGCCGCCGGCCCCGCCCACGGCGGCGGGTTCTCGATCAGCGGCTCGGCCGCCCGGCCGCGACGGGGCAGATGGGAGTCGTGCCAGGCGGGCAGCCCGTCGCCGCAGATGTCGGGGAAGCCGTACCAGGCGGGCCGGTCGACGGAGCCGTGCGGCGTACGGGCGGCGTCGATGCGCCAGATGCGGTCCGGGTCGCCGCGGATCGCCCGGTCCCCGCTCTCCTCGAAGTCGTTGTCGGAGACGTACAGGTCACCGTCCTCGCCGAAGGCCATGCCGTAGGGGTTGCGCAGACCCCAGGCCACGAGTTCCATCTCGCTCCCGTCGGGCTGCGCGCGCCACAGCCCGGAGCTGCACTTGAGCTCGCCCCGCACCACTTCGCCCCGCCGCGCCGGGGTGCCGAACGGCTTGAACGGCCCGGTCTCCACCAGGTACGGGTACGGCCCGGTGGGATCGTAGGTCTGAACGTTGTTGCCGGTCAGCACGACATCCTCGCCGGGAACGTCGTGCACGCCGATGTGGCGCGCCACGTCGACCTGGAACCCCTGCGGCAGCATCACCCCCTGCTGCGACACCGAACCCTGGGCGAAGTACATCAGGCCGTCGGGCCCGAACACCGGCCCGCCGGGCTCGTGCCAGCCGCCGTTGGGCAGCCCGTCGAGGAGGACGCTGCTCCGGCCCGTCGCCGGGTCGATACGGTCGATGCGGGCGTGGCGGCCACCCTTGCACGACACCAGCAGGGCGCCGTCGTGCACCGCCACATGCCGCGGCCCGCCCAGCGCCTCCTCCGTGACGACGTCGAGGCGGCCGTCGGGGTCCAGCCGCAGGATCCGGGCCGGCAGGTACGGCCGCGTCGGCCAGGTGCTACCGCCTTCCAGGACGAACAGGGTGCCGTCGTCGGCGAAACCCATTCCGCACGGCATCGACAGGCCGACCAGCACCACCTCCACGCGATAGCCGTCCGGCACGACGATGTCGGCCGGGTCGACCTGTGCGCGTGCGGGGGTCGGAAGCTGGTTCAGGGCTTCGGGCTCCGCCACTGTCACGGACAACGGCGATAGTGAGGTCATTCGCTTTTCCTCATGATCCGGTCTGGGTCAGCGTGCCCGGGCGCGGCTGCCGCCTTCCTCGCCGCGATCTTCCAAGGTCCGGACAGGTGAGCTCGGGACGAGTTTGCCCGCTCGCGTCCACGTCCGCAGGCGGTCCTGGCAGAGCGCCCGAACGGGTGACCCGGGCTGAGGGCGGCATGATCACTGGCCGGACGTGGCGGTCGACCGCTTCGGCCGCGGCCGTCGAGACCGCGCCCGCATCCCTCGGTGCGCGGGCGCGCTCCGCGGGTGGCAGCCAACGTCTCGATCGGGTGGCGTCGAACCAGGAGCCGCGGCACGGCGCGAACTCCTGCGTACCGTCGTGCGGGCCGACCAGCGCGAGCGCGTGCTTCAGCCGGGCGCTGCACCGTTACCGGCGCCGGGTTCGTTGCTCGTGGCTTGAGACCTGGCGGCATTGCCGCGCCGACAGTGCCGCGACGCCTGTCGGAGAGGGAAAGGACCGAACATGAGAGCCGCGATGAGGAGCAGGAAGCGTCCCGGCGCCGACGCCCCGAGCGCCGCCCGCCCGCTGATGGTTGCGCTGCTGGCCGTCGCGTTGGCGGCCCTGGTGTTCCGGCGCCGTAGCCGTCGGGCTGTGCTCAGTGCGTGGGATCCGGCAGGGGAAGGCGAGCGATCCCGGACGGGCGAAGCCGAGGAGTGGGTGGATCTCTCGTCAGGAGCAGTTCCGGCGACCGGAGCGGCGAAGGCTGCCGCCCGGGAGGGCTAGCGGGGCCGGCGCGACCAGCGGGGCGAATTGAGGGTGCTCAGCACCGCGGCGAACTCCTCGGGTGGGAGGAGGATGCGGTTTCTGTGGCGAGCCCGGGAGCCTTGGCGCCAGATCGGTGTCTCGAAGTCCCGCTCGGGATCCCGGGCGGGAGACCCAGACCTGCCAGGCGTCGTAGCTGGGGGCCCGGCCTGCCCAGGCGCGGCAGGAGGCCCGCCACGGACATTCCGCCGGCGACGACATGGCGCACGGGATGGAGATCGTCCTGGTCGGCCAGGTAGGCCCGGGCCCATGTCGGCATGAGCCGCAGCCTACGAGTCGAGGGCGGGCGGCCGGGCGACGTGCCGGCGCAGGCGCGCCGATCGCTGTCGTGGAGGCACCGCCGCCGCGGACCGGGCCTCAACTCGCGGTGACTGCCCGGCCCATGCGGGTGACGGCGTCGGTGAGGATCGCGGGTGAGGTGGCGAAGTTGAGTCGTACGAAGCCCGCTCCGCCGGTGCCGAAGACGTGCCCCGAGCTGAGCGCGACCCGCGCGCGGTCGAGGAACATCTTCGCGGGCCCGGCGATGGCGCTGGCCACGCCGGGTTCGCCGGCGGGCGGCCCGGCGTCGATGCCCAGCCCGGTGCAGTCCAGCCAGGCGAGGTAGGTGCCCTCGGGGCGGTGGTACCGGACGGACGGGAGGTGCTTGGCCAGCAGCGTCTCCAGCAGCGTGCGGTTGGCGTCGAGGCCGTCGAGGAGGAGGTCGAGCCACTGCCCGCCGGCGCGGAACGCGGCGGTGTGCGCGATGACGCCGAGGTGGCTGGGTCCGTGGCCGACCTCTTCCGGCATGCGGGCCAGGTCGGCGGCGGCCCGGGGCCCGGCGACCGCGACTGCCGCCTTGAGGCCGGCGAGGTTCCACGCCTTCGAGGCGGAGGTCAGGGCGAAGGCGTTCTCGGCGCCGGTCACGGTGAGGTACGGGGTGAAGTGCGCCCCGGGGAGCACCAGGGGAGCGTGGATCTCGTCGGAGATCACCCGTACGCCGTGCCGGTCGGCCAGCTCGGCGACGGCCTCCAGCTCGTCGCGGCGGTGGACGACCCCGGTGGGATTGTGCGGGTTGCACATCAGGAACGCCGGCCGGCGGCCGTACTCCCGTGCGCGGCGGAAGGCCTCGTCGAGAGCGGCGGGGTCCATGCGCAGGTCGGTCCCGAGCGGGGCCTCGATCACCCGCCGGTCGGCGTGGCTGACGAACGCGTAGAAGGGCGGGTACACGGGGGAGCAGACCACCACCGCGTCCGCGGGGTCGGTGACGAGCCGGAGCACCTCGACGATGCCCATCATCACGTCCGGTACGACCGTGGTGCGGTCGACCCGGAAGTCGTCCCAGGCCCAGCGCTGGGCCGCGAAGTCGCCGAGCGCCTCGGCGTACGCCGTCCCGTGTGCGTAGCCGGTGTCGCCGAGGTCGATCGCGCGGTGGAGCGCGCCGGCCACGGCGGGCGCGAGGGGTACGTCCATCTCCGCCACCCAGAGCGGAAGCACGTCGGGCGGGTGCATGCGCCACTTCACGCTGGTGCGCTGCCGGAGTTCCTCCAGCGTCAACCGGGTGAGCGGATTCTGCGCCGCAGGGCCGTCGGCGGAGGGGGCGGGGCGGGCCATGCCGCCCACCCTAGGCCGTACGTCCACGTCGCCGCCGAGGCGACCTCGAGCGCGCGGCTGCGCGGTGGGTCGGTGCAGCCGCGCCCGTTTTGCCGGTGCGAGCGTCGGGTAGTTGGGCAACGTGACCACACCTGAGCAGAGCCGGCAGCAGGAGGACGCTCTCGAGAGCGGCGAGGTGTACCAGGACGCCGAGGGGCGCCGGACGACAGACCCGCGCATCGGGGCTGCGCACGCGGACAGCGAAGCCGACCGCAACGCCGAGCACCTGCGGCGTGGCGAGGTCGGCCCCGGCGTCCCGGAGGAGTAGTCGCCGGGCGGGTTGGCGGAAGCGGGCGACCGGCCCGGTCGACGGCGTCCTCGGTGACGACGCCGTCGACGGTTCCGTCCGCCGGTCAGTCGACGGTCGGCGGTGCCGTCCTGGCCGCCTCCGCGAGGGCCGCCGCCGCACCGGCGTACGGGTTGTACGTGTAGGTGCGGGCCACACCACCGGGGATCGTGAAGTACTCGGCGGACAGTTTCGCCGGGTCGCTGGCCAACTCTCCACGGGCGGGTGCGTCGTTGCCGTCGTCCCAGCCCCAAGGCGCGTTGGCCGAGTTGCTCGAGCAGCTCCAGGTGCCGGATCCGCAGTCGCCGGAGGTGTCGCCGGCGAACGTGCCGAGGTTGGCGAACAGGTTCGGGTTGGACCGCTGCGCCCAGAGGCCGTTGGCGGCGAAGATGTCGACCAGCTGGTACCGCACGTCGCGGTCGTTGCCGTTGCTCGGCGTCTCGGCGACGGTCGACGGGTAGTAGACCAGTCCGTCGCCGTTGATCGCGTACTGGGGATAGGCCTTCAGGCCGTGGCCCTGCGCCTCCTGGGCGGTCACCGGGTGCTGGAACGCGTCGTGTGGTGACGACTGGAACTGCAGCGCGCCGTCGACGCTCTCGCGGCCGCCCGTCCAGGTGCTGCCCGCCGGTGTGTACGAGTAGAAGTCGCTGTGCGCGACGGTGACGGCCGCGCGCAGGACGCCGTACGTGGAGCCGTCGCGCTCGACCGCCAACAGCACGCCTTCGCCGTCGTTCTCGTGCTCGGTCTCGAAGAAGGGGTGGTCCGTCCAGTCCCGCGGGTGGAAGAACAGGTACGTGAGGTACCAGTGAGTGCTGGTCTCGACGACGGAGTAGTACACGTGCGCGGCCAACGAGGTGCCGGCCTGGCCGGCCCGGTCCCAGTTGTTGCGTCCGTTCAGGTCACCGTCGAAGTCGACCTTGGCGATGTAGTCGGACCGGCCGCCCAGGGCGTGACTGCCGGTGGCATCGACATCCTGGTGATGGATCGGTGCCCAGCGAAGGGCGAGTTCCGCCCTGCTCACGGCCGCGCTCGCGGGCGGCGGCGCCGCGAGCTGCGCCGCCACCAGCGTCGCCGCGGCGCCTGCCGTGGTCAGCGCCCGCGCCATCCTGGATCGCCGGCTCTTGCTGCTGCTGTCGAGCATGGGGTGCTCCTGCGTCCGGAATTGATGAGAATCCATAGAGCATTGTGGTCCCGGATTCCCGGCAGGTGTCCGCCGGGCGAACACCGATTGGAGCCGTGTGGACGGTCGGGGCCCGGGGCCCTGCGCCGACGACGAGGCGGCCGAACGCGTTACCGGGCAGGGGCGCCGCGGGGCACTGGACGGTGCCGGTGCCCCGCGACGGCCGAGCGGACGATCTGCCATCCCGGTGTGCCGCGGTGGGGACGCCGGGGAGCCGGACTCTGGTCAGTAGTAGCAGCCCGTGGTGGGCAGGCTCGCGGCCGTCGGGGGTGTGAGGCCGTCGTAGAGGGCCAGCAGGAAGTTCTGTGGGCAACGGCGGGTGCTGCCGGTCCGGATGCCGAAGTGCAGGTGCGGGCCGGTGGAGTTGCCGGTGTTTCCGGTCAACCCGAGCTGCTGACCCGGCGAGACGGTGGCGCTGTCGGCCACGGACCAGGCGGAGAAGTGGCAGTACGTGTAGATCGCGCCGTCCGTGCCGGTGAGGTTGATGCCGACGCCGCAGCTGCTGTCGTTGATCCGGGTGACCGTTCCCGCGCGCACCGCGTACGCCGGGGTGCCGGTGGGCACGGGCAGGTCGATCGCCGGATAGTCGTGGTGCGGGTCGTCGTACTCGCTGCGCGGCAGGGCGCTGCGCGGCAGGGGCAGGGAGAAGCCGGACCCGCCGGTGGCCGTGGTGATGCGGACCGCGTCGGCGATGACGTACCCGGTGCCGTTGGTCCAGCGGCTGACCCCGACGGCGTTGTAGTCGCCGGCGGCGAGGGGGAAGGTGCCCAGGCTCACCCAGCGGCCACCGGTGGTGCGCTGGTTGACGTACACGGTCTGGTTGCCGCTGGTGGTGGCGATGACGAACGGGGTCCGGTCGTTGTAGCCGGGGTCGGCGGGATACCACACCTCCACCAGGTAACTGCCGGCGCTCGGCACGTTGACCTTGTACCAGGCCGCGTCGCTGGCCGCGGTGTCCGGGGTGGCGAACCGGTAGTCGTCGCCGTAGCGCTGGGTCGACCAGGTGGACGTGCCCCAGTTGCCACTGGCGGTGAACCGACCGGCGGTGCTGTTGTCGACCGTCACCGTGGCGGCGGCCGCGGGGGACGACGGGATCAGGATCGTCGCGACGACGGCGGCTGCCGCGACGAGGGCGAATCGGCGCACGCTTCGTCTCATGTTCGTGTCCTTTCGGGGTGGTCAGCAGCGGGGCACGTTGGGGATGAAGCCGTCGTGGCCGGTCAGCAGGTAGGCGTCTGAGACGTACCGGTTGGTGCCGATCCGGTTCCAGACGTTGGTCGTGCCGTACGGGCCGGTCACCGTGGTGCCGGTGGCCTGGCAGTAGATGCTGACGGTCGCGCCGTCGGCGACGGAGCCCACGACCGCGTAGCCGGTGCCGGGCCCGGACCGGACGTTGAGGTTCGTCCCCTCGGTGTTCACCGTGCCGGAGCCGATCCCCGTCACGCCGCTCACCAGCTGCATGTAGTAGGTCCAGTTCCAGTTCGGACCCGGATCGGTGTGGGTGGCCCCGGGCACCTCGTTGTGACCGATGATGTGCGCCCGGTCCCTGGGGATGCCGTACTTGGCGGCCAGGTTGCGGGTCAGGGCCGCCGACGCCCGGTACATCGCGTCGGTGAACCAGGCCGGGTTGTCGACGTAGCCCTCGTGCTCGATGCCGATGGACTGGGTGTTGTAGGTCCAGTTGCCGGCGTGCCAGGCGATGTCCTTCTCGCGCACCGACTGGGTGACCGCTCCGTCGGACGAGCGGAACGTGTAGTGCGCGCTGACCTTGGCGGCCGGATTCTGGAACCAGCTGATCGAACCGGCGTAGCTGCCCTGTGTGATGTGGATGACGACGTACCTGACCGGGTGGCTGCCGGGCCGGCTGGCCACGGTGTAGTTGCTGGTGCTCGCCGGCGCCCACGCGGCCGGCCCGTAGTCGGTGCTGAGAACCCCGACCTCGCCCGGCCGCGGGGCCAGCGCGCCCCGCTGCGGCGCGACCGGCCGGCCGGGAACCGTCAGCACCTCCTGCTGTCCGGTGGTGAAGCCGGTGCCGAGCAGGTCGTAGACGGCGTCCGCGTAGAGCCGGGCGACCGACGGCGTGGTCGCTCCGCCGTAGCGGGCGACCGATCCGTACCACCTGTCGACGTCCCGGCGCTCGGCGGGAGTGAGGCCGGCCTGGTCGGCATAGGAGCGCAGGACCGCGGCGGCTCCGGTGATGTTCGCGGTGGGATCGGCGGCCAGCACGCCAGGGCTGAGCCCGGTCAGCCGGGCCGCCTCGTCCAGGGTGTGCAGCGTGGGATTGTTGACCAGGTGCATGACGCCGTGACCGCCCGACGCGCTCGGCGCACCGCCACGGCCGTCCAGGCGGGTCTCGGCCTGGCCGAGCGCGACGAGCAGATCGCGGGGCACGTCGTAGCGGGCTGCGGCGCTGTCGAAGGCGGTGGCCAGCCGACCGGAGGCCGGCGAACCCCGATCCGGCGCCGCGGACACCGGTGACGCCGCCAGGGCTGAGCCGGTGGACAAGATCAGGGTTGCCGCCAAGGCGGCGTTGAACAGTGGACGCGTACGCCGCAAGGCGTGTCGAGCAGTCACCTTCACCCCTCGGGACATTCGCCAACACCGATATGTGTCAGCGGGTGGCGGTACCGTACACCGCGACGCTCGTCGATGTAAACGCCTTCCACGGAAGTGGTGAAGGATGGCGGAAAGTTTCACCAGGTGGGCAGGCGTGGCACCAGGCCGGGAGGGCGGGTCGGGAGGTTGGCGATTCCGTCCTCGCGGAGCGGAAGCGGGACGTCGCTCAGGCGATCTCGACGAAGTCGATCTCGGCCCAGCGGCTGAGGTGGGTCAGGCGAAGGGCGTTGAAGCCGGCGTTCAACGTGACGTCGGCCCGCACCTGTCGCCAGTTCTCCCACCCCGAGTTGGGGTAGGTGACCACCTGGGGCGCGCCGCCGTTGACGGTCAGCGTGTGCTGGGCGTCGCCGTAGCCGGCGGCGTACGCGATGTGCGCGCTGTAGCCGCCGGCGCGTGGTGCGAAGACGGTGACGTCGACCCAGCTGTCGGCGTGGTCGAGGTAGGCCACCACCTGCCCCTGGGACGCGGTCGGCGCGTTCCGTGCCGAACAGTGGTTGAGCACGCCGCGTTCCGCCTCGTACCGGACCCGGCTGCCGCGCACGACGGGATACTCGCCGGCCCAGCCGAGCGCGGCCACGTACATCCCTCGCGCGGTGTAGTTGTTGATCCAGCCGTGGAAGACGAGGTGATCGCCGGCGGCCTCGCGGATCACGTCGGCGCCGCCGGGGCCGCGGACCGCGCCGTCGGTCGTCGCGGTGGTCAGCAGCGAGCGGTAGGCCTTGGCGTACGGCCCGGTGAGCGAGGTGGCGGTCGCGTAGCTGGTCTGGTAGCCGTCGCCGCCGTATCCACCGAGAGAGTAGAACAGCACGTAGCGGGATCCGACCTTGGTGAGTACCGGCGCCTCGATGATGCCGGCCTCCTCCGGCCGGTCGTTGCGCAGCAACTCCACCCGGCCGCCCTGCAGGGTCACGCCGTCGGCGGCGACCCGTTGCAGCCAGAGGCTGGTGGGTTGGCCGATGGCGTTGCCGTCGTCCTTGTAGAGCAGGTAACGCAGCCCGGTGCTGTCGACGAAGCTGGACGCGTCGATGTCGCCGCCCTCGCCGCCGTTGCAGACCAGCGGGCCGGTGCCGACCGCGCTGAACGGACCCAGCGGCGAACCGGAGACCGCCGCGCCGAGGCACTGCCGGCCGACGGCCCGGCTCCGGGCGGTGTAGTAGAGCAGGTACCTGCCGTCGGCGAGCGGGGAGACATCGGGAGCCCAGGTGAGGCCGCCGCTGGCCCAGGCGCCGAGGGTGGGCAGGGCGTCCGCCCGCCGCGTCCACGGCCCGGACAACGAGGTCGCCGTGGCAACCGGCACGTTGCCGTGACCGTTGTTGGTCGAGTAGGCGTAGTACGTGCCGCCCACCTTGATCACGTCAGGATCGGGGAAGTCGCTCGCGATGACGAGCGCCGCGGGCGCGGTCGCGGCGGAGGCGGCCACCGCGGTGAGGACGACAGGGCTGGCCACGAGCGCGGCGACCAGGCAGGCGAGGACTCGGCGCATGTCGAAATCTAACCACAGACATCGATGTCTCCGGCAGGGGTGAACCGTCGGCGGGGCGCGTCGGGGTCAGCCCAGCGCGGTCAGCAGGAGCAGCGGCGACGCGGCGGCCCAGGCCTGCGGCGAGCAGGAGTGCGGGTAGGGCACGGGCCCGTCCGGCCCGGTGCGGGACAGCCCGGTGAGGACCTCCGGCAGCCGGTCGCCGGAGTGGGCGGCCGCGGCGAGCAGGCCGTCGGCGATCCGCGCCGCGTCGTCCCGCCGGCCGGCGGCGGACAGCCCGGCCACGGCGAACGCGGTGTCGTGCGGCCAGACTCCGCCGCGGTGATAGGACAGCGGGTGGTACGGAACCTGCCCCTCGGCGAGGGTGCGCACCCCCCAGCCGGAGAAGAAGTCCTCCTCGGCCAGCCGCCGGGCGACCGCCGTGGCCCAGTCGTCCGCGAGGATGCCCGACCACAGCACGTGTCCGGCGTTGGAGGCGAGCGCGTCGACCGCTCGGCCGGAGCCGTCCAGGGCCAGTGCCACGAATCCGTCGGGCAGCCGGAAGTCGGCCGCGAACCGTGCCCGCAGCGCGTGGGCGCGGGCGGTCAGCTCCGCCGCCCAGCCGGCGTCGCCCCACACCCGCTCGGCGAGCCGGGCGGTGCCGAGCAGCCCGCGGTAGGCGTAGCCCTGGGCCTCCGACACGGCGATCGGCCCGGCGGCCGGGGTGCCGTCCCGGAAGGCGATCGAGTCCGCCGAGTCCTTCCAGCACTGGTGCACCAGACCCGGTCCGTCCGTGCGGTAGGTCAGGTAGCCGCGGGCGTCGAGCTGCCCGCACACCCAGCCGGCGGCGGCCCGGGCCGGGCCCTCCATGTCCTTGCTGAGAGCGTCGTCGCCGGTCAGCTCGTGGTGGGCCGCCAGCAGTGCCAGGAACAGCGGGGTCGCGTCGACGGTGCCGTAGTAGCGGCCGTACGGCACGTCGCCGAGCGTCGCCAGCTCGCCGAAGCGCAGTTCGTGCACCACCTTGCCGGGTTCCTCCACCCGGGCCGGGTCGGTGCGGCTGCCGAGGCAGGCGCCGAGCGCCCGCAGCGTGCCGGCGGCGAGCTCCGGCCGGTAGGGCAGGGCGAACAGCGAGGAGATGAGGCTGTCGCGGCCGAAGACGGTGAGGAACCAGGGTGCGCCGGCGGCGGGTACGTGGGCGCCGGCCGGCAGCCCGGGCACCGTGACGCGGAGGGCGTCGAGGTCCGCGAGGCCGCGTCGGACGCAGCGGGCCAGGTCGTCGCGGGCCACGTGCGGCATCGGCGGGGGCGCGTCCATGGGCGGCGCGGGCCGCCCGGCGTCCACGGTGAGCATGACGGACGTCGAGCCGTGGGGCGCCAGCGTCAGCGTCCACTCCGCGCCGTCGGTGCTCAGCCGGGCTGCCGGCGTCGCGGCCACCGTCGTGCTGCGCCGGAAGCCGCGACGCTCGTAGGCGAGGACCAGGCGGTCGCCGTCGACCGTTGCGCTCCGCACCGCGTCGGACTTGTCGAAGACCCGGTCGGAGCGCAGCTCGAACTGGTCGGCGAAGTCGGCGGCGAGGCGGTATCCGAGGCGTACGGTCTGCGGCTCGTCGACGTACGACTGGAGTGTGAGGGTCTCGACCAGCCGGCCGGCGACCACCTCGCGGCGCCGGTGCAGGGCGAACGGCGGGTTGGATCCGCGCGGGGTGTCCGGGATGGCCACCGCCAGGGTGCCGGTGGAGCGCAGGGTCCGCAGTGGCTGGCCCTGCGCCCGCAGCGCCAGTACCGACAGGTGCCGGCAGTCGTCGACGAACAGCCCGTCCAGCCGGTCTGCTCCGAGATCGGCGCCCGGTGCCGCCGCCAGCAGGCAGGTGGACCCGGCAACCGTGACCGAGGGGCTCATCCGACGCGGATCAGGTCGAGGGCCAGCGCGGCCGTCCAGCTGAATCCGTCGCTGCCGTGTCCCGCGCCGGTCAGCGGGTCGAGATACTCGCGGAACCCGGTCTCGCGCACCCGGCGCAGGAGCCGCTCGCGCAGGTCGTCGGCGAGGGCCGTCTCGCCGTGCAGCCGCAGCCCGTGCCAGAACAGCCAGCTCGTGTTGACCCAGCCCGGTCCCCGCCAGTACTGGCCCGGGGCGTGATCGGGTGCGGTCAGGTCGTAGGACGGCAACGGGCACGCCTCGCGGAG
Organism: Micromonospora sp. R311; assembly: GCF_056780015.1. Taxonomy (NCBI): domain Bacteria; kingdom Bacillati; phylum Actinomycetota; class Actinomycetes; order Micromonosporales; family Micromonosporaceae; genus Micromonospora; species Micromonospora sp. R311. The sequence continues at coordinate 106,699 of NZ_JBSWCE010000026.1, forward strand.
CCGGAAGCGGCCGCCCAGCGCCGTGTCGACGAGTTCCCGGGTCACCGGCAGTCCCGGCACGATCATCGGCATCAGGCCGGTGACCGACCAGGAGCGGACGAGTTCGCCGGCGTGCACGTCGCGCGGGAAGAACATGCCGGCGGCCGGGTCGTACAGCCGGGACACCAGGGCGCAGGTGAGGCGCTCGGCCGTGGCGCGGTGCGGTGCCGGGTCGCGCCCGATCGCCGCGGCGATGTCGGCGAGTGCGTGTTCGCCGGCGATCAGCAGCGCGTTGTACAGCGGATCCTCGATCGCGAAGGCGTGCACCGACGGCGAGTCGGCGTACCCGGCGTCACGGTAGTCGCTCGCCAGCCTGATGTAGCGGCCGTAGTCGAGGTCGGTCGGCCGTTCGGCGGCCGGCGCGTGCGCCAGGTCGCGCCGGGTGAACGAACCGGCCGGCACCGGCTCGATCCGCGACAGCGGGCTGTCCCATGCCGGGCTGTTGTCCATCCCGGACTCCCACGGATGCACGATCGAGGCGAGGCCGGCGCCGCCCAGGTCGCGCCGGGTGAGCAGGTAGTGGTGCCAGCGGGCGAGTCGCGGGTACATCCGCGGCAGGAAGCCGCGGATGCGCGCGACCGCCGGGTCGGCGCGGTACGTGGCCCAGGTCGCGAGGGCGTGCGCGGGCGGCTGCACGATCCCGGAGGTGGGCACGCCCGCCGCGTTCGCCGATCCCGAGCGCCAGAACCCCGGTCCGGGGAAATACGCGTCCCGCGGGACGTCGGGATCGAAGACGATGTGCGGTACCCGGCCGTCGCGCCACTGGGCGCCGAACAGCGACTCGAGTTCCTGTTGCGCGCGGGTGGGAGACAGGTGGCGCAGCCCGATCGCGATGAACGCCGAGTCCCAGCTCCACTGGTGCGGATAGAGCTTGGTGGCCGGCACGGTGGCGCGCACCCGCCAGTTCGTCACCAGTACCCGTCGGGCGGCCCGGTCGAGGCCACGGTGGTCGGACGCCGCGTGACGGGTGCCCGCCTCGATGGTGGGTGCGATGGTCATACGGCGACGCCCACCGCGTTGCGGCGCAGGAAACCGGGGATGCCGGCGACGGCGGCGACCGGCTCGCCGCGCAGCCGGCACTCGACGGCGAGGTGACCGTCGTAGCCGATCGCGTCCAGGGTGCCCAGCAGCGCCGCCCAGTCCAGGTGACCGGCGCCGGGCTGGAAGCGGTTCGAGTCACTGACCTGTACGTGCCCGAGGTGGGAGGCGGCCATGACCAGGGCGGAGGTGGGCTCGTCCTCCTCGATGTTCATGTGGTACGTGTCGGCGAGCACCTTGACCGAGGGGAGCCCGACCGCGGTGATCAGCTCGACCGCCTGCTCCAGCCGGTTGACCATGTGGTCCTCGTAGCGGTTGAGCGGTTCGAGGGCGAGCACCACTCCCTCCCGCGCGGCGTGCTCGCCCAGCTCGGTGAGACCCTCGACGAGCACCGCGCGGTCGTCCTGCTCGCTACGGGGCGGCTCGAACGGGGGCAGGCGGCGGGAGAACATGCCGTACGAGGCCGGCGTGCACGCGACCGCGCCCGGCCCACCGATCTCCGCGATGACCGACAGCTGGGACTTCAGCTGCGCGATCGCGTCGCGGCGCAGGTCCGCGTCGAAGGCGCCGAAGAAGTGCAGCATCTCCACGCACACCGACGGCATCGGCACCCCGTCGCGGGCGGCGGCGCGCAGCTCGGGCAGCCGGTCGCGGAACGCGAAGTCACCCCGGCCCCGCACCTCGATCGCGTCGTAGCCGGCCCGCTGGGCGAACTCCCACTTGTGCTGGAGCGTCGCGCCGGGCAGCAGCTGCTCCTGGCAGGAAATCTTGATCATGAGAACTTCAACACCACCTGGAGTGCTTCCTCGGGCCGGCGGTCGAGCATGTCGAAGGCTTCCGCCGCCTCTTCCACCGGGATGACATGGGTGACCAGCCCGACCGGGTCGACCTGGCGGTCGAGGGCGAGCCGGAGGAACGTGTGGTTGAGTCGGGCCTGGTTCCACCGGCCCGCCAGGTGCGGTGGCACGCCGCCGATCTGGGAGGACACGAGTCGCACCCGGTTGTGGTGGAACTCGTCACCGAGTCGTAGGCCGACCCCGTCGCCCTGGTAGAAGCCGGCGGAGACGACCCGGCCGTCGACGGTGACGGAGCGGATCGCGTCGTGCAGCGCGTGGTAGGAGCCGCTGATCTCGATCGCGACGTCGGCGCCGCGGCCCTCGGTGAGCCGGCGCAGCTGCTGCGCCACTGCTTCGGTGGCGGCGTTGACGGTGGCCGCGGCGCCGTACTCGCGCGCCTTGTCCAACCGCGACGGCACGGTGTCGACGGCGACCGCGGTGGCGCCGCTCAGCTGGACCAGCCGGGTGGTGAGCAGGCCGAGCACGCCCTGACCGAAGACGGCGACCACCTCGCCGAGGTGGATGTCGGCGGCGAGCACGGCGTTGAGCGCGACCGCGCCGACCCGGGCGAAGGTCGCCGCGACCGGGTCGAGGCCGTCGGGCAGCACGCAGCCGCGCAACCGGTCGACCGGCAGCACGGCCTCGCCGCGATGCCCCCAGATGCCCCAGACCTGCTGGCCCACCCGCGGGATCGCCGGATCGTCGGCGGCGAGGTCGGGCGCGACCTCGACGACCTCGCCGACCTCGGAGTAGCCGAGTCCGGCAACCGGGTAGGTGAGGCCGCTGGTTCCCTCGACGAACAGCCGGAGGTCGGGGTCCCAAGTCCTGTTCAGGTAGGGATTGGTGCCCCGGTAGGCCGTCAGTTCGGTGCCGGCGGAGATGCCGGAGAAGCTGGTGCGGACCCTGATCTGGCCAGGCTTGAGTTCGGTGCTTGGCTGCTCGATCACCTCGACGCGGCGCGGCGAGGTGAACTGGACTATTTGCGACACTCTGGCCTTTCACCCCAACGGTTGGGTATGGATGCGCGCCGGAACGCGCCACTTCAGCCGAGGATGTTACCGAGTTATGTCTTGCAATCAAGTATAAGTACTGCTGAAATCTGGCCGTAACGAGTTCACAGTGCATGGTCATCGACACATCGCGGAGGAAAGTCTCGTGAAGATCAGAAAGGCTCGGAGCCGGCGGTGGCTCGCGGGCGGCGTCGCGGCGGGCCTGCTGGCCATGCCGGCGCTGGCGGGGTGCGGCGACGACGAGGGCAGCGGTGGCGACGGCACCCTGACCGTGTGGAGCCTGGAGAACCAGACCGACCGGGTGCAGGCGACCCAGGCGATCGCCGACAAGTTCACCCAGCAGACCGGGATCAAGGTCAAGATCGTCGCGACCGACGAGAACCAGTTCACCAGCCTCGTCACCTCCGCGGCGGCTGCCGGCACCCTGCCCGATGTGGTCGGCGCGCTGCCGCTGGCCTCCGTGGCGCAGATGGCCTCCAACGACCTGCTCGACACCACGGCGGCCACGTCGGTCGTCGACGAGCTCGGCCGCGAGACGTTCTCCGCGCGCGCGCTCGAACTCACCACTCAGGACGGCAAGCAGCTCGCCGTCCCGTCCGACGGCTGGGCGCAGCTGCTGTTCTACCGCAAGGACCTGTTCGACAAGGCCGGCCTGCAGGCACCGGACACCTTCGACAAGATCCGCCACGCGGCGCAGCAGCTCAACACCGGCGGGATGGCCGGCATGGCCGTCGCGACCGTGCCCAACGACGCGTTCACCGCGCAGACCTTCGAGAACTTCGCGCTCGGCAACGGCTGCCAGCTGGTCGACGACGCGAAGAACGTCACCCTCGACTCACCCCAGTGCGTCGAGACCTTCCAGCTCTACGCCGACCTGGTGAAGAACTGGTCGGTGCCGGGCGCGCAGGACGTCGACACCACCCGGGCGACCTACTTCTCCGGCAAGTCCGCGATGGTCGTCTGGTCCTCGTTCCTGCTCGACGAGATGGCCGCGCTGCGCAACGACGCCCTGCCGACGTGCCCGCAGTGCAAGCAGGACCCGGCCTTCCTCGCGAAGAACACCGGCATCGTGACCGCGGTCGGCGGCCCGAGCGGCCAGCCGCAGGGCTTTGGCGAGATCACCAGCTGGGCGATCACCAACACCGGCAAGGACACCGCCGACGCCCGCCGGTTCACCCGGTTCATGATGAACGAGGGCTACGCGCAGTGGCTCGGCATCGCCCCGGAGGGCAAGTTCCCGGTCCGCAAGGGCGACAAGAGCGATCCGGCGAAGTTCACCACCGCGTGGAACGCCCTGCCCGCGGGTGTCGACACCAAGAAGCCGCTCGGCGAGGTCTACCCGGCCGACGTGCTCGCCGCGGTCTCGAAGAGCCCCGACACCTTCCAGCGCTGGGGCTTCCCGCAGAAGCAGGGCGCACTGGTCGGCGCCACGCTCGGCGAGCTTCCCGTACCGAAGGCGGTCAACGCGCTCACCAACGGCGAGTTCGACGCCGCCGCGGCCGCCAAGCGGGCCGCCGAGGACGTCCGTACCATCCAGAAGTCCGTCGGGTAGCGATGGTCACCACCCACGAGCCGAGGCCGGCGGAGGCGCGGGAGCGCCGCCGCCGGCCCACCGGCCCCCGGCGACCGCTGACCCGCAGGCAGCGGGAGAACCGCGCGGGCCTGGCCTACCTGTCCCCGACCCTGATCATCGTCATCGCCGTGGTGATCCTGCCGATCCTCTGGACGGTCATGCTGGCCTTCCAGCGGATCCGGCTGATCAACGTGCGCCGCGCCGGTGTGTTCGGCCAGTACACCCTCGCCAACCTCGAACTGGTGCTGACCTCGCCGGGATTCTGGTCGTCGCTGTGGACGACGCTGGTCTACACCGTGGGCAGCACCGCCCTGTCCGTCCTCTTCGGGCTGATCGCCGCGCTCGCGCTGCGCGGGCGCTTCCGGGGCCGCACGCTCGTGCGGGCGTCGGTCCTGCTCCCGTACGTCGCGCCGGTGGTGGCCGTGACGTTCGTCTGGGAGATCCTGCTCAGCCCACAGTTCGGCCTGGCCAACAACTGGGGCACCCGGTTCCTCGGCTGGGACCGGCCGATCGCGTTCCTCAGCCAGCGGGAGTACACCCTCTCGCTGTTCGGCCTCGACGTCGACCTGCCGATGGCGCTCCTGACCGTCATCGCGTTCGAGGCGTGGCGCTACTTCCCCTTCGCGTTCCTGTTCCTGCTCGCCCGGCTCCAGGCGGTGCCCGGTGAGCTGGAGGAGGCCGCCCTGGTCGACGGGGCCGCGCCGACCCAGACGTTCCGCCGCATCCTGCTGCCGCAGCTCGCGCCGGTCATCGCGTTGCTGTGCGTGCTGAGGTTCGTCATGACCTTCAACAAGTTCGACGACGTCTACCTGCTCACCGGCGGAGGCGCCGGCACCGAGGTGGTCAGCGTCCGGGTCTACGAGTTCCTCACCGCGCGCTTCGACATCGGCGCGGCGGCCGCGCAGGCACTGGTGCTCGCCGCGGGACTCGTCGTGGTGCTCGTGATCTACCTGCGTTTCTTCGCACCGCGGATCGAGGGGGAGGAGGCGTGATGGACCGCCACACGTTCGAGAAGCGACTGTTCGGCGTCCTGCGCTGGGTGGTCATCGCCGTGCTGGTCGTGGTGACCCTGTTCCCGTTCGGCTACATGCTGCTGTTGTCGGTGCGGCCGATCGAGGAGGTGCTGGCCAACCCCGGCCAGCTCTGGGCCGGCCCGTCGGAGTGGACGTTCGAGACGTACCGGGAGGTGCTCACCCCGGCCGGCGCCGGCGGCCAGGGCTTCCTGCGCTTCCTCGCCAACTCGGCCCTGGTGTCGGCCGCCGCGACCGTGCTCACCCTGCTCGTGTCGATCCCCGGCTCGTACGCGGTCAGCCGGCTCCGCTTCACCGGCCGGCGCCAGGTGCACTTCCTCTTCCTGGCGGTCTACCTGTTCCCGTCCATCCTGCTGGCGATTCCGCTGTTCGTGCTCTTCACCCGGCTCGGGCTGCGCGGCTCGCTCGCCGGCCTGACCATCGTCTACATCGCGCAGACCGTGCCCGTCTCGATCTACATGCTGCGCAACTATCTGGCGACCATCCCGGAGAGCCTCGAGGAGGCCGCCGCGGTCGACGGCTACACCCGGCTTCAGACGATCCGCAAGGTGGTGCTGCCCCTGGCCGCGCCAGCGGTGATGGCCAATGCCCTATACGTGTTCATGATAGCTTGGAACGAGTTCCTGTTTGCCCTGCTCTTCCTGGTCGAGGACCGGGCGGACTGGACAGTCTCACTAGGACTCGCCCAGCTTTCCGGCGGCATCGAGGTGAGCAAGACGGTGTTGATGGCCGGGTCGGTGGTCCTGACACTGCCGATCGTGATCATCTTCTTCGCCGCCGAGCGGCTGCTGACGGAGGGACTGACCGCTGGTGCCGACAAGGGCTAGGCCGGTGGGAAACCAGAGCTCCGCCGGCCACCTGCTGTGGCTGGTCCGGACGGGCCGCGCCCGCACCCGGTCGGAGCTGCAGACCTACACCGGGCTGTCCCGCTCGACAGTCACGCAGCGCATCGACGCGCTGCGGGCCGCCGGTTACCTACGCGCCTCCGGCGTGGAGGGGTCGACCGGCGGCCGGCCGGCGGAGCTGCTGGAACTGGACACCGGCCACGGCGTGCTGATGGTGGCCGACCTCGGCGCCAACCACGCCCGGGCCGCCGTCGTCGACCTCAGCGGGCAGGTGCTCGCCGAGGAGCACGAGCTCATCAAGATCGGCGTCGGCCCGGAGGCGGTGCTGGGCTGGGTCGACGCCGCCTTCGCCCGGCTGCTTCCGAAGGCCGGCTGGACGCCCACGCAGGTGCGCGGGATCGGCGTCGGCGTGCCCGGCCCGGTCGAGTTCGAGGCCGGCATGGTGACCCAGCCCCCGATCATGCCGGGCTGGGACGGCTACCCCATCGCCGAGCGGCTGCGCAACACCTGGAACCGGCCGGTCTACGTCGACAACGACGCCAACCTGATGGCGTTGGGGGAGCAGACCGTGCACTACCCCGACTGCCCGACGCTGGTGCTGGTCAAGGTCGCGACCGGGATCGGCGCGGGCGTCGTGGTGGACGGCCAGGTCTACCGCGGCATCGACGGCGGCGCCGGCGACATCGGCCACATCCGGCTGCACGACCATCCGCAGGCGCGCTGCCAGTGCGGCCTCTACGGCTGTCTCGCGGCGGTGGCCAGCGGGCTCGCGCTGGCCCAGCGCCTCACCGCCGCCGGCACGCCCACCTCGTCCGGCGCCGAGCTGGTCGAGCGGATCCGCTCCGGTCACGCGGAGGCGGTGCACATGGCCCGTACCGCGGGCAAGCTGGTCGGCGAGGTGCTCGCGACCGTGGTCTGCCTGCTCAACCCTGGTGTGCTGGTGATCGCCGGCGACCTGGCCGACCTGCATTTCGTGACCGGCGTGCGCGAGATGCTCTACCAGAGCGCGCTGCCCCGCTCGACCCGCCGCCTCGAGGTCACCACCAGTCAGCTCGGCGACCGGGCGGTGCTGACCGGCGCGCACGCGATGGTCATCGACCAGGTGTACGCCCCCGAGACCGTCGACGCCGCCCTCGGCGCCGCGCCGGCCTGACCGTCCCGTCCGCCACCGCACCCGGTGCGGCGTGCCGTGCCGCCCTCACCACCTGAAGGAAACGAGCCGTGAAACGCGAGACGACCCCGAACGTCGGTCCGGTCACCGTGGGGCTGGTCGGGGCGGGGCCCTGGGCGGCGGCCATGCACGGACCGATCCTCGCCGCCGGGCCGGAGACGCGGCTGGCCGCCGTGTGGACGCGCCGGCCGGAGGCCGCGGCCGAGCTCGCCGCGACACTCGGCACCGTCGCCGCCGGCTCCTACGAGGAACTGCTCGACCGATGCGAGGCGGTCGCGTTCGCCGTGCCGCCCGACGTCCAGGTCGCGCTCGCCATCCGTGCCGCGAAGGCCGGCAAGGCGCTGCTGCTGGAGAAGCCCCTCGCCCTCGACCTCGACGACGCCCGCCGGCTCGCCGACGCCGTCGACAACGCCGGCGTGGTCAGCCAGGTCGTCCTGACCAAGCGCTACCACCCCCGCACCCGCGCGTTCCTCACCGCCGCGCGAGAATTCCCGGCCATCGGCGCCCGCGCCAGCTACCTGCACGGCGCGTTCCTCGGTGGCCCGTTCGCCACCGGCTGGCGGATGGCGTACGGCGCCCTGCACGACCTCGGTCCGCACCTGCTCGACCTCGCCGACGCCGCGCTCGGCCGGATCACCGACCTGCGCGCCTGCGGCGACCCGCGGCGGTGGGTGGAGCTGACCTGCCGACACGAGAGCGGGGCGGTCAGCCAGCTCTCGCTCTCCGGAGCGGTGGGCCTGCCGTCCTCCCGGGCCGGCATCGAGCTCTTCGGGGCCACCGGGGCGATGAGCCTCGACTTCGCCACCGTGGACCACGCCGAGTGCTGGCCGATCGTACGCGCCGAGTTCGCGGCCGCCGTGCGCACCAGAACGCCGCACCCTCTCGACGCGCGCCGCGGACTGCTGCTCCAGGAACTGCTCGAAACGGCGGCACGCACGGCGACCGGGTGACCGACGTGGCCGGACACACCACCTGGGCGGGGTCGCGGTCGAGGAAGCCCTGACCACGGCGTGGGCGGATCGGACACGGTGGTTTCGTCGGGAACGCTGGGGGCATCCGGTGACATGCCGGCCGACAACGCTGATCCTCCACTGCCGTCACATCTGCAGTTGGAGGTCACGTCGGCCTGCAACCTGCGATGTGTGATGTGTCTGGTGCGGTACCGGCCGCCGGTGAACAAGCTCGCCGGCGCGCTGCGACCGGAGCTGTTCCACCGGTTGGTGGACGAGGTGCCCGGGTTGAGCCGGTTGACGCTGCAGGGGCTGGGGGAGCCGCTGCTGTCGCCGTACCTGATGGAGATGATCCGGACGGCGGTCGCCCGGCGGATCACCGTCGGATTCAACACCAACGCCACTCTGCTCATCAGGCGCCGGGCGGAGGAGCTGGTGGACAGCGGCGTCGACTGGCTGCACGTCTCGCTGGACGGGGCCGGTGCGGCCGCCTACGAGGCGGTCCGTGACGGCGCGGACTTCGCCACCGTGGTGGCGAATCTCGCCGGACTGGTCCAGGTCAGACGGGCCGCCGGCAGCGCGACCCCGTGGATCCGGGTGGTGTTCGTCGCGATGCGTGACAACGTCGCCGAGCTGCCGGACCTGGTACGCCTGCTCGCCCGGATCGGGGTGGACGAACTGCACGTGCAGAACCTCTCCCACAGCTTCTCCGACACCGACCCGGCCGGCCGCTACGACGACATCCGGCGATTCACCGCAGACCAGGCGCTGTGGACCGACCGCGATGCCGGCCGAGCCACCGCCGCCTTCGCCGAGGCGAGCCGGGTGGCGCGCGAACACGGGGTGCGGCTTCGGCTGCCGGGTGCCGGCGGAGCCACCGGCCGGCCGCCGGAGCGGGCCTGCTCCTGGCCGTGGGACGCCACGTACATCACCAGCGCCGGAGTGGTCCAGCCGTGCTGCATGGTGATGGGCGACGACCGGGTGGCCATGGGCCGGCTGACCGAGCAGAGCTTCCCGCAGATCTGGTACGGCGAGCCGTACCGCGAGTTCCGCCGGCGCCTCTCCGGTGACGACCCGCCCGAGGTGTGCCGCGGCTGCTCGCTGTACCGGCGCACCTTCTGACCCACCATTCTTTTCACCTGGCAGCCCTCGGGCTCCCGCACGTGCTCGTCGGTGCCGCGTGACCGTCCGTGCATCGGCGTGGGGGCATACGTCTATCAAGGGCAGATGGGGAGGCTGTTGCGAATCAGGCATGAGGACCGATCTATAGATGAAGCGTCGTCACATCTTGAGGAGAGGTCTCATGTCGATCGCCCGGTTACTCGTCGGCACCGCGGTGGCCACCGCCGTGGTGGCCGTCGCCGCGACGCCCGCCCAGGCGGCTGTCAGTGATCCGTTGTACGACCAGCAGTGGGGCCTGCGGCAGATTCACGCCGAGCAGGCCTGGCGGACCAGTACGGGGGCCGGTGTGGTGATCGCGGTCGTCGACACCGGCGTCGACCTCGGTCACCCGGATCTGGCGGCCAAGCTGGTGCCCGGCGCGACCTTTGTCGACTGCGGCCCCACCTCCTGCGGCAACGGCGACTGGCGGGGCCCGAACGGCCAGCCCGACGCCAGCGACGAACACGGCACCCATGTGGCGGGCATCGCCGCGGCGGCCACCGGCAACGGGGTCGGCGTCGCCGGAGTCGCCCCCGACGCGAAGATCATGCCGATCAAGGTGTTGGAGGCGGGCAGCGGCAGCTTCGCCGACATCGCCGCCGGCATCCGCTACGCGGCCGACCACGGCGCGAAGGTCGTCAACCTCAGCCTCGGCGCGCTGCCGGGCTCCCAGGCCCTGACCCTCACCGGGCTCGAGTCGGAGGCGACCGAGGCGATCGCGTATGCGCAGGGGAAGGGCGTCGCCGTGATCGCCGCCGCGGGCAACGAGACCGCCCCGCTCTGCGACACCCCGGCGTGGGAGCCCGGTGCCCTCTGCGTCGCCGCGACGGATCGGAACGGGGTGAAGGCGTGGTACTCGAACCTGGGCGTGAAAGCGGACCTGCGGGCGGTTGCCGCACCCGGTGGGGCCGGCCTGGTCAGTTGCGACGACGACGTGTGGTCCACCGTCCCGCGGGGCACCGGCTCGGCCACCTGCGGGCAGGGTGACTACGACGCCTACGCCGGCACGTCGATGGCCACCCCCTACGTGGCGGGAGTCGCGGCCCTGCTCTTCGCCCAGAACCGCAGCCTCGACAACGTGTACTCCGTCCTGATGTCCACCGCGCGCACCCCGGTCGTCGGGCTGCGTGGTGTCTACACGCCGCTGTACGGCTGGGGCGTCGTCGACGCCGAAGCCGCCGTGGCGGCGTCACGGGCCTGACAGCCGACCGGACGCGGGGCGCGGCCGGGTGTGGAGCCCCAGCTTCGACAGCATCCGGAGCTGGGGCTTCGCGCTGGACGAGGGACGGCAGACGCATCAAGGCGTGGCAGCTGACACCCCGTCGCCCTGAGGTGCACACCGGCCGACACGACAGTGGTTCCGCCGGGGCCCACGAGGGGGCCTCGACGCGAGACCCCGTAGACCCCTAACGGCAGGCCCCATCGATGCCCTAACCCGGGCGGACAAGCCGGGGGCGCGGCCCCGATGTCCGAAACCGCTGCCCAACCTACTGTCGATCACGGACATGGCAGATCTTGTCCAGCCACGTCCCGACGACACCCAACGAGGAGACCTGCACCATGAGCGCAAGGGTCAGCACGAATGCGACCGCCGACGTGAACTCGACCTACGACCGGACCAGCAGCGCGGAGGTGAGTGCCGACACCAGCGCGACCACCGGCGTGGACCCCACCGCCGGCGTTGGGTCGGCCGCTGATCTCGGCCTGACCGCTGGCCTGGTGTCGGTGCAGAGCCTGCAGGAGTTCGTATTCGGCCTACTCACGGACGTCGACGCCCGCTCGGCGTACGAGGCGGACCCGCTGGCCGCGCTGCACAACGCGGGCCTTCACGACGTGACCCCCGTCGACGTGCAGGAAGCGCTTCCGCTGGTCGCCGATGTGCAGGGCGCCACCCTCCTGCCGATCGGAGAGGGTCTCGGCGTCAGCCCGGGCGCCACCGTCGACGGACTCGGCTCCGCAGGCGTGACCGGCACCCTGGCGAGCACCCTCGGCGGGCTCGGCCTGACCGGCCTGGCCGGCGATCCGGGTGTCACCCTCGACAGCATCAGCCTGAGCGGCGTGACCGGCGCCGTGGGCGGGCTCGGGGTCGGTGACGTCAGTGGGGACGTCGGCGGCACGGTGCACGGTGTGGCCGGTCTGACCGGCGGCGTGACGGGTGACCTCGGCGGCACGGTGGACGGCACGGTGGGTGGCCTTGGCGTCGGTGAGGTGACCGGGGGCGTCGGCGGCACGGTGCACGGCGTCGTCGACCTGGCCGGCGGCGTGACGGGTGACCTCGGCGGCACGGTGGGCGGTGTCACCGACCTGGCCGGCGGCGTGACGGGTGAGCTCGGCGGCACGGTGCACGGTGTCACCGACCTGGCCGGCGGCGTGACGGGTGAGCTCGGCGGCGCGCTGGACGGCACGGTGGGTGGGCTCGGTGTCCCGGAGTTGACCGGGGACGTCGGCGGCACGGTGCATGGTGTCACCGGCCTGGCGGGCGGCGTGACCGGGGACCTCGGCGGCGCCGTGCACGGCATCGGCGGCGTGACCGGTGACGTCGGTGTCCACGGCGACGCGCACGCCGGCGTGGACAGCTTCCTGGGAGCCTGACCGCGGGCGACGTCGAGCTGGTCGGCGGCTCGGCGCCGGGGCCGGGGATCGCGCACCATCGGTGCGATCCCCGGCCTGCGCATGCGGTTGCCGACGGCGACGAGGGCGGTCTCCTGCCCCGTGGGCCCGGACGCGTCACCTCCCCGGCATCGGAGGTGAGACGCGAAACCTGAGTTCGCATCGGATACAGCGAATGTCCGGTTTCTCCTGAAAAGCTGCTGAATGCTCTATAGCTTCGAGTCGGCCTTCTCGATGGTCGAGAGGGGACTGACAGAGCAGAGGCAAAAACGTGAGACGAATCCGGCGACTTTCGGCTACCGGGGCGGCGGCTGTCGCAGCCTCGGGTGCGCTGGCCTTGTCCAGTGTGACTCCCGCGCTCGCGGCGCCCGGCGACGCCAGTGCCCGAGGGGTGGTGGTCGAGCTGTCCGCGGCAGTCCTGGACACGACGATCGTCACCGCGGACGCCGTCATCGGCACGGCCACCGCACCGGCTGGCGGCGGCACCGACAGCGACACCGCGCTGGCGATCACCATCCCCGGCGCTCTGGGGGTCACCGCCACCGGCACCGTCGTCGAGGTCAGCGCCACCCGCGGCGACACCGCGTCGTCGGCCAACGCCGAGATCGCGGACCTGGCCCTGGCGGTCCTCGGCACACCGGTCATCGACGCGGAGGCGATCACCGCGGCGGTGAACTGCCCGCAGGTCGGCGCCCAGACCGCGGACACGACCTTCACCGGGCTGGAACTGTTCGGGGAGCCGGTCGAGCTGATCCCGAACACCCCCGCTGTCACGGCCGACGCCGAGGTCACCGTTGCGGGCGTGACCGGTGCCACCCTCATCGCGACGCTCACCAGCGTGGAGACCACCACCGACGACGGTGCGACCGCGATCGCCGTGCAGGCGGCGCTGCGGCTGACCGGCACCATCGTCGGCGGGCCGCTGCTCGACATCCCGGTCGGTACCGTCATCCTCGCCGAGGCCCGGTGCGAGCGCCCGCTCGGCCCGACGCCGACCCCCACTCCGACGCAGCCGACGCCCGCACCGACCCAGCCCACGGCACCCCCGACGGACGACCCGACGCAGCCGCCGACGGCGGCCCCCACCCTCCCCGTCACCGGCGGTGACGCGTCCGGGCTGTGGTGGCTGTTCGGCACGGGTGCGGCGATGGTCATCGCGGGCACGGCCGCGCGGCTGATCCTGCGCCGGTCCCGGGCATCGCTCGACGCGTGACATCCACGCCCTGACACCGCAGGGGGCTTCCGGCCGATGGCCGGGAACCCCCTGCGGTCGCCCGTGCGGCTGGCCCGACGGCGACGTCCAGTGGCTATCCCCAGGACGGTGCAGCGCGCTCTCGGCCTCGCGTCGATGCCCTCGCCGGAGGCATCGGTCGGCCCGACCGGGAGGCAGGCGTCACGCCGAGACGTGCGCCACGCCGGGCCTCCCGCTCTCCACGTGGACGCTGGCGCGCGTCGAGACCGGGGCGCCCGGAACGTTGACGAACGGCACGACCCGGTAGTCGGTCCGCATCTCGCCGCGGCCGAGGTGGCAGACCTGGTACCCGCGCTGCGAGTTGTGGAACTTCATGTGCGGGTTCTCGGCCAGCCAGGTGACGCCGAGCGCGTCCATGTCCGCCCCGTTGCCGCCCGAGCTGATCGACGTCCCGAGGAACTCCGTGCCGATCGTGCGCGAGCCGGGGTCGGAGAAGTCCAGTTTGAGATCGGCGGCGACGCTGCGGTGAGCATCGCCGGTGATGATGAGGAAGTTCTCGACGCCGCGCTCCGCCACGCCGTCGAAGAGCCGTTGGCGCGCGGCGGCGTACCCGTCCCAGGTGTCCAGGCCGAACCTCTCCGGCTCGCCGGCGGTGTGGTCGGCCTCCATGGCGAAGACCTGGTTGCCGAGCACGTTCCACCGCGCCGCCGACGAGGCGAGCCCGGCCAGCAGCCAGGCCTCCTGCTCGGCGCCGAGCATCTGCCGGTTCGGGTCCCAGCGGAGTGACTGGTCGGTGAGCTGCTGGTCACGGAACCGCCGGGTGTCGAGCACGTCGAGCTGCAGCAGATCGCCGAACCGCAGCCGCCGGTAGACCTGCATCTCCGCTCCCTCGGGCATCGACGACGCGCGCAGTGGCAGGTTCTCGTAGTACGCCTGGTAGGCGGCCGCCCGGCGGAGCCGGAACACGGCCGGGTCCTGGTCCGGTTCGGTGTCCGGTTGCGAGTGGTCACCGGCCCAGTTGTTCTCCACGTCGTGGTCGTCCGGGGCGACCACCCAGGGCGCGGCGGCGTGCGCCGCCTGCAGCGCCGGGTCGAGCTTGTACTGGGAGTACCGGATCCGGTAGTCCGTCAGGGAGAACGTCTCGGCCGCCGGAAGGTGCGCGCGACCGATCGACCCCGCGTTGCTGCCCTCGTAGATGTAGTCGCCGAGGTGGACGACCAGGTCCAGGTCCTCCCGGGCCATGTGCTGGAAGGCGGTGAAGTAGCCGTCGGCGTAGGCCTGGCAGCTCGCGAAAGCGAAGGTCAGCGACTCGAGCGCGGTCCCTGGGCGCGGTGCCGTGCTGGTGCGCCCCACCGGACTCACCTGGTCCGCGATCCGGAACCGGTACCAGTACCCGCGGTCCGGTCGCAGACCGTGCACCTCGACGTGCACCGAGTGCGCCCACTCGGCCGTGGCACGTCGCACGCCGCGGCGTACCACCCGGCGGAAGTTCTCGTCCTCCGCCACCTCCCACCGCACGTTGACGGCACGGTCGGGCATGCCCCCGAGCCCGTCGAGGGCCAGCGGGTCCGGCGCCAGGCGGGTCCAGAGCACGACGCCGTCGGGCGTCGGATCGCCGGACGCGACGCCGAGCGTGAACACGTAGCCCGGCAGGGTGACGTGGTCGTTCGAGACGGCGGACGCCGAAGCCGGCTCGGCGGCGAGGATCGCCGCGCCGGCGGCGACACCGCCCAGGGCGAGGAAGTGACGACGGGGCAGCAGCAGAGGGGACTCCGACATGGGGGATGCCTTCCGGACAGTGGTCAGTGGTGCCTTCGTTCACCCTCATCCCAGCCGCCCGACCTGACACCCACCGGAACACGCGATGAACAGGGCCGCTCGTGACCGGGGCACTCGCTGCCCTGACGATGGGAAAGGCCTGCCGTCCAGGGCTCGGTGGCGGACTGTGCGCCGGCTCAAGGTCGCGGGATGGGCACTTCCCGGAGCGGATCGCCGCCGTCGACGAAGAGCCGGGCGTCGGGCGTGGTCGCCACGGCGAGACGCCGCAGCACGCGCTGGCCGACCTCGGGATGGCGCCCGTCGAGGGCGCCGACGCGGACGGCGAAGACGACGTCGTACGGCTGCTCCTGCTCCCCCGGGACGAAGTCCTCGGCCGCGACCTGGCGGACGCTCATGCGGCCGGACGCGATCTCGTCGACCGCGGCGGCTTCCGCCTGGGCGACGGCGGCCGCGGATCTGTCGATGGCCAGGATGTGGCCGGTGGTGAGTCGCGCCGCGACCGCTCGTGCGGCCGCCCCGGGCCCGCAGCCGATCTCGAGGACGCGGGAGTACGGCCGGAGGGGGAGCGCGTTCACGACCGCGGCGAGGCGGGGCGAGAGACGTGCCGGCATGAGCCGAAGGATAGGGACGACGGTCGGTCCGCGCGCGGGCCGAGGGGCGGATCGTCCGCCGTGTCGCCATGGCCTGCGAACTACCTATTGACTTTCGATAGGTAACGAGTGATGGTCGATGGGTGGTTGTTGAGCATCGGGCGGTAGCCGCTCTCAGAGTTTTCCTGGTTCTGCTGTTCGGGATTCTGGTC
>NZ_JBSWCE010000027.1:0-121411 GCF_056780015.1 Micromonospora sp. R311
CCACCCCCCTCCCACCCCGCCCGCCCCTCCCACCCGGACCTGCCCCGCACTGTTGATCATGAGGTTAGCGGCGATGTCGATCTCGGAAACCGCCGCTAACCTCATGATCAACGCGGTGACCCCCGGGAGGGGTCGGGGTTATTTGACGGAGGGGTGGACGAAGGGGGGGCGGGTGACGCGCATCTGGGCGCGGCGGCCGCGGATGTCGACCTCGACCAGGTCGCCGTCGGCGAGGTTGGCGGCGGTGTCGAGCAGGGCGAGGGCGATGCCCTGCTTCCGGGTCGGCGAGAAGGTGCCGCTGGTGATCGTGCCGACCCGGGTGTCGCCGACGTGCACGGTCATCCCGGCGCGCGGGATCGCCCGGTCGACGGCCTCCAGGCCGCGCAGCGTACGCCGGGGGCCGGCCGCCTTCTCGGCGCGCAGCACGTCGCGGCCCCAGAAGGCCGGCTTGTCCCAGCCGACGGCCCAGCCGGAGCGGGCCTGCACCGGGCTGATCTCCAGCGACAGGTCCTGCCCGTGCAGCGGGTACCCCATCTCGGTGCGCAGGGTGTCCCGGGCGGCCAGCCCGCAGGCGCGCAGCTCGAACGCCGCCCCGGCGGCGAAGAGCGCGTCCCAGACGGCGACCGCGTGCTCGGCCGGCACCACCAGCTCGTAGCCCAGCTCGCCGGTGTAGCCGGTGCGGCAGACGGTCAGCGGCACCCCGTCGAGGGTGGCGGTGGAGAAGCTCATGTACTCGTGCCCGGTGGGCAGCCCGAGCGCGCCGAGCAGCTCGGCCGAGCGGGGGCCCTGCACGGCGAGGACGGCGTACGCCTCGTGCTCGTCGGTGACCGTGACCGACGGCGGCGCGGCGGCGCGCAGCCGGCGCACCACCTCCGCGGTGTTCGCGGCGTTCGGGATGAGGAAGACGTGGTCGTCGCCGTGCAGGTAGGCGATGATGTCGTCCACCACGCCGCCGGTGGCGTCATCGCAGCAGAGCGTGTACTGCGCCCGGCCCGGCCCGATCCGGCCCAGGTCGTTGCTGAGGCAGGCGTTGACGAACTCCGCCGCGCCGGGCCCGCTCACCCGCGCCTTGCCCAGGTGCGAGACGTCGAAGACGCCCACCGCGGTACGCACCGCGGCGTGCTCCTTGAGCACCCCGCCGCCGGCGTACTCCAGGGGCATCTCCCAGCCACCGAACGGGGCGAACTTGGCGCCGAGAGCGGTGTGCCGCTCGTGCAGCGGGGAACGGCGCAGCCGGGTCGCGGCGGCGTCGGAAGTCACGTCGGTCATGGGTGGCAACTTACCGTCACCGGACCGGCTGGTTAGCATCGGCGGGACCCGCCGGAGCTGTCGGCGGGACAGCCCCGACGTCCGGCGGGTACGGTCCGCCGGAGACCTTCATCGCCGGTACGCGACGACGCGGCCGGCCCGGCCCGCCCGGAGTAGCTTCAGTGACATCGCCCAGCACCACCCTGAGCCTGGTCGACACCGACCCCGCCGAGCTCGCCGTCGACGCGATCGTGATCGGCGTGCACAGCCAGACCGGAGAGCAGGACGCCACCAGCGGCCTCGCCGGCACCCTGCTGCTCGCCAGTGGCGCGGAGAGCATCGCCGCCGCCTTCGACGGCAAGCTGACCGAGACGCTGGCGCTGCTCGGCGCGACCGGCGGCCCCGGCGAGGTGGTCAAGCTGGCCACCCTGGGCACCGTGACCGCCCCGGTGATCGCCGCCGTCGGGCTCGGCCCGGAGCCGTCAGGCGCCGCCCCGGCGCCGGAGACCCTGCGCCGGGCGGCCGGCGCGGCCGTCCGGGCCCTGGCCGGCGCGCCCCGGGTGGCGCTCGCCCTGCCCGTGCCGGACGACACCGACGCCACGGCCGCGCTCCGCGCGGTGGCCGAGGGCGCGCTGCTCGGCGGCTACCGCTTCGCCGGCTACAAGACCCGGCCGCAGCCGGCCCGCCGCGAGCCGGTGGCCGAGGTGCTGGTGGCCGTGCCGGACGCGGGTGACGCCGCCGCCCAGGCCGAGGTGACCCGCGCCCAGGCGGTCGCCGGCGCGGTCCGGCGCAGCCGGGACTGGGTCAACACCGCCCCGAACGAGCTGCGCCCGCCGGCCTTCGCCGACGCGGTGGCCACCGCCGCCCGGGAGGCCGGGCTCGAGGTCGAGGTGCTGGACTCCGAGGCGCTGCGCGCCGGCGGCTACGGCGGCATCATCGCCGTCGGGCAGGGCTCGGAGGCCCCGCCGCGGCTGGTGAAGCTCAGCTACACCCCGGCCGGTGGCGGCACCGGCAAGCGGGTCGCGCTGGTCGGCAAGGGCATCACCTTCGACACCGGCGGCATCTCGATCAAGCCGGCGCAGGGCATGTGGGAGATGAAGTCCGACATGGCCGGTGCCGCCGCGGTGGGCGCGGCCATGCTGGCGATCGCCGCGCTCAAGCCGTCCGTGGCGGTGACCGGGTACCTGCCGATGGCGGAGAACATGCCGTCCGGCACGTCGTACCGGCCGGGTGACGTGATCAGCATGTTCAACGGCAAGAAGGTGGAGGTGCTGAACACCGACGCCGAGGGCCGGATGATCCTGGCCGACGCGATCGCCCGGGCCTGCGCGGACGGCTGCGACTACCTCTTCGAGACCTCCACCCTCACCGGCGGGCAGGTGATCGCGCTGGGCAAGAGGATCGCCGGCGTGATGGGCAGCCCGGAGCTGTGCGAGCGGGTGAAGGTCGCCGGCGACGCGGTCGGCGAGCCGGCCTGGCCGATGCCGCTGCCGGACGACGTGCGCAAGGGCATGGACTCCGACGTGGCCGACATCTCGCAGGTCAACGCCGGCATGGACCGGGCGGGTCACATGCTCCAGGGCGGGGTGTTCCTGCGCGAGTTCGTCACCGACGACGTCGCCTGGGCGCACATCGACATCGCCGGGCCGGGCTACCACTCCGGCGAGCCGACCGGCTACTGGACCAAGGGCGGCACCGGCGTCCCGGTCCGCACCCTGGTCCACCTGGTCGACGACATCGCCGCCAACGGCTGACCCGACCACGAACGAGGCCCCCTGCCACGCACCGCGCGGCAGGGGGCCTCGCCACATCCCGCGCCCCGCGCCCCGCACCACAACTTCAGGGAAGTTGCTGCCTCGACGCGCCGGGAGGCAGCAACTTCCCTGACGTTGTCGCCGCCACCCGTCAGTACAGTTCCGGGCGGCGCTTGCGGCGTTCGTTGAAGTCACGCATGCGCTGGGGGTAGCCCATCAGGCGGACGTCGTAGACCGGGATGCCCATCCGGAAGGCGAACCGCCGGGCGCCGTCCGGGCCGTCGATCCGGCGGCGGGTCCACTCCCCGTCGTCGGCGATCAGCATCACGGTGGTCTCGGTGACGGTGGTCCGGGGCTCGATGTACGCCTCGACCCCGCGCCTGCTCCGGACAAAGTTCTCGAGATGGTCCAGATCGGCGCGATCGGCGGCGCGGTCGAGGCTTGCCGTGCGAGCCTTCTTGCGTCGTCGGAACAGTCCCACCGAACCGTCTCCCCCATGCTGCGTCCATCGAAGGTCGCGCCAAGCGTACGTGTCGCGGACGTGTCGTTGGGCACCTCACTACGCGCCCTGTCCCCGGTGGTGACAAGATGACCGAGGTGGGGTGTGTCCGCACGACCCCGCCGTGACCCCCGATGCAGCGACGCGACCTGGGAGTTGGACGTGAGCGAGCCGAACGACGCAACCTTCGACATCGTCATCCTCGGAGGTGGCAGCGGCGGCTACGCGGCGGCGCTGCGGGCCGCCCAGCTGAACCTCTCCGTCGCGCTGGTCGAGAAGGGCAAGCTGGGCGGCACCTGCCTGCACAACGGCTGCATCCCGACCAAGGCGCTGCTGCACGCCGCCGAGATCGCCGACCAGACCCGCGAGTCGGAGCAGTTCGGGGTGAAGGCCGAGCTGGTCGGCATCGACATGGCGGCGGTCAACTCCTACAAGGACGGGGTCGTCTCCCGGCTGTACAAGGGCCTGCAGGGCCTGGTCGGCGGCGCGAAGAACATCACCTTCGTCGCCGGCGCCGGCAAGCTGGTCGCGCCGAACGCCGTCGAGGTCGACGGCAAGCGCTACACCGGCCGCAACGTGATCCTGGCCAGCGGCTCGTACGCCAAGAGCCTGCCCGGCCTGGAGATCGACGGTGAGCGGATCATCACCAGCGACCACGCGCTGACCCTGGACCGCGTCCCCACCTCCGCGATCGTGCTCGGCGGTGGCGTGATCGGCGTCGAGTTCGCCAGCGTCTGGAAGTCCTTCGGGGTGGACGTCACCATCGTCGAGGCGCTGCCCCGGTTGGTCGCCGCCGAGGACGAGGAGTCGTCGAAGGCGCTGGAGCGGGCCTTCCGCAAGCGGAAGATCAACTTCAAGGTCGGCAAGCCGTTCGAGAAGGTCGAGAAGACCGACAACGGCGTCAAGGTGACCATCGCCGGCGGCGAGACCGTCGAGGCCGAGCTGCTGCTGGTGGCCGTCGGCCGCGGCCCGAACACGGCCAACCTCGGCTACGAGGAGCAGGGCGTGAAGATGGACCGCGGCTACGTGCTGACCGACGAGCGGCTGCGCACCGGCGTGCCGAACGTCTACGCGGTCGGCGACATCGTGCCCGGCCTGCAGCTCGCGCACCGGGGCTTCCAGCAGGGCATCTTCGTCGCCGAGGAGATCGCCGGCCAGAACCCGGCCGTGATCGACGAGGCCGGCATCCCGCGGGTCACCTACTCCGACCCGGAGCTGGCGTCGGTCGGCCTGACCGAGGCGAAGGCCAAGGAGCAGTACGGCGCGGACAAGGTCAAGTCCTACAACTACAACCTGGGTGGCAACGGCAAGAGCCAGATCCTCAAGACGGCCGGCTTCGTGAAGCTGGTCCGGGTCGAGGACGGGCCGGTGGTCGGCGTCCACATGGTCGGCGCCCGGGTCGGTGAGCTGATCGGCGAGGCGCAGCTCATCTACAACTGGGAGGCGTACCCGGCCGAGGTGGCGCAGCTCGTGCACGCCCACCCGACGCAGAACGAGGCCCTGGGCGAGGCGCACCTGGCCCTCGCCGGCAAGCCGCTGCACGCGCACGCCTGATCGAAAACTGATTCCGCGGCGTCCGGCGGCAGACGGGCGAGATCGCACCAGGGGAATGAAGGAGTCGTAAGAGATGCCGGTATCGGTCACCATGCCCCGGCTCGGCGAGAGCGTCACCGAGGGCACCGTCACACGCTGGCTCAAGCAGGAGGGCGACACCGTCGAGGTCGACGAGCCGCTGCTCGAGGTGTCGACGGACAAGGTCGACACCGAGATCCCGTCCCCCGCGGCGGGCGTGCTGAGCCGGATCGTGGTCGGCGAGGACGAGACCGCCGAGGTCGGCAGCGAACTCGCGGTGATCTCCGGTGAGGGCGAGGCCGCCGGTGGCGGCGAGGCCGCCCCGCCGCAGGAGCAGCCGGCCGAGCAGGCCGCCGAGGCGGCCGCGCAGCCGCAGCCCGAGGCGGAGCAGCCGGCCGTCGAGCAGCCGGCCCCGGCCGCCCCGGCGCCGTCGGGCGGGGGCACCCCGGTCACCCTGCCGGCCCTCGGCGAGAGCGTCACCGAGGGTACGGTCACCCGCTGGCTCAAGCAGGTCGGCGAGACCGTCGAGGTGGACGAGCCGCTGCTGGAGGTCTCCACCGACAAGGTGGACACCGAGATCCCGTCCCCGGTCGCCGGCACGGTGCTGGAGATCAAGGTCGCCGAGGACGAGACGGCGCCGGTCGGCGCCGAACTGGCCGTGATCGGTGCCGCCGGCGCCGCCCCGGCCGAGGCGAAGCCCGAGCCGAAGCCGAAGCCGAAGCCGGAGCCGAAACCCGAGCCGAAGCCGGAGCCGAAGCCGGAGCCCAAGCCCGAGGCGAAGCCGGCGCCGGCGCCCGAGCCCCAGGTGCAGGAGCCGACCCCGGGCCTGTCCTACAACGAGCCGGCGGCCGAGGCCGAGGTCGCGGCGCAGCCGGCCCAGGCCGAGCAGCGGGCGGTCCCGGCCGCCCCGACCCCGCAGCGCCAGGCCGCGCCCGCCCCGGCCGGCGGCGGCGAGGAGGCGGCCGGCTACGTGACCCCGCTGGTGCGCAAGCTGGCCAGCGAGCACGGCGTCGACCTGTCCTCGGTCAACGGCACCGGCGTCGGTGGCCGGATCCGCAAGCAGGACGTGCTGGAGGCGGCCGAGCGGGCCAAGGCGGCCAAGGCCGCGCCGGCCCCGGCGCAGCCCGCCCCGGCGGCGGCCCCGGCCAAGCCGGCCGCGAAGCCGCAGCCGAGCACGAAGCGGGGCACCACCGAGAAGCTGCCGCGGATCCGCATGGCCATCGCCAAGCGGATGCACGAGTCGCTGCACGAGATGGCGCAGCTCACCACGGTGATCGAGGTGGACGTCACCAGGATCGCCAAGCTGCGGGCCCGGGCCAAGGACTCGTTCCTCCAGCGGCACGGCGTGAAGCTCTCCTTCCTGCCGTTCTTCGCCCTCGCCGCCGTCGAGGCGCTGCAGGCGTACCCGATCGTCAACGCCCGGATGGACCTCGAGGGCGGGACGATCACCTACCCGGACGCGGAGCACCTCGGCATCGCCGTGGACACCGAGCGGGGCCTGCTGGTGCCGGTCATCCACAACGCCGGTGACCTGAACCTGGGCGGCATCGCCAAGCGGGTCGCCGACCTGGCCGAGCGGACCCGGACCAACAAGATCAGCCCGGACGAGATCGCCGGGGCGACCTTCACGCTGACCAACACCGGCAGCCGGGGTGCGCTCTTCGACACCCCGATCGTGCCGTCGCCGCAGTCGGCGATGCTCGGCACGGGTGCCGTGGTCAAGCGGCCGGTCGTGGTCAACGACCCGGAGCTGGGCGAGATCGTCGCGGTCCGGTCGATGGTCTACCTGGCCCTCTCCTACGACCACCGGCTGATCGACGGCGCGGACGCGGCGCGCTTCCTGGTCGCGGTCAAGGAGCGGCTGGAGGCCGGCAACTTCGAGGCCGAGCTGGGCCTGTAGTTCGGTAGCACGCGAAGGGCGCCCCGGGGACCGGGGCGCCCTTCGTCGTCCCGGCGGGCGGTCAGGCGGCCCCGCGGGTCTCCTCGGAGACCTGCCAGAGCCGCTCCGCGGCCTCCGGGTCCGGAGGAGGTGCTGGCCGGGCTGAGCCGGATTTCGGCCCCCCGGCGGTGGGGGCGCTGCGACAGTGGGTTGATGGGCGGAGACCGGTGGCGCGGACGGTTGGGTCCGGCCATCGCGATCGCCCCCGGCGCCCGGGTGGACCGGTTCGAGGTCTTCTTCGACCTGGTCTTCGTCTTCTCGTTCTTCATCATCACCCGGGCCACCGCGATGGACGTCTCCGGCCGCAGCCTGCTGCACGCCATGCTGGTGCTCGCCGTGCTCTGGTGGATCTGGGTGGTGCACTGCGTGGTGGCCACCCGGGTGCGGCTCGGCGAGGGCTTCGTCCCGGCGCTGATGGTCGTCGCCATGGCGGCCCTGTTCTGCTTCGCGCTCTCCCTCCCCCAGGCGTTCGGCCCGACGCAGGAGATGGCCGCCGGGCCGTTGGTGGTCGCGCTCAGCTACGTGGCGATCCGCGCCGTGCACCTGCTGCTCTACTGGCACGTCGCCAAGGAGCGGCCGGGCGAGCGCCGGCTGCTGCTGAAGTACTCGCCCGAGTTGGTGGCCAGCACCGTGCTGCTGGTCGCCGCCGCGCTGATCCCGCCGATGATCGAAGACCCGGACCTGGGCGGGATGGTGCGGGACGGTCTCTGGATCACCGTGGTCGTGCTCCAGTACGGCATGGGCCTGGTCGCCGGCGCCTGGGGCTGGACGGTCACCTCCGCCGAGCACTGGACCGAGCGGTACGACCTCATCCTGATCATCGCCCTGGGCGAGTCGGTGATCTCGGTCGGCGTGGGCAGCAACCTGCTCGGCCAGCCGCCGACCTGGCCGGCGGTTGCGGCGGCCGTGCTCGGCATCTTCTTCACCGCCGCGCTGTGGTGGGCGCACTACGACGTGATCGGGCCGGCCGCCCGGATCGCGCTGCACGTGGCCAAGGGCCGCTCCCGGGTCGCCATGGCCCGGGACGCCTACGCCTACTTCTACCTGGTGATGATCGCCGGCATCATCCTGTTCGCGCTGGGCGCCGAGGAGATCGTGCACGAGATCGCCGACCCGAAGGTGCCGGTCAGCGAGCCGCCGCACGGCCCCGGGGTGCCGCTGCTCTTCGGCGGCGTGGCCTGCTACCTGTCCGCGAACATGCTCTTCCAGTTGCGCACCCTGCGCACCGTCTCCTGGTCCCGGCTCGGCACGGTCGTGCTGCTCGTCGCCGCCATCCCCGTCGCCGGCCGACTGCCCGGGCTGGCCGCCCTCGGCCTGCTGACCGCCATCTGCGTGGGACTGGTCGCCGTCGAGGTGGTGGTGATGGCCGACTCCCGGCGCGCCCTGCGCGACGTGGTCTTCCAGGAGAAGGCCGAGCACGAGGCGCACGAGGCCGAGGTCCGCGCCCGCTGGCACGAACACGTCGAGAACGAGCCGTCGACCTGAGGGGCGGTCTGCCTCTAGCAGAACGGGGGCGGATCGGGTGGCCGGGCGGGCCGCGCGGGCGGCAGGGTGGGCGGATGGCGATCTTCTCCCTCCAGGCGCAGCCCACCGACGGCCCGGGCTGGCTCGACCTGGCCCGGCGGGCCGAGGCGGCCGGCTACGACGCGCTGCTCGCCGCCGACCACCCCGGCGCGGTCGCGTCGCCGTTCGTCGCGCTGGCCGCGGCGGCGGCGGTGACCTCCACCATCGGGCTCGGGTCGTACGTGTCGAACGCCGGTGTCCGCGAGCCGATGCTGCTCGCCTCGGACGTGGCCACCCTCGACCTGCTCTCCGGCGGCCGGGCCCGACTCGGCCTCGGTGCCGGCCACACCCCGGCCGAGTGGCGCGCGATCGGCCGGGAGCGCCCCGACGTCGCCGGCCGGGTCCGGCGCTGCGTGGCCGTCGCCGAGGCGGTACGGGCTCTGCTCGACGGCGACGAGGTCACCGTCGACACCCCGGAGCTGGCGATGCGGGCGGCCCGGCTGGAGACCCCGCGCCCGGTGCGGCGGATCCCGCTGACCTTCGGCGGGGCGAACTCCGCGCTGCTGCGCTGGGCGGGTGAGCACGCCGACGTGGTCGGGCTGGCCGGGCTGGGCCGTACCCTGCCGGACGGGCACCAGCACGAGGTGCGCTGGCGGGCGGCGGAGATCGAGCACCAGCTCGAGTGCGTGGCCGCCGGGGCGGCCGGGCGCGCCGAGCCGCCGGTGCTGGAGGCCCTGGTGCAGCGGGTCGTGGTGACCGACGACGCCGAGGGGGCCGCCGCGCAGACCGCCGAGGAGACCGGGCTGACCGTCGCCGAACTGCTGGCCACCCCGTTCGTGCTGATCGGCACCGAGGACGAGATCGTCGCGGCGGTGGCCGAGCACCGGCGCCGCTGGGGCGTCACCCGTTTCGTCGTCCGCAGGGACGCGCTCGACCCGCTCACCCCGGTGCTCGCCCGGCTGGCCCACGCCGGCTGAGGGACCGGCCGGACGGCGCCTGTTGCGGTCGAGCGTGATACCTGTGAGTCATTTTGATGACTGACAGGTATCGCCCCCAACCCCGGTAGTCCGGTGCTGCGTCTGGTCGTCGTGGGCACGTACCCCCGTGAGGACCGATGCTCCAGGTTGGCGCTCGTAGAAGCGGATCTTCTCGCGGAGGTGGTCATACTGGCGCTGGAGCAGGCGCATCTGCTCCTCGACCCGCTCGGCGTGCCGCTGGAGCAGCGCCTTCCGCTCACCGGCGGTGTGGTCGCCCTCGCGGGCGAGTTCGGCGTAGCGGCACATCTCGGCGATCGGCATGCCGGTGTCGCGCAGGCAGCGGAACAGCACCAGCCAGCTGAGGTCCTCGTCGGTGAAGACCCGCCGGCCGGCGGAGGTGCGGCCGACGCCGCTGAGCAGGCCGATCTTCTCGTAGTACCGGAGGGTGTCGAGGCTGAACCCGCTGCGGCGGGCGGCTTCGGAGGGGGCGTAGCCGGGCATGGCGGCAGCGTAACGCTTGACCTGGAGCGCGCTCCAGGTTGAAGGCTGGGCGCATGACTATGATACGGACACTGGGTCGCAGCGGGATCGAGGTCAGCGCGGTCGGCATGGGGTGCTGGGCGATCGGCGGACCGCTGTGGGGCGACGGCGGCCAGCCGTTCGGCTGGGGTGAGGTCGACGACGACGAGTCCGTCCGCACCATCCACGCCGCGCTCGACGCGGGCGTGACCCTCTTCGACACGGCCAGCAACTACGGCGCCGGGCACAGCGAGCGGGTCCTCGGTCGGGCGCTGGCCGGCCGCCGCGACCGGGCGGTGATCGCCACCAAGTTCGGCAACCGCGCCGACGAGGCGACCCGGCGGTGGACGGGCACCGACGCCGGTCCCGCCTACTGCGTGCAGAGCCTGGAGGAGTCGCTGCGCCGGCTCGGCACCGACCACGTCGACCTCTACCAGCTGCACATCAACGACCTGCCGGCCACCGCCGCGCTCGACCTGGTCGACACGCTGGAGGACCTGGTCGGCCAGGGCAAGATCCGGGCGTACGGGTGGAGCACCGACAACCCCGCCTCGGCCGAGGCGTTCGCGAAGGCCGGCCCGCACTGCGCCGCCGTGCAGCACGACCAGTCGGTGCTGCTGGACAACGCCGCCACGCTGGCGGTCTGCGACGCGTACGACCTGGCCAGCCTGAACCGCGGGCCGCTGGCGATGGGGCTGCTCACCGGCTCGCAGCGGGCGGTCGGCCGGGACGACGTGCGCGGGATGGCGCCGGAGTGGCTGGTCTGGTTCACCGACGGGCGGCCGACGCCGGCGTGGCAGGCCCGGGTCGAGCAGGTCCGGGCGGCGCTCACCGCGGACGGCCGTACCCTCGCCCAGGGCGCGCTCGGCTGGCTGCTGGCCCGCAGCCCCCGGACGGTGCCGATCCCCGGCTGCCGCACGGTCGCCCAGGCCGAGGAGAACTTCGCCACGCTCGGGCTGGGCCCGCTGCCCGCCGACGCGTACGCGGAGGTCGAGCGGTTGCTCGCCGACCTGCGGCCGGCACCGGTGGGGTGAGAGAAGGTCCACCCGCCTCAACGCATCCGCGCCGCGGCCCGTATCCGAAGATATGGGTATGCGGATCCTGATGGCCGGCGCGTCCGGCTTCCTCGGCACCCGGCTGGCGGACCGGCTGGTCGCCGACGGGCACCAGGTCACCCGGCTGGTCCGGCGGCCGGCACGCGGCGCGGGCGAGCGGCAGTGGAACCCGTCGGCGGCGCAGCTCGACCCGGCGCTGGTCGCCGAGTCCGACGCGGTGGTCAACCTGGCCGGCGCCGGGGTCGGCGACCGGCGCTGGAACGCCGAGTACCGGCAGGTGATCCGTTCCAGCCGGGTGGACACCACCACCACGCTGGCGATCACCATCGCCGGCCTGCCCGCCGAGGACCGGCCGAAGGCGCTGCTCAACTCGTCGGCCGTCGGCTGGTACGGCGACACCGGCGACCGGGCGGTGGAGGAGGACGCGCCGGCCGGCGAGGGTTTCCTGGCCGACGTCTGCCGGGTCTGGGAGGCCGCGACCCGGCCGGCCGAGGACGCGGGCGTACGGGTGGTGCGGCTGCGGATCGGGCTGCCGCTGCACCGCGACGGCGGGATGCTCAAACCGCAACTGCTGCCGATGCGGCTGGGCGTCTCCGGCAAGCTGGGCAGCGGCCGGCAGTGGTGGCCGTGGATCTCGATGGCGGACTGGCTGGCGGCCACGGTGTTCCTGCTCGCCTCCGACACGGTGGCCGGACCGGTCAACATGGTCGGTCCGGCGCCGTCGACCAACGCCGAGTTCACCCGGGAGCTGGCCCGGCAGTTGCACCGCCCGGCGTTCATGCCGATCCCGGCGCTGGCGCTGAAGGTGGTGCTCGGCGGCTTCTCCACCGAGGCCCTCTCCAGCTCCCGGGTCCTCCCCGGCGTCCTCACCGCCGCCGGCTTCGGTTACCAGCATCCCGACCTCCCCGGCGCCCTCCACGCCGCGCTCACCGAGTGACGCGCAGGGCCCTTCCCGTCGGGTCGGGAAGGGCCCTCCTTCTCAGGGGTCAGCAGCCGATCACCCAGTAGTCGGGGCCGGTCTGCTTGAGGGTGCTGGTGTTGAAGGTGTTGTAGAGGCCCATCCGCTGGTTGGAGCCGTTGGCGTAGGCGTAGCCGCCGGAGTGGTAGGCGCGGCCGGCGGTGACGTGGGCGTAGTTGCTGGCGGTGACACAGGTGGGCGGGTTGGTCGGGGTCGGCGTCGGGCTGGTGGGGGTCGGGTCGGTCCCGCCGCCGTTCAGGCCGAAGAAGACCGCGTCGCGGTAGGTCGAGCAGATGGTGTCCAGGAAGTACGCGGCGGTGCTGCCGCACTGCTCGGCGCCGGACCCGGGGTCCACCGGGGTGCCGTGGCCCATGCCGGCGACCCGGTAGAGGCGGACGTCGTTGTTGCCGTACACCTCGAGGCTGGTGTTGCCGGCCAGCGACGCGGTGCTGGTCGGGGTCTGCGGGACGCCCCGGACGTTGGTCCACTGGTCGCGCAGTTCGACGGCGTTGGCCGGGACCACTGTCGAGTCGGAGGTGCCGTGCCAGATGGACACCCGGGGCCGCGGGCCGGAGTAGCCGGGGTAGGCCGCGCGGACCAGGTCACCCCAGGCGGTCGGGGTCTTGTCCACCCCGCTGTACTGGCAGGTGCTGGTCGACGCCGGCGGCGAGCACCGGTACGGCAGGCCGGCAATGACCGAGCCGGCGGCGAAGACGTCCGGGTAGGTGGCGAGCATGACGGCGCTCATCGCCCCGCCGGCGGAGAGCCCGCTGACGAAGACCCGCCTGGCGTCGGTGCCGTAGGTGTTCTTCGCGTAGTCGACCATCTGCCTGATCGACAGCGCCTCGCCCTGGCCCCGGGTGATGTCCCCCTCGACGAACCAGTTGAAGCAGCTCAGCGGCTGGTTGGCGCTCGACTGCTGGGGCACGATCAGGGCGAACTTCCACTGGTCGGCGTACTTCTGCCAGCCGGAGTTGGCGAAGTAGCCGGCGGCGTTCTGGGTGCAGCCGTGCAGCAGCACCACGGCCGGCGCGTTGGCCGGCAGGTTGTCCGGCCGGTAGGCGTACATGGCGAGGTTGCCGGGGTTGGAGCCGAAACCGGTGACCTGGGTGAGGCTGGCGGCCTGGGCGGGCGCGGCGACGGTCAACGCCGCCGCGGCGACGAGCACGGCACCGGCGACGGCGCCGGTGAGCCGGGCGAGCAGGGATGGGGAGCGGCGCACGGGGGGCCTCCTGACGGGGGATTGTGAACTGGGTCACCCGCGAATTGCCGCGACGTTACGTCGATGTGTCGATGGTGTGACATGGGCCACGCTCACATATTCATCGTGATCGAGGTGTGCGGCGGCTTCGCCGGCGGGCGTTCCGGCCGGTCGGCACGGCGGGGCGCCCGGGTGGCCCCGACACAGCGGCCGAGCCTTCGGGTCTGACCGGCGTGTCCAGGTCCGGTTGGTAACGTCCGCTGCGTGCCGATCTCCCCGTCCCTGGCGCCCTCGCCCGCCTCGCCCCCGCGCGTCGCCCGCGACCGGCGGGCCGACCTGCTCGTGGCGCTGGCCGCGCTCGCCCTCGCCGGCTGGGTGACCAGCGGGCTGTGGCGGGACCCGAACGTCCGCACGATCACGGTCAACTCCAGCGACCAGGCGCTCTTCGAGTGGCTGCTGGCCTTCGGCGGGCACGCGCTGACCCACGGGGAGAACCCGCTCTTCACGTACCTGGTCAACGTGCCGGACGGGGTGAACCTCGCGGTCAACACCTCGATCACCGTGTACGCCGCGGTCTTCGCCCCGCTGACCTACCTGGTCGGGCCGCCGGCGACGTTCCTGGTGATCCTCACCCTCAACCTGGTCGCCACCGCGCTGGCCTGGTACTGGCTGCTCTCCCGGCAGCTGGTGCGCAGCCCGCTGGCCGCCGCGGTCGGCGCGCTGTTCATCGCCTTCTCCCCCGGCATGGTCTCGCACGCCAACGCCCACCTGAACTGGACCGCCGGCTGGCTGGTGCCGCTGCTGGTCTGGCGGGTGTTCGCGCTGCGCCGCCCCGAGCACTGGCTGCGCGACGGGGTGGTGCTCGGCGTCCTGGTGGCGGTCGCCTTCTCCATCGCGGCCGAGGGGCTCTTCTTCACCGCCCTCGCGCTCGGCGTCTTCCTCGCCGTCTGGGCCCTGCACCCGGCCCGCCGCGCCGAGGCCCGGGCCGCGCTGCCGACCTTCCTGCGCGGGCTGGCGGTGACCGCCGTGGTCGCCGGGGTGCTGCTGGCCTACCCGCTCTGGCTGCACTTCGCCGGCCCGCAGCGCTTCCACGGCACCGGCTTCGACGCGGTGATCCACTCCGAGGACGTGGCCTCGTACGGGGCGTACCCGCGCCGGTCGCTCGCCGGTGAGGTGGGGCTGGGCACCCGGCTGGCGCCGAACCCGACCGAGGAGAACTCGTTCTTCGGCGTACCGCTGCTGGTGCTCGCGGTGGCCTGCTTCGTGGCGCTGTGGCGGCGCGCGGACCCGGGCCGCCGGGCCACGCTCTGGGCGATCGGGGTCACCGCGGTGGTCTTCACCCTGCTCTCCTTCGGGCCGCAGGCCAAGGTCGACGGTCGCCGCACCGACCTGCCGATGCCCTTCGACCTGGTCGGGCAGCTGCCGGTGGTGAACGCCGCCCTGCCCGCGCGGCTGGCGCTGGTGGTGGCCCCGATGATCGGGCTGCTGCTGGCGTACGCCGTCGACCGGTTGCGCGCCGACCCGCCCCGGCACCGGTCGGCGAGGCTGGCCTGGGCGGTCGGGTTCGCCGTGGCGCTGGTGCCGCTGGTGCCGACGCCCCTGCTGACCACCGAGCGCGAGCCGATCCCGCGGTTCATCACCGCCGGCACCTGGCGGGAGTACGTCTCCCCCGGCGGGGTGCTCACCCCGGTGCCGCTGACCCTGGACGTCTACCCCGACGGCCAGCGCTGGCAGGCGTACGCCCTCTCGCACCGGCAGGGCGAGTTCGCCATCCCGTCCGGGTTCTTCCTCGGCCCCGGCGGGCCGGACGGCCGGGGCCGGATCGGCCCGGTCCCGCGCCTGTTCGACACCCTGGTGCACCAGGCCGGCCGGGACGGCCTGGTGCCGATCATCACCGCCGGCTCGGTCACCGCGGTCCGCGCCGACCTGCGGCACTGGCGGGTCGAGGTGGTGGTGCTGCCGGACCGGGTGCACGGCGCGAAGTACGACGTGCACGAGGAGACCGTGCGCCGCACCGTGACCGCGCTGCTCGGCGAGCCGCAGCGGGTGGACGACGTCTGGCTGTGGCGGGTCCCGCCGGCCTGAGCCGCCCGTGGTGAGCCGGCTCACCCCAGGTGACCGGCGAGTACGGGACTAGGCTGGACGCCGTGACCACGACGACCCCCGGCCTCACGGCCGTCCGCGCCGGTCTCCTCGACTACCAGGCCGCCTGGGACGAGCAGCGCCGGCTGCACGAGTCGGTGGTGGCCGGCGAGCGCGGTGACACCGTGCTGCTGCTGGAGCACCCGAGCGTCTACACCGCGGGCAAGCGCACCGAGCCGTGGGACCGTCCGGTGGACGGCACCCCGGTCGTCGACGTGGACCGCGGTGGCAAGATCACCTGGCACGGCCCGGGGCAGCTGGTCGGCTACCCGATCCTGCGCCTGCCCGACCCGGTGGACGTGGTCGCCTACGTCCGCCGCACCGAGCAGCTGCTGATCGACGTGTGCGCCGAGTTCGGGCTGACCGCCGGCCGGGTCGAGGGGCGCAGCGGGGTCTGGGTGCCGGAGGACGACCGGGGCCCGGCCCGCAAGGTCGCCGCCATCGGCATCCGGGTCGCCCGCGGGGTGACCCTGCACGGCTTCGCCATCAACTGCGACTGCGACCTGGGCCACTTCGACCGGATCGTGCCGTGCGGCATCCGCGACGCCGGGGTCACCTCGCTCACCGCCGAGCTGGGCCGCCCGGTCACGGTCGCCGACGTGCTGCCCGTGGTCGAGCGCCGGCTGCCGGCGCTGCTGGCCTGACCGGTGGCCATGCGGATCGATCTCGTCACCCTCGTCGTCGCCGAGTACGACCCGGCGATCGCCTTCTTCACCGAGGTGCTCGGCTTCGAGCTGGCGGAGGACAAGCCCTCGCAGACCTTCGACGGCCGACCGAAGCGCTGGGTGGTGGTCCGCCCGCCGGGCGGCGGGACCGGGCTGCTCCTGGCGCGCGCCGACGGCGAGCGGCAGGAGGCGGCGGTCGGCGCGCAGACCGCCGGCCGGGTCGGCTTCTTCCTCCAGGTCGACGACTTCGACGCCACCTACCGGCGGATGGTCGAGGCGAAGGTGGAGTTCGTGAAACCCCCGCACACCGAGTCGTACGGCCGGGTCGCCGTCTTCCGCGACCTCGCCGGCAACCCCTGGGACCTGCTCGGTCCCGCCTGAGACGGAGAACGGTGCCCCGATGACCGACGTGCTGTCGACCCGGCGGCGGATCGCCGAGGAGCTCCAGGTGTCGGCGACCTTCGACGCCGCCGAGGAGATCGAGCGCCGGATCGTCTTCCTCGCCGACCGTCTGGTCGACACCGGGCTGGCGGCGCTGGTCCTCGGCATCAGCGGCGGCGTGGACTCCACCACCGCCGGCCGGCTCTGTCAGCTCGCCGTGGAACGGGCCCGCGACGCCGGGCACCCGGCCGTCTTCGTCGCGATGCGCCTGCCGTACGGGGTGCAGGCCGACGAGCACCACGCGCAGGCCGCGCTGGAGTTCGTCCGGCCGGACCGGGTGCTCACGGTCGACGTCAAACCGGCCGCCGACGCCGCCCTGGACGCGCTGGTCGCCGGCGGGCTGACCTTCCGGGACGCCGCCCACCAGGACTTCGTGCACGGCAACATCAAGGCCCGGCAGCGCATGATCGCCCAGTACGCGGTGGCCGGGGCGGCGGACGGGCTGGTGGTCGGCACCGACCACGCCGCCGAGGCGGTCACCGGCTTCTTCACCAAGCACGGCGACGGCGCGGCGGACGTCGTCCCGCTGACCGGGCTGACCAAGCGCCGGGTCCGCGCGCTCGCCGCGGCGCTCGGCGCCCCCGCCGAACTGGTCGGCAAGGCGCCCACCGCCGACCTGGAGACCCTGGCTCCCGGCAAGCTCGACGAGGACGCGCTCGGCCTGGCGTACGAGCACATCGACGACTACCTGGAGGGCCGGCCGGTCCCGGCGGAGGTGGAGGCGGCGCTGGTGGCCCGCTACCGGGCCACGGACCACAAGCGCCGCCTCCCGATCGCGCCCTAGCGTGCCGGCGGGCGGGACCTGATCCGCCCACCGGTCACGGCGTGAGCCGGTGCAGGTCGCGCGGGAAGGCGGTGACCTCGCGGACGTTGGCCGCGCCGGTCAGCCGGGCGACGAAGCGCTCCAGGCCGATGGCGAAGCCGCCGTGCGGCGGCATGCCGTGCCGGAACGCGTCGACGTAGCCGGCGTACGGCTCGACCGGCTCGCCGCGCGCCGCGAGCGCGGCCAGGTAGTCGGCGTGCCGGTGCAGCCGCTGCCCGCCGGTGACCAGCTCCAGGCCCCGGAAGAGCAGGTCGAAGCCGTTGGAGTAGGCCGGCCGGGCCGGGTCCGGATGGGTGTAGAACGGTCGCTTGGCCATCGGGTAGCCGGTGACGAAGAGGAACTCCGACCCGTGCTCGCGCCGCGCCCACTCCCCCAGCGCGCGTTCGTGCGCCGGGGCCAGGTCCGGTTCGTCGGCCGGCGCCCCGGCGATCTTCAGCGCCTCGGTGAAGTGCACGGCCGGGATCTCCGCCGGCACCGCGGGGGCGGTGACGCCCAACGTGGCCAGCGCGGCACCGGCCCGCCCGGTGACGCTGCCCAGCATTCCGGCGAGCGCGTCGCGCAGCACGGCCATCACGTCCCGGTGGTCGGCGACGAAGCCCAGCTCGGCGTCGAGCGAGGTGTACTGCGCCAGGTGCCGGACGGTGTCGTGCGGCTCGGCCCGGAACACCGGCCCGACCTCGTAGACCCGCTCGAACACCCCCACCATCAGCTGCTTGTAGAACTGCGGCGACTGGGCCAGGTACGCGGGCCGGCCGAACCAGTCCAGCCCGAACACGTCCGCCCCGCTCTCGGTGGACGAGCCGACCACCTTCGGGGTGTGGATCTCCACGAAGTCGCGGCCGTCGAGCGCGGCACGGAAGCCGGCCACCGCCGCCGCCGAGACGCGCAGCGCCGCCGAGCGGGTCGGGTGGCGTAGCGCGACCGGCGCGTGGTCGAGCTGGGTGGGCAGGGTCGCGGTCAGCGCCGGCCGGTAGAGGTCGAACGGGGGCGGCTCGGCGGGCGGGCCGAGCGGTCGTACCACCGGCGCGGTGACCTCGACCCCGGCGGGCGCGGTGTCGTTCGCGACCGCCGTGCCGGTGACCTCGACGACGGTCTCCTCGGTCAGCGCCGCCACCTGGGCGCGGACGGCCGGGTCGGTGACCACCACCTGGGCGAGCCCGGCGGCGTCCCGGACGATCAGGAAGGCCACCGACTTGAGCAGTCGGCGGCGGTGCACCCAGCCGGCGATCCGGACGGGCGCGCCGACCTGGGCGGGAAGCTGGTGGGACAGGACGCGTTGCACGGCGGTTACCTCCTCGGTCTGGTCGCAACGCCATCCCCGGGAGGTGTGGGCGAGCGGGAACCTCGCGGTGCCACCACACCTTCGCCCCCGCGCACGGGGGCCTCGTTCGTCGCCTGGTGACCGGGGCCAGCCGGGCGGGGTCTACTGGGCGCGCGCGCCGTTCTTCCCGCAGCTCGGGAGGGTCTTCGCGGGCCGGCGCCAGACCGCCTCGCAGCAACCGGCGGCTCTCTGGGCTGGCGGATCGGCCCGCTACTCGGCTCCGTCACAGCTTTGCCGGGGACGGTAGCAGGCCGGCCGGCCCGGATGTGACGCCTTTTCGGAGTGGGCGGGTGTCGACCGTCACAAGCCCGGCGGCGTGACGCCGGTCGCCCGACGTACATCGACGGCGGCCGTCCGGCGTAGGCTCGGATTCGTGACGATCGAGCACTCCGCGCCGACGACCGGCCCGGCCGCGCGCACCGCGACGCCCGCCCCCGAGGGGCGGCGCATGCTGCGGATCGAAGCGCGCAACGCCGAGACGCCGATCGAGCGCAAGCCGCCGTGGATCAAGGTCAAGGCCAAGATGGGCCCGGAGTACACCCAGTTGCGCGGGCTCGTCTCGCGCGAGGGGCTGCACACCGTGTGCCAGGAGGCCGGCTGCCCCAACATCTACGAATGCTGGGAGGACCGGGAGGCCACCTTCCTCATCGGCGGCGACCAGTGCACCCGCCGCTGCGACTTCTGCCAGATCGACACCGGCAAGCCGGCCGAGTTCGACGCCGACGAACCGCGCCGGGTCGCCGAGTCGGTGGCCGCCATGGGCCTGCGCTACGCCACCGTCACCGGCGTGGCCCGGGACGACCTGCCCGACGGCGGCGCCTGGCTCTACGCCGAGACGGTGCGCCAGATCCACGCGCTCCAGGCCGGCTGCGGCGTGGAGCTGCTGATCCCCGACTTCAACGCCGTCCCGGAGCAGCTCGCCGAGGTGTTCGGGTCCCGCCCCGAGGTGCTCGCGCACAACGTGGAGACCGTGCCGCGGATCTTCAAGCGGATCCGCCCGGCGTTCCGCTACGAGCGCTCGCTGGACGTGATCCGGCAGGCCCGTGCCGCCGGCCTGGTCACCAAGAGCAACCTGATCCTGGGCATGGGCGAGGAGCGGGCCGAGGTCTCCCAGGCGCTGCGCGACCTGCACGAGGCCGGCTGCGAGCTGATCACCATCACGCAATATCTGCGCCCCTCCACCCGGCACCACCCGGTCACCCGCTGGGTCAAGCCGGAGGAGTTCGTCGAGCTGCGCGAGGAGGCCGAGGAGATCGGCTTCGCCGGGGTGATGAGCGGGCCGCTGGTGCGCTCGTCGTACCGCGCCGGCCGGCTCTATCAGCAGGCCCTCGAGGCCCGCAAGGGCGCCGCGGTCGCCACCGCCGGCTGACCCGCCGGCACCGCTGCCCGGCCGGTGGCCGGCCGGGTGCCATGATCGACCCATGACCACGGGGGTACGCCAGCAGCACCGCGCCGCGCCGGGCGCGCTGCCGGGCACCCCGTGGCCGCGGCTGCCCACCCTGCTCACCGTGGTCGCGATCGTGGCCGGGGTCGGCTACCGCCTCTGGCTGCTGCTGCACGACGCCCCGCCGACGAACAGCGACGAGGCCACCATGGGCCTGGCCGCGCTGCACATCGCCGAGGGCCGCCAGTTCCCGGTCTGGTTCTACGGCCAGGCGTACATGGGCACCCTGGAGGCGTACCTGGCCGCGCCGGTGTTCGCGGTGGCCGGGCCGTCCCTGCTCGGGCTGCGCCTGCCGACCCTGGCGCTGTACGCGGCGTTCGTGCTGCTCGCCTGGCGGCTGACGCGGCGGCTCACCGGGGACCGCTGGTTCGCCCTGCTGGTGGTCGCGCTGCTCGCGTTCGGCTCGGACCGGATCGTCAAGAACCAGCTCATCGCCGGCGGCGGCTATCCCGAGATGAACCCGGCCGGGGCGGCGCTCGCCCTGCTGGCTCACGACCTGGCGGCCGGTGGGCCGGGCCGGCGGCTGCCCCGCTGGGCGGCCTGGGGGTTCCTCGCCGGGCTGATGGTCTGGGTGGACCCGCTGGTGCTGCCGTACGTGGCGGCCACCGGCGCGGTGCTGGTCGGGTTCCGGTGGCGGGAACTGCGCGGCCGGGCCGGGGCGCTGCTCGGGCTGGCCGCCCTGCTCGGCGCCGCCCCGTTGCTCGGGCACAGCCTGCTGGCCGGCCGTGACCCGCTCACCGCCGTGCTGACCGCCGGCGGCGCCGACCAGCCCGCCGGTTGGGCCGACCGGCTGCACGGCGCGCTGGTGCTCGGGCCGCCGTTGGGCATGGGCTTCTGCTCGCCGAGCCACTGCGCCGGCTGGCAGCTGTGGTGGGCGGCGGCCCTCCCGGTGCTGGTCGTCATCGCCGCCGCCACCGCCTGGCGCACCCTCCGCGGCGGTCGCACCGCCGCCCGCCCGGGGACGGTGGACGTGCGGGTGGGGGCGGCGGTGCGGCTGGCGCTCGTCGTGGCCGGGGTCGCCACGCTCGCGACGTACGCCGGCAGCAGCGCGGCCGGGCGGACCCCGGTGGAGAGTTCCCGCTACCTGTCCTGCCTGCTGATCTCGCTGCCCGCCCTGCTCTGGCCCCTCTGGACGGCCGCCCGGGGGGCCGCTCTCCGGACGGCCACCTCGGACGCGGCGCGGTGGCGTGCGGTCGCGCTCCGGGTCGCGGCCGTCGGCGTGCTCGCGGCGGGCGTCGGCACCGCCGCGGTGGCCACGGCCGGCGCGGTCCGCACGGCCCCGGCCGCGCAGGCCGCCGAGGCCCGGCACGCCGGACTCGTGTCCGCCCTGCGCGAACGCGGCGTCCGGCACGTGTACGGCGGCTACTGGACCTGCAACCGGCTCACCTTCGCCAGCGCCGAGGACGTGGTCTGCGCGGTGGTCGGCGACGACCTGCGCCCCGGCCACGACCGCTACCTGCCGTACCGGCGGGCGGTGCGGCGGGCGGCGGCGCCGGCCTGGGTCGCGCCGGCCGGCTCGCCGCTGGCCGCCCGCCTGGACGAGCGGATGCGCGCCGAACCGGCCCGCCTCGACCTGGTCACCGTCGACGGCTGGCGGATCTACCTGCCCCGCCACTGACCGCTGCCCAACCGGAGCCCGTGGGCCGGGCCCTGGGAAGGATCAGCGGGCGGCGGGCTCGCCGAGCAGGCCGAGGCGGTGGGCCAGCGCGGCGGCCTCGACCCGGTTGCTCACGTCGAGCTTCGCGATGATCCGCGAGACGTGCACGCTCGCCGTCTTCGGCGAGATGAACAGCCGCTCGGCGATCCGGCTGTTGCTGTGCCCCTCGGCCACCAGCCGCAGCACCTCGCGTTCGCGCAGGGTGAGCAGGTCGGCGCCGGGACGGCCCCGGGTCGCGCCGCGCAGCCCGACCCGGCGGGCCAGGGTCGCGGCCTGCTCGGCCAGCGGCGGCGCGCCGAGCCGGTCGGCGATCGCGGCGACCTCGGCCACCGCCGCCGACACCTCGTCCCGCTCGCCGGCGGCGGCGGCCGCCTCGGCCAGCGACAGCAACGCCCGGCCCAGCGGCCAGGGCTGGCCGTCGGCCCGCCACGCGCTGACCGCCGTCCGCCAGGCGACCAGCGGGTCGTCCCCGCCGGCGACGGTGGCGGCGACCTCGGCCGCGTGCGCCCGCTCGGCCGGGAAGCGGACCGGCACCGTGGCGGCGAGCGCGGCGACCCGGGCGGCCAGCGGCGCGTCGTCGAGCCGCCGGGCGGTCCGGGCCAGGGCGGTCAGCAACGGCCAGCCGTACCGGGGGCAGCCGGACAGGGCGGGGTCGGTCAGCGCCGCCTCGGCCGCGCGCCGCGCCTCGGTGCCGTCGTCGGCGGCCAGCGCCGCCTCCAGCCGCAGCTCCAGCAGCGGCAACCGCTGGTGCGGGTGCAGGTAGGGGCGGGTCAGGAAGCTCAACGCCCGGCCGACCGCCTCGTCCGCGCCCGGGTGGCCCTGGGCCAGTCGCTGCCCGGCGCGCAGTTGCAGCCAGTGCAGGCCGGAGACGCCGGGCGGGTCGATCCGGGCCGCCTCGGCGCAGACCTCCTCGGCCTCCGTCCACCGGCCCAGGGCGAGCAGCGCCTCGGCCTGGTTGGAGAGCAGGTAGGCGCCGGTGGAGCGGCTGATCCCGACCCGGCGGGCCTCGCTGACCCCGTCCGCGGCGGCCTGCGCCGACTCGGCGTAGCGGCCCAGCTCGAAGAGCGCGTCGGAGCTGTAGACCAGCGCGCTGACCAGGGCCTCCGGGTTGTCCGCGGCCCGGGCCAGCTCCTCGGCGCGGCGCAGGTCGGCCAGCCCCAGCTCGGCCGAGTCGTCGCGGCGGCAGAGCACCGCCAGTTGCAGCGGCAGCAGCGTGGCGTCGATCCCGGCCGCCTCCGCCGTCGCCAGCACCTCGCCGGCGAGCCGGGTGCCGTCGACCGGGTCGATCCGGGCCAGCTGTGCGGTGATCCCGGCGAGCAGGCGCAGCCGCTCCGGCCCGTCCGGCACCAGGCCGGCCAGCCGGTACGCCTCCCGCAGTTCGGCGGCGCCGTCGGCCTTGCCCAGCATGGCCAGCATCCGGGCGTGCCGGTCGAGCAGCCGGGCGGCGCGCAGCGGCTCGGCGTCGGCGTCGACCTCGGCCAGCGCGGCCCGGGTCAGCGTGAGCGCCCGCTTGTAGTCGCCGGCGGTGCTGGCGGCGGTCAGCGTCTCCTCCAGCACCGCGAGGTGGTCCATGCCGAGCCGGTCGGCCGCGTCGGGCACCAGCTCCCACAGCTCCAGCACCCGTTCCAGCAGCCGGCTCTGCTCCGCGTACGCGTACCGCTCGGCGGCGGCGCACGCGGCCGCGCGGGCGGTCACCAGGGCCCGGGGGTGGTCGTGCGCGGCGTACCAGTGGTGGGCGATCTCGGCCGGCGCGCGACCGGCGGGGACCAGGTGGGGTTGGGCCTCGACGGCGGCGGCGAACCGGGCGTGCAGCCGGGCGTGCTCCCCCGGGAGCAGCTCGTCGTGCACGGCCTCGCGGACCAGGGCGTGCCGGAACTCGTAGTCGCCGTCCGGGTCGGCCACCACCAGCTGGGCGGCGACGGCGGCGCGCAGGGCGTCCTCCAGCTCCGGCTCGGGCAGAGCGGCCACCTCGGCGATCAGCTGGTGGGCGAAGCGGGTGCCGCCGGCCGCGGCGATGCGCAGCACCCGCTGGGCCGCGTCGGGCAGCCGGTCCACCCGGGCCAGCAGCAGGTCACGCAGCGTGTCCGGCAGCGCGGCGCAGCCGATCGGGTCGCCGGCGGCGGCCAGCTCCTCGATGAAGAACGGGTTGCCCTGGGTGCGGTCGTGGATGTCGTCGACGGCCCGGGCGGCCGGTTCGGCGCCGAGCAGGTCGGCCAGGATCGCGGCGGTGCCGTCCCGGTCCAGCCGGCCCAGCTCGACCCGCTCGACGCCGCGGGCCCGGTCCAGCTCGGCGAGGAAGGGGCGCAGCGGGTGCCCGCGGTGCAGTTCGTCCGTGCGGTAGGTGCAGACCAGCAGCAGCCGGGCGGTGCGGGCGGCCCGGACCAGGAAGCCGATCAGGTCGCGGGTGGACCGGTCGGCCCAGTGCAGGTCCTCGATCACCAGCACCAGCGGCTGGGCCGCGGCGAGCCGGTGGAACAGCCCGGCGACCAGGTCGAACAGGTAGCCGCGCGGGGCGTCGGAGATCGGCAGGGCGGCGGGCGCGGTGACTCCGGCCGGGAACCGGGCCAGCTCCGGCAGCAGCCGGGCGAACTCCGCCTCGTACCCGTCGAGGACGCCGGGGCCGTCGTGCTTCAGCACCTCGCGCAGCGCGGCGGCGAACGGCGCGAACGGCAGGCCGGCCTCGCCCAGTTCCAGACACTGACCGATCAGCAGCCGCGCGCCGGCGGCGCCCGCCAGCCCGCCGAACTCCTCCAGCAGCCGGGTCTTGCCCACCCCGGCCTCGCCGCCGACCAGCACCGTGGTCGGCTCCCCGGTACGGGCCCGGGCGAGGGCGTCGCGCAGGGCCGTCAGTTCGCTCTGACGGCCGACGAGGATGCTGCTGGCGGCGCGTGCGGTCACGGCTCCGAGCATGCCACGGCCGGCGCCGCCGCCGGCGCCGCCGGTCGGCCCGTCGGCGGGCCCGGCCGGCGGCTCGACACCGGGGCCGGCCGCCGGCGGGGCGGGGGCGGTCACCGGCGGGCGTCGTCGGTACGGCCCGCCTGGTGGCGGCGGCCGAGCCAGCCTCGGGTTCCGCGCCGGGCCAGCGACCGGGCGAGCCGGTCCGCCGCCGCCTCGGCGCGCAGCTCCGCGGCGTGCGTGCGGTGCAGGGAGAGAAGGAATTCCGCGTCGTTGCCGAACATGTCGGGCTCCTGCCGTGCGTCGTGTCATCTGCTGACCTTGACTCTCCGCGCGAAGGTGCCGCCGGGGCATGGGCACGCTGCCTGATCTTCGGCCGCTCCCCCTCCTTACGCCGGGCCTCACCGGGCCGGTCGGCGACGTAAGGTACTCAGCCCACCGACCACCGGCCGCGGATCAACCCGGCGGGCGCCGACCACTAGACTCTGGGGCATGGCAAAGCCCCAGGAGAAGGTCTCGTTCGGCCAGCGGCTGAAGCAGATCGGGATGGTGTTCAAGTTCACCGCCAAGCAGGACAGGTGGTTCGCGCCGCTGGCCGCCGCCGCGGTGCTGATCCCGCTCGCGCTCACCGTGGTCGCGGTCGTCCTCTGGGGCTGGGTCTGGCTGCCGGTGGGCATCCTGTTCGCCCTGCTGGCGCTGCTGATCGTGCTCAACCTGCGGTCCAACCGGGCGATGATGAACGCGGCCGAGGGCCAGCCCGGCGCGGCGGCCCAGATCATGGAGAGCATGCGCGGCGACTGGCGGGTGACCCCGGCCGTCAGCTCCACCACCCAGATGGACATGGTGCACCTGGTCATCGGGCGGCCCGGGGTGATCCTGCTGGCCGAGGGGAACCCGCAGCGGGTCCGGGGCCTGCTCGGCCAGGAGAAGCGCCGGCTGGCCAAGGTGATCGGCTCCGCGCCGCTCTACGACTACGTGATCGGCCAGGAGGAGGGCGAGCTGCCGATCCGCAAGCTGCGGATGACGCTGATGCGGCTGCCGCGCAACCTCAGCGGCAAGGACGTCAACTCGCTGGACAAGCGCCTCAAGGCGCTCACCGCCCGGCCGCAGATGCCCAAGGGCGCCGTCCCGAAGAACATGCGGCCGCCGCGCGGCGCCTTCCGCCAGACGCGCGGTCGCTGACCGAAGACGTACGCGAGGAGCCGGGGCCGGTCGACCCCGGCTCCTGCCGTCCGCGCGACCTCCGGTCGTCCTCGATCGTCTGAGGGTGAGCAGGGCGG
The DNA here is from genome assembly GCF_056780015.1 of Micromonospora sp. R311. Lineage (NCBI taxonomy): Bacteria > Bacillati > Actinomycetota > Actinomycetes > Micromonosporales > Micromonosporaceae > Micromonospora > Micromonospora sp. R311. The sequence goes on from NZ_JBSWCE010000027.1 coordinate 25,894, forward strand.
AGCCTCGGTCAGCGACCTGCCCGGGGAAAGACGATCATGGCGACCCCGGAGCCGGCGCGGCGGAACCGGTCAGGGGCGGGGGGCGTCGGTGACGACCGAGCCGGTGAGCCGGTCGTGCAGGCCGCGACGGTGCTCGTCCATCAGCAGCGGCGGCACCACCAGCGCCAGCAGCACGCCGCGCAGCAGGCCGCGGAGCAGGCCGATCCGGCCGCCGTCGGCCCAGGCGACGCAGCGGACCTTCGTGACGTACATGCCCGGGGTCTGCGCGAACAGGCCCAGGAAGAAGCCGTACTCGAGCACCAGCACCAGGACCGGCGCCCAGCCGTCGCGCACCGGGTCGGCGAAAAAGTTCGACACCAGCAGGCAGAGCACCCAGTCGATGACCAGTGCCCCGAACCGGCGGCCCAGGCTCGGCGGGGTGAAGGCGGGATCCGCGGCGGGCGGCACGGGACGGTCAGGCGGCGTGGTCACAGCGATCAAGGGTAGTAGGCGGTATGGCGGGCGACCGGGTGGGATCAGCCGCACCCACCGCGCAAAAAGGGACCAACCGCGTCAAGTGTCCATACACTGGCACAGCCGGTTGCTCCCGGTCGGCCGCCCAGCCCCGGTCGAGCGGCGCGGATGACGCTGCGCGAGGGACGTAACACGGCAGAAACACTCAAGACATGGCCGGGCAACCGCGCGGCCATAGCGTCGCCAAGAGCCTAGCCACCCGTGGACGTGCCAGGAGGACGTGTGTTCGCCAATCCCGAGGAACTCCTGCGATACCTCAAGAACGAGGACGTGAAGTTCGTCGACGTACGTTTCTGTGACCTGCCCGGCGTGATGCAGCACTTCAACCTGCCGGTCGAGTCCGTCGACGACGAATTCTTCACCGAGGGCCTGGCCTTCGACGGGTCGTCGATCCGCGGTTTCCAGGCGATCCACGAGTCGGACATGCTCCTGCTCCCGGACGTCGCCACCGCCTTCATCGACCCCTTCCGGGCGCAGAAGACCCTCGCGCTCAACTTCTTCATCCACGACCCGTTCACCCGCGAGGCCTACAGCCGGGACCCGCGCAACGTGGCCAAGAAGGCCGAGGCCTACCTGGCGGCCAGCGGCATCGCCGACACCGCCTACTTCGGCGCGGAGGCGGAGTTCTACATCTTCGACTCCATCCGCCACGAGACCTCGGCGCACCAGTCGTACTACTACATCGACTCGATCGAGGGCGCCTGGAACACCGGCCGCGACGAGCCGGGCGGCAACCGCGGCTACAAGACCGCGTACAAGGGCGGCTACTTCCCGGTGCCGCCGGTGGACCACTACGCCGACCTGCGGGACAGCATCGTGCGCCGGCTGGTCGACACCGGGTTCACCGTGGAGCGCTCGCACCACGAGGTGGGCACCGCCGGCCAGTCCGAGATCAACTACCGGTTCTCCACCCTGCTCCACGCGGCCGACCAGCTCCAGCTCTTCAAGTACATCGTGAAGAACGAGGCGTGGGCCAACGGCAAGACCGCGACCTTCATGCCGAAGCCGCTCTTCGGCGACAACGGCTCCGGCATGCACACCCACCAGAGCCTCTGGCTGAACGGCGAGCCGCTGTTCTACGACGAGACCGGGTACGCCGGCCTGTCGGACACGGCCCGCTGGTACATCGGCGGCCTGCTGCACCACGCCCCGTCGCTGCTCGCCTTCACCAACCCGACGGTCAACTCGTACCGCCGGCTGGTGCCGGGCTTCGAGGCGCCGGTCAACTTGGTCTACTCGCAGCGCAACCGCTCCGCCTGCACCCGCATCCCGGTGACCGGCAGCAACCCGAAGGCCAAGCGGGTCGAGTTCCGGGTGCCGGACCCGTCGGCGAACGTCTACCTCGCCTTCTCGGCGATGATGATGGCCGGCCTGGACGGCATCAAGAGCAAGATCGAGCCGCCGGCCCCGATCGACAAGGACCTGTACGACCTCCCGCCGGAGGAGTGGGGCGACGTCAAGCAGGTGCCGGGCTCGCTGTCGGCCGTGCTCGACTCGCTGGAGGCCGACCACGACTACCTGCTCGACGGCGGCGTCTTCACGCCGGACCTGATCTCGACCTGGATCGAGTGGAAGCGGACCAACGAGGTCGACCCGGTACGCCTGCGCCCGACCCCGCACGAGTTCGCGATGTACTTCGACTGCTGACCTTCCAGGCAGGATTCCAGCGAAGGCCCCGGGTTCGCCCGGGGCCTTCCTGCGCGAACCCGGCACCGGGCAGCCGGTCGGCACCGCTCCGCCAGTCCACCCGCACGGCGGACCGGCCCCCATCTGCCTGCCCCCGCCCCGCAGAGATCCGCCCTCCCTCCGTAGAGATCTTGGAGGGAATCGGCCCTTCCAGGGGCCCTTTCGCACCAAGATCTCGCAGAACGGATCCGACCGTGGTGGGACGCCGGCGGCACGGACCCGTCAGCCGGGGCGCGCGGTGCGGGCCCGGCTGACGGCGCGCGCGGCATGGGCTCGGCGCAGCCGGAGCAGGCCCCACACCGCCAGCCCGACGACCAGCGCGGTCATCGCCAGTGCGCCCGGGGCCTTGGTGAACCGGGCCAGGGTGGTGCCGTCGGGCAGGGTGAGGAACGTGGCGAGCGCGCAGGGCAGCACGAACCAGGTGGTCCGGGCCGCGGCGACCGCGAGCACGGCCAGCGGCCAGGTGAGGTACCAGGGATGGACCACCGGGGCCAGCGCCACGGTGGCGGCCAGGGCCAGCCCGGCGGACCGCAACGCCACCCGGGGACGGGCCGCCTCGATCCGGGCCACCCGCTGCCGGACGTCGTTCAACCGGCGCAGCGCCCGCCAGGCCCGCCACCAGAGCACGACCAGCAGCACGGCGAGCAGCAGCAGCGCCACCGCCCGGGCCACCGGCACGGCGCCCGGGTCCCGGCCGACCAGCGCGCCGGCGTAGTCGACGACGAAACCCACGGCGGTCGGCGGCGAGGTCCACTGCTGAGAGTCGCCGCTGCGGGCCAGCCCGCCGACCCAGCCGAACCCGAGCCCGGCGGCCAGCGCGGTGGCCGCCAGCCCGGCCAGCACCCCGCCGGCCAGCCAGCCGGCGGCGCGCACCAGCGCGCCGACCGTGTAGCGGCCCAGCACGGCGGCCAGCACCGCGAACGGCAGCACCACCAGCCCGGTCGCCTTCACCGTCACCGCCAGCCCGAGCAACGCCCCGGCGACCAGCAGCGCCGGTGGCCGGCCGGGCAGCCGGACCAGCACCAGCAGGGCGAGCGTCAGCAGGCCGAGCAGCACCGCGTCGTTGTGCGCGCCGGCCACCAGGTGCACCCCGACCAGCGGGCAGGCCAGCACCAGCCAGGAGGCGCGGCGGGTGGGCACCCGGGCGGCCCGGGCCAGGCCGGGCAGGCAGAGCGCGGTCAGCAGCACCCCGACCACCGCGACGAGGCGCAGCGCCACCACCGTGCCGACCAGGTCGCCGCCGAGGGTCACCGCGAGCGCGGCGAGCAGCACGAAGAACGGCCCGTACGGGGCCGGGGTGTCCCGCCAGATCGGCGCGACCGACTCCACCCACGGGCAGCCGGCCCCGGCCACCCCCGTCGCGTACGGGTCGACGCCGTGCGCGTACGCCCAGCCCTGGCAGGCGTAGGAGTAGACGTCCCGGCTGCCCAGCGGCGGGGTGGCCAGCACCGGCAGCGCCCACAGCCCGGCGGTCAGGTACGCCCAGCGCGTCGACGGGGCGCCCCGGCGCAGCGCCCACCACGCGCCGACCAGCAGCGCGGTGCCCAGCAGCCAGGCGCCGACGACCAGCGGGCCGCGGTCCCCACGCCAGGTCGGCACGGTGGCGGTGCCCGGCAGCGCGCCGCCGAGCCAGCCGGCGACCGCCAGCAGCACCGCCCCGGCCAGGCCGGCGTACCGGGCGAGCCGGGCGGTGCCGGGCGGCGGTGGGGCGTCGGGCGGGGCGCCGGGATCGCTCACCGGCGCACCTTTCGCTCAGTCGACGGCGACCGGCCGGCGGGCCGCCCGAGCCGACCGTACCAAGCGGACCAGCACCACGATCACCAACAGCGTCATCAGCGGCGCACCGACGGTCTTGGTGTACCTCGGCAGGCCGGTGCCGTTGGCCAGCACCAGGAACGACGAGACCAGCGCCACCACCGTGAACCAGCCGGTCCGCTGCCGCGCCGTGGCCGCGAGCACCGTCAGCGGCCAGATCCAGTACCAGGGGTGGAACAGCGGGGCCAGCGCCACCGTGGCGGCCAGCGCCAGCCCGGCGTGCCAGATCGGGTCCCGGGTGCGCGCCCGCCACCACAACCAGATGAGCACCAGCGCGAGCGCCGCCATCCCGATCCCCCGGGTGACCGGCAGCGGGTCGCCGTGCCAACCGAACGGCGCGGCGAGGTAGGCCACGGTCTGCCCCACCGCGGTCGGCGGCGACGTCCAGGCGATCACCAGGCCGCCCTGCTCCAGCCCGGCGATCCAACCGAAATCCAGGCCCGCGGCGAGGGTCACGCCCACCACCGTCGCGACCGCCCCGCCGACCACCCAGCCACCGTCGCGCACCAGCGCCCTGATCGAGAACCCACCGACGATCGCGGCCAGCGCGGCGAACGGCAACACGACCAGCGCGGTCACCTTGACCCCGCCGGCCAGCCCGAGCAGCACGCCGGCGGCGAGCAGCGGGCCGGGGCGACCCGGCCGGGACACCAGCACCGCCAGCCCGGCCACCAGCAGCCCCACCATCAGCGCGTCGTTGTGCGCACCGGAGACCAGGTGCACGGCGACCAGCGGGCAGGCCAGCGCCAGCCAGACCGCCCGGCCGGCCGGCACCCCGCACCGGCGGGCCAGCACCGGCAGGCAGGCCGCAGTCAGCGCCACCCCGGCCACCGCCATCAGCCGGAACAGCACGATGCTGCCGGTCAGCGACCCGGTCGCCTTGACCACCGCGCCGGCGAGCACCACGAACAGCGGCCCGTACGGCGCCGGGGTGTCCCGCCAGATGTAGGAGATGGTGTCCAGCCACGGGCAGGGCAGCGCCGACACGCCCTGTTCGTACGGGTTTATCCCGGCGGCGTAACTGGCCCCCTGGCAGGCGTACGCGTAGACGTCGCGGCTGCCCAGCGGCGGTGCGAACAGCAGCGGCAGCAGCCAGAGCCCGGCGGTGACCAGGGCCCAGCGGGCCGAGGGCACCCGGTCGCGCAGCGCCCACCAGGCGTACGCCATCAGCGCGGTGCCGACCAGCCAGCTGGCGATGATCAGCGGCCCGTTCGGGCCCTGCCAGATGCTGACCGGGGTGGGGCGCAGGTCCGCGTCGGGCAGCGCTCCGCCGAGGAACGCGGCGACGGCGAGCAGCGCCGAACCCGCGAGACCGGTCCAGCGCGCGAGGTGGTGAGACACGCCCGACATGCTGCCAGTGCTGTCGCCGACGGTGAGCACCGGACCAGGAGTTGTCCCCGGCGGACAGCCCCCAGGCGCCCCGCGTCTCCTGCGCGCAGGCGGCCGACGCGACACCGCACTAGGCAGTGGTCAGCAGCGGCACACCCTCCACCACCCGCCGGACGCGGTAGTGCTCGGCGAGGACCCGGCTCAACTCACCGGATCTGTCCACCCTTCTCGGGTCGCTGTCCAGCACGATCAATGCCGGGCGCTCCGGACCGTCGAGCATGGCCCGCAGGCGGGGCAGCGCGTCGGGGATCTTCTCGATGGGCTTGCCCCAGAGGTACGGGTAGTCGGTCGTTCGCTGAGCGAGGAAGTAGATGTTGCTCCTCGAGATGAGTACGAAGATGCGGTCGTCCGGGAGAGTCTCGGCCCGGATGACCGCGGCGATCCGTTCGTCCCGGCGCGCGAGGCCGTAGTAGGGGATCCGCTGCTGCCGTTCCTCGGCGGTGGCCGGCACCAGCGCGGCGAGCCAGATGAGCTGGGGCAGAAGAACCGTCACGGCTGCCACCACCCGCAGGCGGGGCCGGCGGACAGCGGCGACCGCTGCTGCGGCCGCCACCGTGAGCGGCGGAAGCAGCTGTACGTAGTAGTGCGGCCAGTACGAGCCACCGACATTCACACCCAGGGCTGCGCCGCCGAGCCAGGCAAGCAGGACGCACCTCGCCGGCCGTGCGCCGCGCAGCAGCCAGAGTCCGACGGCGGCCGCCCCCGCCACCACCGCCAGGTCCCGGGCGACGGGACCGAGGCTGCTGGTGAAGTCGGCCCAGCGGGCAGCGGGTCCGGCGGCGGGTTCACCCATCGCGGCGAACTGGTAACCGACGAGCGCCGTCCAGTACTCGCGCCAGCCCAGGTGCCAGCCGTGCAGGGCGGACAGCCCGACTGGTGCGGCGGACGCACCGAGGAAGAGCGCCTGAGGCGACCCGGTGACCCGGCCGGGCCGCGGACGGAGAAGGGCCACGACCAGACCGACCGCTATCCCGTCCAGGCCGGACAGCTTCATCGTCATGGCGACGCCCGCCGCAAGGCCGGCCGTGACGAGCCAACCCGCTGACTGGTACCGGAGCCAGAGCAGGGCCGCGGCCACGGCCAGGGTCGCCGGGAAGCTGGCGAGCAGTTCTCCGTTGAGAGTGAATCCCTCGATGTTCGGGGCGACTCCTGCCATGGCGTACAGCCCTGCTGCGGCTACCCCCGTCCGAGAATCCACGAGGAGCCAACCGATCATTCCGACCAGCACCGTGATGCCCAGGCCCGCGAGCACCGCACCGAGCCGGATGGTCCAGCCGTCGTCGTTGAGCCAGAGCAGGAGCCGATACGTCAGCAGCAGCCCCTGCGGGCGGTCGAGCCACGCCTCCCCGTACAACCGGGCACCCCGGGACCACTGTTGTACGACGTGCGCGTAGCCCCCCTCGTCCATGCCGAGCCCGGTCCAGAGGAAGGGCAGTCGAAGCAGAGCGGCGGCCAGCCCGCACGCCAGGATCATTCCTGCCGCCCTACGGGTAGCGGGGCTGCGACGGTCAGGGCCGATGCCGCGTCATCCTCTCCTTCACGGCTCCGCCTCGTCAGGGGCGGTCAGCGGGGCCCGGGCTTACCCGCTCTGCTTCCGGTTACGCCTCGTACGGCAGCCGCCATCCGAGGTCGAGGGCATGCCTGAAGGTCGAGCTTGAGTCGGCGTGTGTAGTGGAGCTAGCAGTGCTTCGCCGGTGTGAGGCTGCTGGAGATCGAGAATTGGCCCGGCACCCGGACCCGCACATCGGTCCATCCGTCTGCGCCGGGCCGCAGGCACCCGCCCGCCCCCTGGAGCGACAGCCACCGCGACCAGCGCACCCGCACCGGCACGTCGCCGGGGGCGTCGGTGACGAACCGCACGGCGGCCCGACCGGAGCTGACCAGCCGGCCCGGCGCGCCGACCAGCGGGGTCGGGTCGACCACCGCGTAGAGCCGCCACGTCCTGTCCCGCCACACCTCGCGCAGATATGGCTGACCGGCGGCGACCAGGGCGGCCTCCTGCCGGGCGTACCGGTCGGGCGGACTGTCCGGGGCCAGCGCGACGTACCCGACCGCCTCCCGGCGCAGCCACTCGGCGTATTCCTCGGGCGTCAGGTCGTCGGCGTAGAAGAGTGCGTTGCGGTCGGTGTCGACCTGCCGCTCCCAGCCGCGGGCCAGCGGCACGGTCGCCGGCAGATACGCTGACTCCCAGTGGTCGCGCAGCGGCACCACCTCGACCCGGCCCACCGGCTGCCGGCGGGCCAGCTCGTCGACGAGCGGCCGGTAGAACGCGGCGGCGCTCTCCGGCGAGCCGGCCCGGGCCAGGTCGCTGGTCATCACCGGGTTCTGCCACCAGACGCAGGCGGCAAGGAGCCCGGCCAGCCACGGGCCGGGCAGCGGCGCGTACCCGGCGAGCAGCGGAAGGGCGAAGAGCATCGGCAGCCGCAGCGCGTTGGAGCCGATCGGGCTGGGCAGCGCCTGGGCGGCGACCAGCAGCAGCACGGTCAGCGCGGCGCCGGCCCGCAGCGCGCGGCGACGGCGCGGCACCAGGAAGAACACCGCCACAGCCAGCGCCACGTTGATCCGCATCGACTCGGCACTGAACGGTTGGGTGCCGCCATTGCCGAACAGCAGCGCCATCGGGGCAAGGGCGAGCGCCGGGGCAAGACAGAGCGTCAGTGCCTCACCGAGCGGGCGGTCCGCCCGCCAGCCGCCGGGCAGCGGTCGTCCCGGGCCCGGCACCCGGCGCAGGCTGGCCAGCAGCAGGGCCACGCCAGCCAGGCCGGTGAACAGCCCGGCGACCGGGCTGGCCCAGGTGGTGAGCGCGGCAAGCAGCCCGGCCAGGACCAGCCGCGCGGGCCTGGCCGGTCGATCGGCGGAGACCGCGCAGAGGGCGAGCAGGCCGAGCGCCAGCCCGACGGCGAAGGTGATCCGGCCGCTGACCAGGTTGCCGACCAGAACCACCGCGCCAAGTGCCCCGGCCAGCACCGGGCGGCGGGCCCGGTGCCGGGCGAACAGCCAGCCCAGTGCCCCGGCGGCGAGCACCGCGGCGACCGCCCCGAGCGGCCGGGGCCCGGTCCAGGCGGCCAGGCGGGCAACGAACAGACTGTAACCGTACTGGTCGACGCCGCCGTACCAGCCGAGGTCGACGGGGGTGCCGTACCGGTCGGCGAACTCCGCCCGGGCCACCTGGGCGGCCAGGTCGGTGCCCATCGGCGGGGCGAGCAGGAACGCCGCAGCCAGCAGCAGCGCCGTGCCGGCCGCGGGCAGCCAGGCGCGCCCTGTGAGCAGAGTGGGGATGCTCCCCGGGAACCGACGGGCAGGGCCACTTCCTTGTGCCTCAGCCATCGAGCACCCGTTCCATCGCCGCCCGGGACCGCCGGCCGGTGCGCAGGTACTCGTCGAGGAACTCGCCGGGATCGTCCCGCCCGAGCAGCCGGACCACCCTGGCCAGCTCGACCCCGTGTCGGGGCAGCTGGTCGCCGGCCCGGCCGCGGACCAGCATCAGCGCGTTGCGGACCTGCGCGGCGAGGGTCCAGCCGGCGGCCATCGCGGCGGCGTCCGCCGGGTCGACCAGGCCGGCGTCCCGGGCCGCGGCGAGCGCGTCGAGGGTACGCGTGCCGCGCAGCGCCCGGTTGGCCCCGCCGTGGCGCAACTGGAGCAGCTGCACCGCCCACTCGACGTCGGCGAGCCCGCCCCGGCCCAGCTTGGTGTGGGTGGCCGGATCGGCGCCGCGGGGCAGCCGCTCGTGCTCCACCCGCGCCTTGATCCGGCGGATCTCCACGACCTGCTCCCGGGTCAGCCCGTCGGCCGGGTAGCGGACCGGGTCGACCAGCGCCTCGAACTCCGCGCCCAGGTCGGCGTCGCCGCAGACGAACCGGGCGCGCAGCAGCGCCTGCGCCTCCCACACCCGGGACCAGCGGGCGTAGTACTGGGCGTACGCGGCGAGACTGCGCACCAGCGGGCCCTGCCGGCCCTCCGGGCGCAGGTCCGCGTCCACGCCGAGCGGCGGGTCGGGGGCGGGCATGCCGAGCAGTCGGCGCAGCTCCTCGGCGATCGCGTGCGCGGCGGCGCTGGCCGCGCTCTCGGCGGCGCCGGCCGGCGGGTCGTAGACGAAGAGCACGTCGGCGTCGGAGAGGTAGTTCGACTCGTACCCGCCGAGCCGGCCCATGCCGATCACCGCGAACCGCAGCCCGGGCAGCTCCGGCCGGCTCGCCCGGGCGGTACGCAGCGCCGCGGCCAGCGTGGCGTCGGTGACGTCGGCCAGCGCGGTGCCGACCGCGGTGACGTCGGCCAGCGCCGACGCGACGCGTCCCTCCCCGTCCGGCCGGGGCGGGGACGGCGCCAGCGAACCGGCCCGGCTCAGCACGTCGGCGCAGGCCAGCCGGACCAGTTCCCGGCGGCGCAGCGCACGCACCGCCCGGGTCGCCTCGACCGGGTCGGCGTGCCGGGCGGCCGCGGCGGCGAACCCCTCGCCGAGCACCTCCCGCGGGCGCGGGGTCAGCTCGCTCTCCTCGGCCAGCAGCCGCAGCGCCTCCGGCTCCCGGGCCAGCAGGTCGGCGGCGTACCGGGAGGAGGAGAGCACCCGGGCCAGCCGGCGGGCCACCGGTCCCTCATCCCGCAGCAGCCGCAGGTACCAGGGGGTGCTGCCGAGCTTGTCGGAGACCTGCCGGTAGTTCAGCAGGCCGCGGTCCGGCTCGGGGGCGTCGGCGAACTCGCTGAGCAGCACCGGCAGCAGGGTGCGCTGGATGGCGGCGGTGCGGCTCACCCCGCCGGTCAGGGCCTGGAGGTGCCGCAGCGCCCCGGCCGGGTCGGCGAAGCCGAGGATCTCCAGCCGGTGCCGGGCCGCCTCCGGGGTCAGCCGCAGCCCGTCGGCCGGCACCCGGGCCACCGACTCCAGCAGCGGCCGGTAGAGCAGCTTGGCGTGCAGCCGGCGTACCTCGGTGGCGTGGGTGACCCACTCGGCGCGGAACTCCTCGACGGCGCTGCGGCCGGGCGTGGCCAGGTAGCCCAGCGCGGCGGCCAGCCAGCGCAGCGCGGCCGGCTCGGTCGGCACGGTGTGCGTGCGCCGCAGGCCCTGCAGCTGCAGGCGGTGCTCGACCGTACGCAGGAACCGGTAGCCGCGCAGCAGCGCCTCCCCGTCGGCCCGCCCCACGTAGCCGCCGGCCACCAGCGCGCGCAGCGCCGGGATGGTGCCGGCCGCCCGCAGCGACTCGTCGCCGCGGCCGTGCACCAGTTGCAGCAGCTGCACCGCGAACTCGATGTCGCGCAGCCCGCCCGGGCCGCGCTTGATCTCGCGCTCCAGCTCCTTCGGCGGGACGTTGTCGATGATCTTGCGCCGCATCGCGCGGACGTCCTCGACCGCCTCCGGCCGCTCGGCGGCGCGCCAGACCAGCGGGGCGAGCTGGTCGATCCACTCCCGGGCCAGCGCCAGGTCGCCGGCGGCCGGGCGGGCCTTGAGCAGCGCCTGGAATTCCCAGGTGCGGGCCCAGCGCCGGTAGTAGGCCAGGTGGCTGGCGAGGGTGCGCACCAGCGGGCCCCGGTTGCCCTCCGGGCGCAGCGCCGCGTCGACCGGCCAGGCGACCAGCCCGCAGATGTGGATCAGCCGGGTGGCGACCGTGGTGGCCGCGGCCAGGTCGCCGTCCTCGGCGGCCACGAAGATCACGTCGACGTCGGAGACGTAGTTCAGCTCGTCGCCGCCGCACTTGCCCATCGCCACCACGGCCAGCCGGGGACGCGGCGTGCCCGCCGGCAGCTCGCCGGCCGCGATCTCGTACGCCGCCGCGAGGGTGGCGTCGGCCAGGGCGGAGAGCGCGGCCATGGTCTGCTCCAGGCCCCGGCCGCCGGTCAGGTCGGCCGCCGCGATCCGCAGCAGGGCCAGCCGGTACGCCCTGCGCAGCACCGCGATGGGGTTGCCGTCACCGGTCAGGTCCAGCCGCCCCTCGGCGGTCGGCGCGAGCCCGTCCGGGGCGGTGCCCAGCGCCGTCCACTGGTCCGGGTTGGCGACCAGGTGGTCGCCGAGCGCCGAGGAGGCGCCGAGCACGGCGACCAGCCGCCGCCGCAGCCCCGGGTCGTCGGCCAGCGCGGCCAGCAGCGCCGACCCGGCGCCGATCCCGCCGTCCCCGGCCGGGGGGTCACCTTCGCCGGCGCTTCCGGCCGGTCCGCCGTTCTCGGCGCGCCGGCCCGGCGCGCCGGCCACGGCTGTGCCGCCGCCGTTCCCGGTCCGCTGCCCGCGGCCGCCCGCCGCGGGGCCGCCGGTCGTCGCCCGGCGCTCCGCCTCCACCAGCCGGTGCAGTTGGCGCAACGCCAGATCGGGGTCGGCCGCCCGGGACAGCGCCGCGAGCAGCTCCGCCGCCGGCTCGTCCGCCGGCTCCTGGGTCTCCGGCCGCCACAGGCCCAGCCCGGCCGGGCCGAGCAGGTCGGCCGCCCGCGCCCCGCCGTCGTCGGTGCCGACGCCGAAGCCGTAACGGGCCAACCGGCCGGCGGCCCGGGTCGGCCGGCTCATCACTGCCCGAGCAGCGGCAGGCTGCGCCGCGGCGCGTCGTCCAGCTCGCCGAGGGCGAGCGCGGCGAACCGGGCGGCGAACGGCTGCCAGACCTCCTCGACGTCGGTCATCACCCCGTGGCAGGCGGCCACCACCAGCTCCGGGTCGTAGCCCAGTTCGGCCAGCAACGCCGAGTCGGTGGCCCAGTCGGCGATCATCGCGGTGTCGCACTCGATGTGGAACTGCAGCCCCCAGGCCCGGTCGCCGAGGCGGAACGCCTGGTGCGGGTAGCGGGTGGAGGCGGCCAGCAGGGTGGCGCCCCGCGGCAGCTCGGTGATCTCGTCGGCGTGCCACTGGAGCACGTCCGGGATCAGTGGCACGTACCGGAAGAGCGGGTCGGCCTCGGCGGCGTCCCGCCGGCCGACGACGGCCGGGCCGACCTCCGGCCCGGCCGTGCTGCGCTCCACCTCGCCGGCGTGCGCGGTGGCCAGCAGCTGCGCGCCCAGGCAGATGGCCAGGGTGGGCACCCGGTGCCGGACGGCCTTGCGCAGCAGCCCCTCCACCGCCGGGAACCAGGGCGCGCCGGGCGACCCGTCCGGCAGCGGGTACGCCTGCTGCTCGCCGCCGAGCACCACCAGCGCCGCGTACCCCTCCAGGTCGGCGGGGAGCTCGTCGCCGGCGTGCGGGCGCACCACCCACAGGTCCAGGCCGGCCTCGGTCAGCCACTCGCCCAGCCGGCGCGCGTCGTCGGTCGGGTCGTTCTCGATCACCAGCGCGGTTGCCACGCCGTCGAGGCTAGCCGGTGTGCCGCCCAATCCCGGAGCGGGCCGAGCGGTGGGTCGCCGGGTGACCTCCGGTCGGGACTAGGCTCTGCCGTTGTGCCGACCGACGACGCCGTACGACCACCCGCCCTGCGCCCCGGCGACACGGTGATGCTGGTGTCGCCGTCCGGGCCGACCCGGCCGGAACGGGTGGCCCGGGGCATCGAGCTGCTCACCGGCTGGGGGCTGCGCCCGAAGCTGGCGCCGAACGTCTACGCCCGGCAGGGCTACCTGGCCGGCGCGGACGAGGTGCGGGCCGCCGACCTGAACGCCGCGTTCGCCGATCCCGAGGTGCGCGGGGTGATCTGCACCCGCGGCGGCTACGGCGCGCAGCGGGTGGTGGACGCGATCGACATGGCCGCCGTACGCCGGGACCCGAAGGTGGTGGCCGGCTTCTCCGACATCACCGCCTTGCAGTTCGCGCTCTGGCGCGGCGCCCGGCTGGCCGGCGTGCACGGTCCCGGCGCCGCCTGGACGGACGACCGCACCCCGCCCCGGTCCGCCGAGTCGCTGCACGCCGCGCTGATGACCACCGAGCCGGTCACCGTGACCGCGGTCGCCGAGGAGGAGACCTACCCGGTGCGGGTGCCCGGCCGGGCCACCGGCCGGCTGCTCGGCGGGAACCTCTGCCTGACCGTGGCGACGCTCGGCACCCGGGACATGCCGGACCTGACCGGTGCGGTGCTGCTCGTCGAGGACGTGGGCGAGCCGCCGTACAAGGTGGACCGGATGCTCACCCAGCTGCGCCGCGCCGGCGCGCTGGACGGGTTGGCCGGGGTGGCGGTGGGGCAGTTCACCGACTGCGCGGACGGCTGGTCGGTCACCGTCGCCGACGTGCTCGCCGAGCGCCTCGGCGACCTCGGCGTCCCGGTCCTCGGCGGTCTCCCCGTCGGCCACGGCGTCGGCCAACTCACCGTGCCCGTCGGCACCGAAGCCACCCTCGACGCGGACACCGGAACCCTCACCGTCACCCCCGCCGTCCACTAACCCCCTCCCCATCCCGGCCCCCTGGTTGATCATGAGGTTAGCGGGGCGGAATGCCGGAATCGGCACCGCTAACCTCATGATCAACGCGGGTCACGGGGTCAGGTGGGCCAGGGCGCCGGAGGTCATCCCCGCGTACCAGAGGGCGCCGTCGGGACCGGTGACGATGCCGCACGGGCCGGTGCCGGCCGGCAGCGCGAACGCGCTCTGCCGCCCGTCGGTGGTGATCCGCCCGATCCGGTCGTCGCCGGAGCGGGTGAACCACAACGCCCCGTCCGGGCCCGTCGTGATGATCAGCGGACGGCTGCCGGGCGCCACCGGGTGCAGCCGGGTCGTGCCGTCCGGCTGCACCCGGGCGATCGCGCCGGCCTGGACCAGCGTCACCCAGAGCGCGCCGTCCGGCCCGGCGGTGATGCCGTACGGGCCGGTGGCCGCGTCGGGCAGCGGGATCTCGCGGATCTGCGGGACTGTCACTGGCGGTCACCTTCCGGTCGGCGCTCCCAACGCCCAGGGGCGCGGGTCAGGTCTGGCGACCGTCCACCCTTGTCACCGCCGGGGCACCGGAGCAACCGGTTTGTCCGACCCACCGCGCCGGATTGCCAGCTCGCTGACAGCTTCGCCACGGGTTCCCCCCAGCCCGGCTGGTCACCGTCGGTCAGGTCAGCGCACCACCGACGACTTGGAGGACATCATGGCCATGACGAGGAAGCACCTGCTGGCGGCCCTGGCCACGGCCGGCGTGCTCGGCCTGGGGGTCGCGGCGCCGACGGTCGCGTTCGCCGCCGACAACGCCGACCCGACACCGAGCGCCAGCGCCGCCGACGACCGGCAGCAGCAGCGCACCGAGCGGCAGGCGGAGTTCGCCGAGGCGCTCGCCGAGGAGCTGGGCGTCCCGGCCGACGAGGTAACCGCCGCGCTGGAGAAGATCCGCGCGGAGCACAGGCCGGCCGACCGGCCGGACCGCCCGTCCGCCGAGGATCGGCAGGCCGCGCTGAAGGAGCGGCTGGCGCAGGCGGTCGAGGACGGCAAGCTCACCCAGGAGCAGGCCGACGCGATCACCGCGGCGGTCGAGGCCGGCGTCTTCCCCGCCGGCCCGGGCGGACACGGCGGACACGGCGGACATGGCGGACATGGCGGACACGGCGGCCGCGGCGGCCCGACCGGCAAGTGAGGTCTGGCTGACCGGAGCGCCCAGGTGCTCGCCCGGTGAGGCCCGAGCCTGGACCGCCTCGGGCGACCGCACCGGTCGCCCGAGTCGGGCAACCGGTCCGGCGTGATGCCTGGGAGTCATCATGATGACTCCCAGGCATCACGGTCCGCGGCTGGTGCGCCCCGCCCGGCCGCTGCCGCCCTCGGCCCGGTCGCGGCGGGTGGTAGTGCCGGTCCGCCTGTTCAGCCGGCGGGCGGCGGGGCGAAGACGCCGAAGTGGTTGCCGGCCGGGTCGAGCAGGTGGGCGAAGGTCAGCCCGTTGTCGTTCTCCCTGCGCGGCACCAGCACCTTGCCGCCGGCCGCCTCCGCCCGCCGGCAGGTCTCCGCCACGTCGGCCACCTGCACATAGAAGATCGCGTAGTTCGGGCTCGCCCCGCCGGTGCCCCGCACCGCCCCGCCGATCCCCGCACCGGCGCCGCCCTCGGTCGTCCGGTACGACGCCTCCGCCGAGCCCTCCTCGGTGAAGCTCCAGCCGAACAGGTCGCCGTAGAACCGCTGGGCCTCGTCCGGCCGCTCGGTGCCGATCTCGAACCAGGTGACGGCGTTGCTGATGGTCATGTCTGGCCTCCCGTGCCGTGCGCCGGCCGGGTCGGCCGGCGCCGTTCAGGAAGCAGCCTCGTGGCCGGCCGCGACAGCGTCCTGTCGGTGTTTCCGACGTTTGTCCGCGACTCTCGGCAACGACCGCCGCCTGCCGAGGATCAGACCAGGCTGAGCCGGCGGACCCGCTCGTGCGGGATGTCGAGGTCGTCGGCGGCCAGTTCCCGCTCGGGCACCCGCTCGGCCAGGGTGGTCACCGAGGTGATCCGGTCGGTGCGGAAGGCCCGGATGCCGTCGCGCAGCCGGCACCAGGCCAGCAGGTACCAGTGCCGGGGATTGCCGAGGTAGCCGAGCGGCTCCACGTCGCGCAGCGTCCCGGCGCCGGAGCGGTCGGCGTACCGGATGCGCAGCACCCAGCCGGCGGGCACCGCGTCGGCGACGGTGGCCGGGACGGGCGTCACCGGCCCGTCGCCGATCAGGTGCACCCGCGCGGCCAGCCGGTGCGCCTCGGCGGCGTCGGCGGCGGGCATCACCGCGAGCAGCTTGCGCAGCGCGGTGCCGGCGGCCGCGGCGAACGGCGTGCCGCGCAGCCGGTGCAGGGCCACCGCCATCGCCACCGCCTCGGCGGCGGTCAGGTTCACCGGGGGCAGGGTGCGGGCACGGTCCACCGCGTAGCCGCCGGTGCGGCCCGGCTCGGCCCAGATCGGCACCCCGGACTGCTGCAGGGCGTCGATGTCGCGCTCGATGGTGCGGGTGCTGACCTCGAAGCGCTCGGCCAGCCAGCGGGCGCTGCGCGGCCGCGGCGACACCGCGCGCAACTCCTCGACCAGGGCGTAGAGGCGGTCCGTGCGGTTCACCCCGTGAAGCTAGGTCGCGGGTACGACAGTCCGGCTCAGGCGATGCAGGCGCAGACGATCAGGGCGGCGCCGAAGTGGCTGGCGGCGCTGACCCGGGCCGCGGGGTGCGGCTCGTCCGAGCAGATGATCTCCCCGAGCCGACCCGGGGTGAGCAGGTCCAGCACGAAGAAGGCCAGCGCCATGATGGCCAGCCCGACCAGCCCGAAGATCACCGTGGAGGCCAGCCCCTTGCCGAAGTCGCTGTAGCTGGTCAGGATCGCGGTGAACACGATCCCGGCGATGCCGAGCTGGTTGGCGGCGAGCAGCAGCGCGGCGTTGCCGTTGCGGCGCACCCAGATCAGCTCCCGCAGCCGACCCGGGGTCAGCAGGTCGACCAGCAGGAAGCCGGCCGCCATCAGGGCCACCCCGACGATCCCGAACACCACGCTCTGCCAGGCTCCGCTGAGCAGATCCTCCAGCACCGACTGCCTCCCGACCGGTACGCCCGGCGCGGTGCCGGCGCGGTGATCGAGACGATAGCGGCAGCGCGCCACCGCCGGCAGCCCCGTGCGGGGCGGCCCCGGTCAGAGCGAGAGATAGCGCTGCCGCTCGTACGGGGTGACCTCGCGGCGGTACTGCTCCCACTCGGCCCGCTTGTTGCGCAGGAAGAAGTCGAAGACGTGCTCGCCGAGCACCTCGGCGACCAGTTCCGAGCCGGCCATCACGTCGATCGCCTCGGAGAGGTTCTCCGGCAGCGGCTCGTAGCCCATCGCCCGCCGCTCGGCGCTGGTCAGCGACCAGACGTCGTCCTCGGCGCCCGGCGGCAGCTCGTAGCCCTCCTCGATGCCCTTCATCCCGGCGCCGAGCAGCACCGCGAAGGCCAGGTAGGGGTTGGCCGCCGAGTCCGGCGAGCGGACCTCCACCCGGGCCGAGTTCGGCTTGCCGTAGGCGGGGACCCGGACCAGCGCGGACCGGTTCAGGTGACCCCAGCAGACGTACGCCGGGCTCTCGGTGACCCGGTCCGGCAAGGCCTGCGGGAAGAGCCGCTTGTAGGAGTTCACCCACTGGTTGGTGACCGCGGTGTACTCCCGGGCGTGCACCAGCAGCCCGGCGATGAACGCCCGGGCCACCTTGGACAGCTTCATCGGGTCGCCGGCGTCGTGGAACGCGTTGCGCTCCCCCTCGAACAGCGACAGGTGGGTGTGCATGCCGCTGCCCGGCTGGTCGGTGAACGGCTTCGGCATGAAGGTGGCCTGCACCCCGGTGGAGAGCGCCACCTCCTTCACCACGTGCCGGAAGGTCATGATGTTGTCGGCCGTGGTGAGCGCGTCGGCGTAGCGCAGGTCGATCTCCTGCTGGCCGGGGGCCACCTCGTGGTGGCTGAACTCCACCGAGATGCCGATCCGTTCCAGGGCCAGCACCGCCTGGCGGCGGAAGTCCCGGGCCACCGCGTGGGTGGTGTGCTCGAAGTAGCCGCCGGTGTCCACCGGCACCGGCACCGACCCGTCCATCGGGCCGTTCTCCAGCAGGAAGAACTCGATCTCCGGGTGGGTGTAGAAGGTGAAGCCCTTCTCGGCGGCCCGGGACAGCGCCCGCCGCAGCACGTGCCGCGGGTCGGCCCAGGACGGCCCGCCGTCGGGGAGCAGGATGTCGCAGAACATCCGGGCGCTCTCGCCGCTGACCCCGCCCTCGAACGGGAAGACCTGGAAGGTGGTCGGGTCGGGCATGGCCACCATGTCGGACTCGAAGACCCGGGCGAAGCCCTCGATCGCCGAGCCGTCGAACCCGATGCCCTCCTCGAACGCCGCCTCCAGCTCGGCGGGCGCCACCGACACGCTCTTCAGCGTGCCGAGCACGTCGGTGAACCAGAGCCGGACGAACCGGATGTCCCGCTCTTCCAGCGTACGGAGGACGAACTCCTGCTGACGGTCCACTTCCACTCCTCGCGACACGTCGTCGGCCACCGGACGGGCCCCGGCCCGACCTGACCGACCAGTCTCCACCGGCCTCGTTACGCCGACGTTACGCGAATCTCCCGCCGATCGTCCGGCCGCGTCCCGCCGCCCGGGCGGGTCGCCGGTGGTGGGCCGCCCCGCCGCGCGCGGCCCTCGGTGCGGGGCCGTCGCCGTGCGGACGGGCCGCCGGAGGGTGGCGCGGTCTCGCGCCGCCCGCCGTGTCGGGCCCGTGCCGCTGGGGCAAGATGAGGGCATGCCGACCCTGCGTCTCGCCCTGTGCCAGGTCAACCCGACCGTCGGCGACCTCGCCGGCAACGCCGGCCTGGTCCGCAGCTGGACCCGTCAGGCCGCCGACGCCGGCGCCCAGCTCGTCGCGTTCCCGGAGATGATGCTGACCGGCTACCCGGTCGAGGACCTGGTCTTCCGGCGGTCCTTCGTGGCGGCGTCGCAGGCCGCCCTGCACCGGCTCGCCGCCGACCTCGCCGCGGACGGGCTGGGCGAGCTGGCGGTCGTCGTCGGCTACCTGGACGCCGACGGCCCGCCGCAGGTCGCCGGGGACGCCGAACCGGGCCGGGGCGCCCGCAACGCCGCCGCCCTGCTGCACCGGGGCGAGGTGGCGGCCACCTACTTCAAGCACCACCTGCCCAACTACGGGGTGTTCGACGAGGACCGCTACTTCGTCCCGGGCGAGATGCTGACCGTGGTGCGGGCCGGCGGGGTGGACGTGGCGTTGACCATCTGCGAGGACCTGTGGCAGGCCGGCGGCCCGTTCGCCGCCGCCCGGCAGGCCGGCGTCGGCCTGGTCGTCAACATCAACGGCTCGCCGTACGAGCTGAACAAGGACGACATCCGGCTGCCGCTGGTCCGCCGCCGGGCCGTCGAGGCCGGCGCGGCCATCGCGTACGTGAACATGATCGGCGGCCAGGACGAGCTGGTCTTCGAGGGCGACTCGATGGTGGTCGGCGCCGACGGCGAGCTGCTCGCCCGGGCCCCGCAGTTCGTCGAGCACCTGCTGCTGCACGACCTGGCGCTGCCCGCGGCGGCCGAGCCGGCCGGCTCCGACGGCGAGCTGGCCGACGGGTTGCGGGTGGTGCGGGCCGCGATCGGCGACCTGCCGCCGCTGCCCGCCGGGCCGGCGGCGACCGGCGGGCTGATCGCCCCGGTCGCCGACGAGGCCGAGGTGTGGCAGGCGCTGGTGCTCGGCCTGCGCGACTACGTCAACAAGAACCGGTTCCCGTCGGTGGTGCTCGGCCTCTCCGGCGGCATCGACTCGGCGGTGGTGGCCGCGCTGGCCGTGGACGCGCTCGGGCCCGACCGGGTGGTCGGGGTGTCGCTGCCCAGCCAGCACTCCTCCGAGCACAGCAGGGAGGACGCGGCCGAGCTGGCCAAGCGCACCGGGCTGGACTACCGGACCGAGCCGATCCAACCGATGGTCGACACGTTCCTGGCCAACATGTCGCTGTCCGGGGTGACGGTGGAGAACCTCCAGGCCCGGGTGCGCGGGGTGATCCTGATGGCGCTGTCGAACCAGGAGGGCCACCTGGTGCTGACCACCGGCAACAAGAGCGAGCTGGCGGTCGGCTACTCCACCCTCTACGGCGACTCGGTCGGCGGCTTCAATCCGGTCAAGGACGTGTGGAAGACGCTGATCTGGCGGCTGGCGAAGTGGCGCAACGCCGACGCGACCCGCCGCGGCGAGACCCCGCCCATCCCCGAGCACTCGATCGGCAAGCCGCCGAGCGCCGAGCTGAGCCCGGGCCAGCTGGACAGCGACACCCTGCCCGACTACGACGTGCTCGACCCGATCCTGATCGGCTACGTCGACGGCGACCTGGGCCGGGACGGGCTGGTCGAGTCCGGCCACGACCCGGCGGTGGTCGACAAGGTGCTGCGGATGGTGGATACCGCCGAGTACAAGCGCCGCCAGTCCGCGCCCGGCACGAAGATCTCGATGAAGGCCTTCGGCCGGGACCGGCGGCTGCCGATCACCAACCGGTGGAGGGAGAAGGGCTGAGGCGGCTCGTCGGCCCGCGGCGCGGGGCGGCCGCGAGCGGCCCGCCCCGCCGGCCGGGAGTGAAATCCTCCACTGCGCTCTGCCGCCGCCCGGTCGTCCGGTGCGACGATCGCGGCGGAACCCGGGGACCGCGCACGCGGCCTCGAGGAAGGAGAGAGTCATGGTGGAGTCCACCCCGACCGAGGTGACCGCCCTCTACGGCGGCCCGGCCACCCGGCGGGTCCGCACCCGCGACCTGATCGCCGCCAAGGAACGCGGCGAGCGGTGGGCGATGCTCACCTCGTACGACCAGTACACCGCGTCGATCTTCGACCAGGCCGGCATCCCGGTGCTGCTGGTCGGCGACTCGGCGGCGAACAACGTGTTCGGCTACGAGACGACCATCCCGGTGACCGCCGAGGAGCTGCTGCCACTGGTCCGCGCGGTGGTCCGCGCCACCCGGCAGACACTGGTCGTCGGTGACCTGCCCTTCGGCTCGTACGAGGAGGGCCCGACACAGGCGCTGCGCACCGCGGTGCGGTTCATGAAGGAGGGCGGCTGCCACGCGGTGAAGCTGGAGGGCGGCCGGCGCTGCGCGGCGCAGATCGCGGCGATCACCGGCGCCGGCATCCCGGTGATGGCGCACATCGGCTTCACCCCGCAGAGCGAGCACGCCCTCGGCGGCTACCGGGTGCAGGGCCGCGGCGACGCCGCCGACGAGGTGATCGCCGACGCCCGGGCGGTGGCCGAGGCGGGCGCGTTCGCGGTGGTGCTGGAGATGGTGCCCGGCGAGGTGGCCAAGCGGATCACGCACGAGCTGCGGATCCCGACCGTGGGCATCGGCGCCGGCCCGGACACCGACGCCCAGGTGCTGGTCTGGCAGGACATGGCCGGGCTGCGCACCGGCAAGGCGCCGCGCTTCGTGAAGCGCTACGCCGACCTGGCCGGCACCCTCGCCGACGCCACCCGCCGGTTCGCCGACGAGGTGCGTGGCGGCGACTTCCCGGCTGCCGAGCACACCTTCTGATCCGTCCGCACCGGTGGGGCGCCACCGCCCCACCGGTGCCCCGGGGCACGTCGTGATCGTCTGCTGCTCAGCAGGTGACGACCGGGTGACCGGCCCGGCCCGGCGTCATCCGATCACGGGCGACCTGGGCTCAGACGTCGGTGACGCGGATGCCGGCATGCGCCTTGTAGCGCTTGTTGATGGCGATCAGGTTGGCGGTGAACGCCTCGATCTGGTGGGCGTTGCGCAGCCGGCCGGCGTAGATGCCCCGCATGCCGGGGATCCGGGCGGCGAGCGCGGCGACCACCCCGGCGACCTCCCGGTCCTCGGTGCAGATCAGCACGTCCAGGTCGATCCGGTCGATCTCCGGATCGGCCAGCAGCGGGGCGCTGACGTGGTTGAACGCCGCGCAGACCCGGGAGGAGGGCAGCAGCCCGGCGGCCTGCTGGACCGCGCTGCCCTCGGGGACCGGCAGCGCGTACGGGCCCTGCTTGTCGAAGCCGAGCGGGTTGACGCAGTCCACCACGATCTTGCCGGCGAGCGGCTCGGCGAGGGCGGCGACGGTGGCCGCGTGCCCGTCCCACGGCACCGCGATGACGACCACGTCGCTGCGCCGGGCCACCTCGTCGTTGTCGGCGCCGGTGACGCTCGTCCCGGCCGGCACGCCGGGCAGGGCGGCGATCTCCTCGGCGGACCGCGCGGCCCGCTCGGCCGACCGGGAGCCGATCAGCACGGTGTGGCCGGCCCGGGCGAACCGGTAGGCGAGCCCCCGCCCCTGGTCGCCGGTCCCGCCGATGATGCCGACGGTCAGCCCGGACACGTCGGGCAGTGCGCTCGCGTCGTATGCCATGCGGTCATCCTCGCAAACCCGCCGGCCCGGCAGGAGCGTCCGGCGCTGTGACAATCCCCGCTGCCCCCGGGCACGCTCAGGCGCGTTCGAAGACCACCGAGCGGGCGACCGGGTCGGCGGTGACCAGCCGGACCCGGACCCGCTCACCGAGCGGCAGCTCGCCGGTGCAGCGGGCGCGCACCGGCGGGTCGTCCAGCGCCACCGTGCCGCCCGGCGGCCGGCCGGGCCGGCTCCGGCCGTTCGGCGACGCGTCGACGTCCAGCACCGCGGCGTCGAAGGTCTCCCCCACCCGGTGCGCCAGCAGCACCGCCTCGGCCAGCTCGATCGCGCCCCGGGTGGCCGCCGAGGCGGTCCGGTCGGTCGTGGCCATCACCTCCGGCAGCCGGGGCAGCGCCGCGCGGGCCCACTCCGGCACCGGCCGGCCCTCGTGCAGCGCCAGGCAGACCTCCGTGGCGTACCGGTCGGCCAACCGGCGCAACGGCGCCGTGACGTGGGCGTACGCGGCCGCCACCCCGCCGTGTTCCGGCTGCTCGGGAACCTCGCCGTCGAAGGCGGTGTACGCGGCCCCGCGCATCAGCTCGGCGGCCTGGTCCACGAAGGCCGCCGACCGGGGTTGCGACGGGTCCAGCCCGGCGATCACCTCGCCGGGGCCGGCGCCGTCCGGCCAGTGCACGCCCAGCGGGGCGGCGGCGGCCCGCAGCCGCTGCACCGCCTCGGGCTTCGGCGCCGGCATCGTCCGCAGCAGGCCGACCCGGCCGGCCAGCATGATGTCGGCGGCGGCCATCCCGGTCAGCAGGGAGATCTGGGCGTTGTGCTCCTCCATCGGCACCGGCCCGCGCAGCACCAGCCGCCAGCCGTCGCCGTCGGCCTCCACGTCCTGCTCCGGCAGCGGCAGGTTGATCGCCCCCCGGCGCAGCCCGCGGGCGGTGAGCAGCGCGCCGAGTTCCGGCAGCAGGGCGATCGGGTCGGGCAGCCGTCCGGCGTCGGCGTCGGCCTGGACGCCGGTGTAGTCGAGCTTGGCCCGGCTGCGGACCAGCGCCCGTTCCAGCTCGACGGCGACGGTGGCGCCGTCGGTGTCCAGGTCGATCGTCCACACCACGGCGGCCCGGTCGACGTCCGGCAGCAGGCTGGCCGCGCCCTCGCTGAGCGTCTCCGGATGCAGCGGCACGTTGCCGTCGGGCAGGTAGACGGTCTGCCCCCGCCGCCAGGTCTCCTCCTCGAGCGCGCCGCCGGGGCGTACGTGCGCGGCCACGTCGGCGATCGCGTACCGCACCCGGTAGCCGCCGCCGGGCCGGCGGGTGAGGCACATCGCCTGGTCCAGGTCGCGGGAGGTGGCCGGGTCGAGGGTCACGAACGGGACGTCGGTGCGATCGACGGGCGGGCGCGGCGGGGCGGCCGCGGCGGCGTCCGCCTCGCGCTGCGCCGCGGCCGGGAACTCCTCGGGGAGTCCCAGCTCGCGGCGCAGCGCGCCGAAGTCGATGCGGGGCGCGAGTACGCGTCGGATGACCACGGGTCAATCCTGACAGCGCGGCGGTTGATCCGCTTCCCCGGCGCGGGCGGGTCAGCGGGGGCCGGTCAGCCGGCGGCCCTCCGGGCGGTGGTCCGGGTGCCGCGGGCCGACGTCGTACGCCCGGCCATCTTCGTCGCCGGTGTCTTCACCGCGGTGGTCTTCTTCGCCGGCGCCTTCTTGGCCGGGCCCGCCTTGCGGGCGGTCGCGGAGGTGGCCGTCGCCTTCTTCGCGGGCGCCTTCCTGGCCGGGGCCTTCTTCGCCGCGGCCGTGCGGGCGGTGCCGGCCGGACGGGTCGGCGCGGTCTTCTTGGCGGCGGTCTTCTTGGCGGTGACCTTCTTCGCCGGAGCCTTCGCCGCCGGCGCCTTCGCCGGGGCCTTCTTCGCCGCCGTGACCTTCTTCGCCGGGGCCTTCTTCGCCGGCGCTTTCTTCGCCGTGACCTTCTTCGCCGGCGCCTTCTTCGCCGTGACCTTCTTCGCCGGCGCCTTCTTCGCCGGAGCCTTCGCCGCCGTGGTCTTCTTCGCGGCGGTGGTGGTCTTCTTCGCCGCCGCGGTGGTCTTCTTCGCCGTGGAGCTGACCTTCTTCGCGGGCGCCTTCGCCGCCGCCGTGGTCTTCTTCGCGGTGCCGGTGGTCCGGGCCGCCGCCTTCTTGGCCGGCGCCTTCGCGGCGGTCTTCCTCGCCGCCGCCTTCGTCGCCGCGGTGGTGGCCTTGGCCGCGGCCTGCCGGGCGGGGGTCGACTTCGCGGTCTTCTTGGCCGGCGCCCGGCCGGCGCCGGCGGACGCCTTCTTGGCCGCCGTGGTCGCGGCGGCCCGGCGCGCGGGCGTGGTACGGCTGGCGCCGGTGTTCCGCTCCGCCGCGGCGGTCTTCTTCGCGGTGGTCCGTTTCGTGGCCGGGCGGGTGGCCTGCTGTGCTTGGGCCATCTCGGTTCCCTCCTTGGGGACGTGCTCTCGCGTGCCTCCTCGCGGAGCACGGAGTACCTCGACGCGGGCCGTCCCGCGCCGCCTATCTGTCCTCCCCGGCCCAGCGGGCGTCCTCGGCGTCCCACGCTTCGTTGCGCTCCCGCACCTGCTGCAGCGCGTTCTCCGCGTCGGCGGCTGAGGCGTACGGTCCGAGAACGTGCTTGGCAGGGCACACGTCGGCATCGGTCTCGACCCGGTGGTGTCGGGTGCACCAGTAGTAGTGCCCACCACTCCCGCTGTCGCTCATGGGATCACTGTGCACCGCGAATCGCCCGGCCGCCACCGGAACACCGCAAATCTCCGTCTTCTCCACAGTAGACGTGCCGGCCGGCCCGACGGGCCGGAACTGCGAAAACGGGTGCCCGGCAGGGACGGCGGCGGGATCGGCTGGACGACCGGCTCCGGTACGCCCCGGCGCCACCGCCCGACCTCATGATCGATGCGGTGCCCGACCCTGCCCGGCCGGGCGGGAACCGGGTGGCGCCGCCGGCCCGGGTTAGGGTCTGCGGATGGGCGTACCGGACTACATCCTGCGGATGCGCAAGCACGTCGGCCACGACCTGCTGTGGCTGCCGAGCGTCAGCGCGGTGGTCCGCAACGCCGCCGGCGAACTGCTGCTCGGCCAGCGCGCCGACGACGGGCGCTGGTCGGTGGTCAGCGGCTTCGTCGAGCCGGGCGAGCAGCCGGCCACCGCGGTGGTCCGCGAGGTGTACGAGGAGACCGGCCTGGACGTCGAGCCGGTGCGGCTCAGCAGCGTCGTCTCGCACCCGCACACGTACCCGAACGGCGACCGCTGCGAGTACCTCAACCTGGGCTTCCACTGCCGCCTGCTCGGTGGCACGGCCCGGGTCAACGACGACGAGTCGGTGGCCGTGCGGTGGTTCCCGATGGACGCGCTGCCGGCGCTGGACGCGCACGCCCGCACCGTCGTCCGGCGCGCCCTGGCCGAGGAGCCGGCGGCCTGGTATTTGCCGCCGGGCACGGCCTGGACCGACGACGTCTGAGCCGGCCCCCTCGCCGCGGCCCGTCGGGCCGCGGGCCACAATGTGGCGTGGACAGCGAGGTGCGCCGCTACCTGACGGACCTGGTCGGGGTGGCCCGTGACGTGCTCGGCGACGATCTGGTCGGCGCGTACGCCGCCGGCTCGGTCGGCCTGGGGGCCTACCAACGCGGCCGCAGCGACGTCGACGTGGCGCTGGTCTGCGCCGAGCCGCTCGACGCGGACCGCGAGCGCCGGCTGGTGGCCGGGCTCCGGCACGAGGCGCTGCCCTGCCCGGCGCGCGGGCTCGAACTGGTCGTCTACACCGCGAAGGTCGCCCGCTCCGGCACCCCGGAGCCCGGGTTCGAGGTCGAGCTGAACACCGGGGCCCGGATGGACTTCCGGGTCACCTGGGACCCGGCCGACCGGCCCGCCGCGGACGGGCGGTTCTGGTACGGCCTGGACCGCAGCATCCTGCACGAGTGCGGGCACGCGCTGCTCGGGCCGCCGGCCGCCGATGCCTTCGCCGACCTGTCCCCGGCGGACCTGCGCCGGCTGCTGGTCGACGCGCTGCGCTGGTGGCTCGCGCTGCCCACCCCGCCCGGCGACGGCCCCGCCCCCGGGGCGGAGGACGCGGTGCTCGGCGCCTGCCGGTCCCTGGCGAAGGTCCGGCACGGTCGGTGGTTGTCGAAGGCCGCGGCCGGTCGCCGGCTGATGGCCGACGGCTGGGCGGCGGACGCTGAGCCGGCCGACCTGATCGAACGGTCGATCGCGGCCCGCGCCGGTGGCCCGCCGCCGAGCGGTCCCGAGGCCCGTGCCTTCCAGCGCCGGGTGCTGGCCGAGATCAGCGCCGGCGCGGAGTGACCCGGGAGTCGGATCAGGACGGCCGGGTGACTGGTTCGGGCGCGGCGAGGCCAGGCTCCGGCGCTGCCCGCCCGCGCGCGGCCCGGATCGCCCAGGCCAGGGCGTAAGGGGTTAAGGCGAGGTAGAGCAACGGCTCCAGCAGGACCGCGTCGGTGATCAGGAAGATCTCCTGGCCGGTCGGCCGGGGCAGCCCCAGTGCCGAGTCGGTGTAGCAGACGAGGAGCCACAGCGGGGCGGAGACCGGGTCGAGGCTGTCGCCCTGCGGCACCCCGTCCACGACGCTCTCCGCGTCGGTCGGCACCTGACCCAGCACGGCGAGGATCGTCGCCGCGTCGGCGACGGCGATCGCACCCAGGACCCCGAGCCACCAGGCGGCGCGGACGCGGCCCCGCCCGGCCAGCCGGGCCGCCCCGCGCAGGACCAGGGCCAGGCCGGCGAGCCAGAGCACCAGGCCGGGCGCGACCCGGGCCGGCGCGTCGGCGTAGTCGAAGACGACGGAGCCGAGCACCGCGACGGTCAGCGCGACCGGTGCGACGATGCCGAACGTCGTCCGCCATCCGGCGCGGGGCGAACCGGCCCGGGCGAGCCGGTCCGCGAGCAGCGCGAGCCCCACCGCCCCGGCGGCGGTGACCGCGGAGGCGATCGGCAGTTGCAGCTCGTACGCCCAGAGGCCGCCTCGCCAGCTCAGCACCTGGACCACCGTCCCCATCACCACCAGTCCGGCGAACACGACGCCGGCGCCGGCCGCCGGGGCGAGCAGCAGCGGCAGGACGGTACGGAGCAGCCGGCGGCCGATCGGGACGTGGTCGGCGGCGTCGACGCCGGAGGGGCGGGCGGCGAGGCTGGCGGCGAAGCGCAGCATCGGCAACCGCTGCCGCCGTTCGGCGAGGACGTGCAGTTCGGCGTCCCACTCCCGGCGCAGGTCGGCCCGGAACTCGACCGGCCAGCGGCGCTGCGCGACCGCGAGCAGCAGCTCGACGACGCGGCGGGTCACCACGCCGGCGCCCCGGTCGGCTCGGCGCCACCGCGGACCGGGCGGCCCGGTGCCAGCGCCCGCAGCTCGGCGAGGGTACGCCGGGCGGCGACCACCCCCTCGGCGGTGAGCCGGTAGTAGCGTCGCGCCGGTCGGCCCACCGTGGACGGATCGACCGACTCCCACTCGGCGGTGAGCCAGCCCGCCGACCGGAGGCGGTGCAGCACCGGGTAGAGGGTGCCGCTGGGCAGCTCCGTCATGGCCATCAGGTCCAGGCCGTAGCGCTCGGCGTCGGGCTCGGCCAGCAACGCGGCGAGCACCCGCGCCACCGGAATCGTGATCCGCACGCCGGCACTATATCGGAACTCTATATAGGGGTGGGGGCCCTGCGGTTTCCGCCCGTCGGGCCCCCACCGGTCAGCCGGTCAGGCGGTCACCCGCTCCACCGGGATCCACAGCTCCGCGTCCGCCTGCTTGCCGTCGGCGGAGAGCCGGGTGCGGGAGATCTCCGGCCCGGGCCGGGCCCGGTACGGGTTGGACGGGAACCACTGGGTGAACACGTCCCGCCACAGGTACTGCAACGCCTGCGGGAATTCCCCGGAGGTCCCGAAGACCGCCCAGTCGCCCGCCGGCACGGTCAGCGCGTCCAGGTCGGCGGGCGCGTCGGCGCCGGTCACCACGCCGTGCCAGTAGTCCAGCTCGGTGCCCTCCGCCCGGCTGCCGGCCAGGTTGTCGCTGACGTTGACGATGCCCTGCGGCTCCTGGTCGGACAGCGACTCGATCCGGCGTACCGTCTCCGGGTCGATGCCCTTGACGAAGGCGACGATCGCGGGATTCATCCCCTCGTGCACCAGCGGTACCCGGGCCTTGCGGCCCACCAGTCGGAACTCGTCCTTGCGCACGATCCGGTATCGCATACTGCTGCTCCCTTCCACGACGAGACGGAAGGACATCCGGGGCTGGGAGCGCAGCGCCGCCCCCGTACGCCGGGCCTCGCCGGGGCCCACGCCGTGCACGGCCTGGAACGCCCGGGCGAACGCCTCGGTGGAGCCGTAGCCGTAACGGACCGCGATCTCCAGCAGCGTCCGCTCCCCCGCGAGCACCTCGGCGCCCGCGACCGTCAGCCGCCGGCGGCGGAGGTACTCCGACAGCGGCATGCCGGCGAGCGCGGAGAAGAGCCGCCGGAAGTGGTACTCCGACGTCACCGCGATCCGTGCCAGTTCGGCCACCTCGATCCGCTGGTCGAGGTGGCGCTCGATGTGCTCCATGGCCTGGTTCAACCGCTCCAGCACCCCGGTCTCCTTCCCTTTCGAGCAGCAACGCTAGGCGGGGCGCGGCGGTGCCGACCCGACATCTGGTGCCCGGATCGGTCGGGGCGGTGGCGGGCCGCCTGGGGGTGCGGGGCGCGGTCAGGAGGCGGGCAGCCGCCAGATTCCGGCGTGCCGCGGGTCGCTCAGGTAGCGCGCCCGGCGGACCTCCTCCGGCCGCGGCGGCCAGTCGCGGTAGGGCAGGTACGCCACCCGCCAGGCGACGACCAGGAAGACGTACGCCCCGATGCCGGTCAGGCAGAACAGGGCGTCCCGGCGACGGTACGAGGCCAGCGGCGCCAGCCATGCCGTCACGAGCGCCGGCAGGACGCCCCCCGGCCAGCACCCGCAGCAGGTCGCTGCCGGTCGCGTCCTGCACGGCCGTCGCCAGCGCGACGGCGGGGAGCAGCACGGCGACATCCAGCACCGCGGCCCGCAGCAGCCGGTGCGTACGACTGGGTACCGGGTCGGACACGACCGCAGTGTAGAGCCGGCCGCCCGGCGCCGATCGCCTGCGGACGGTGATGCGTGCGGCGTCAGGGCCACGTCCTGGCCTGCGCGTCGAAGACCTCCGGCGGGCTCTCCACCGGCAGGACGCAGACCAGGTGCCCGCCCGGCACCCGCAGCACCCGGCACTCCTGCCACCGGGTCACCTCGGTCGCGCCGAGGGCGACCAGGCGCGCGGTCTCGGCGTCGACGTCGTCGGTCTCGAAGTCGAGGTGGAACCGAGGTGCGTCGTCGACCGCCTGCACCGCGGTGACGATCCCGGGCAGGGCGCCGTGCAGGCCGATGAACTGCGGATACTGCGGGTCCACCTCGGTGGGCACGCCGAGCGCAGCCGACCAGAAGGCGGTCGCGCGGTCGGCTTCGGGGGTGTCGATGAGGAGGGCGTAGACGCGGCTTCGATGCATGCGAGGCAAGGGTAGTGGCGCGGCCGGAACCTGTCCGTCCCGCTCCGAACGGGCCTAGTCGTCCTCATAGAGCCGGCGGTGCCACCAGGGCAGCGGCTGCCCGCGCCAGTCCCGCCAGCGGCGCAGGTCGGGCTGCGGCAGCGTACGGCCAGCTCCGAGGCCGCCCTGATCCGCCGGTCACCGGCGCCCGGTCACCCGACAACCCTGTGCAGGAAGGCGGTGACACTGGCCGTGGTTCGCTCGATCTTCTCCGCCAGCGTGATCGACTCGTCGATGCGCCGTCCGGCGTCCTTCTTGCCGCGCAGGTAGAGCGAGCAGGCCAGGTCGGTGCAGATGTAAACGCCGACGGAGTTCCCCTGCCGACCGTCCTTCCCGGCCTTGCGCGCGGTCATCAGCGAGACGCCGTCTCCGGTGTGCGTGGTCAGGCAGAACGAGCACATGCTCCGCCGGACCCGGCCGGTCTGGGGTGCCACCCGCAAGGCCACCCCGACCAGCCCCGCGCCGGACTCGGCGACCAGGTAGGCACGCTCTCCCGCGGACGGGTCGCGCCACCCGAGGAAGTCGAGGTCGTCCCAGGGGCGCTCCGCCAGGTCCTTTGGCACGGCCAGGCGCTTCGCCTCGCCCTTGGTGCAGTTGACGAAGGAGGCGCGGATCGCGGACTCGGTCCTTGGTAGCATAGGATCCAGCCTAACCTCATTAGGCAAGCACTTAAAACGACTAGGTGTGGGGTGCGGCACATGACGCGTGCGGGGCTCTCCGCCGAGCGCCTGACCCTCGCGGCGGCGGAGTTGGCCGACGAGGTCGGCTTCGAGAACGTCACGGTCTCGGCGCTCGCGCGCCGCTTCGGCGTCAAGGACGCGAGCCTGTACTCCCACATCAAGAACGCGCAGGACCTGCGGATCAGGGTGGCGCTGCTGGCCCTGGCGGAACTCGCCGACCGGGTCGCCGCCGCGCTCGCCGGCCGCGCCGGCAAGGACGCGCTGGTGGCCTTCGCCAACGCCTACCGGGACTACGCGAAGCGGCATCCGGGCAGGTACGCCGCGATGCAGCAGGAGTTCGACCCGGAGACGGCGGCCGCCAGCGCGGGCCCCCGGCACGCGGAGATGACGCGGGCGATCCTGCGCGGCTACCGGCTGTCCGAGCCCGATCAGACGGACGCGGTACGGATGATGCACAGCACGTTCCACGGATTCGTGACCCTGGAGCGGACGGGGGGCTTCCGGCACCATCCGCGGACGGCGGACGCCTCGTGGTCCCGGTCCCTGGACGCCCTCGACGCCCTGCTCAGGAACTGGCCGCCACAGTGAAGCCTGGCGAAGAACGACACGTGACCCATCCCCCGGCGCCCGGTCCGCTACACCACCCGCCCGGCGTCAAGGGCGGCACGTCGATGGCCTACGGCCACCCTTGACCCCGCCCGGGGCGCCGCAGTCCTGGGCACCTGTCCGGGGGATGGGGACATACTGGCGGCCACCTTCCGCCGAGGGTGCTGGTGCGCGTCGCAGAGTCCGGGCTCCTGGCCGTAGTGAGCGGATGAAGAGGGTTTGGGTCAGCCTGGGGCGAGGAGGCAGAACTCGTTGCCCTCCGGGTCGGCGAGGACCGTCCACGGGACGCTCTCGCCCAGGTCGATGGGGGTGGCACCGAGAGTTCGCAGTCTGGCCGCCTCGGCCTCCAGGTCGTCACCGGGATATGGGCGGACGTCGAGATGGACGCGGTTCCACACGGTCTTCACGTCGGATGTGCGGACGAACCGCAGATATGGGCCGACGCCCTTGGCGGAGCGCAGTACCGCGTTGTGGTCGGTCACCTCGTGGAGGGTCCAGTCCGTGGCCGCGCTTCAGAAGCGGGCCATGGCTCGCGGATCCGCGCAGTCGACCACTACCGCGGCGATCGGTCCGGTGTCCCGGTAGAGCGGTCGCGCGTCCAGCACGCAGAACTCGTTGCCCTCCGGGTCGGCCATGACCGTCCACGGGACGTCGCCCTGGCCCACGTCGGCGGGTGTTGCGCCGAGATCCTTCAGGCGCGCGACCACCTCCGCCTGATGGGCCGCCGAGGTGATGGCGAGGTCGACGTGCACGCGGTTCTTCACCGTCTTGGGTTCCGGGGAGGCGATGAGGTCGATGCAGACGGCGACGGGGTCGGGGGAGACGAAGCCCTCGGGTTCGAGGTTGGTCACGCCGGGTCCCTCGCTGGAGACTCCCCAGCCGAGCGCCTCCGCCCAGAAACCGCCCAGCGCGGAGTCGTCCCGAGCCTTCATTTTGATTTGCACGAGCCGCGTTGCCATCCCGACGATGCTAAGGCCTGTCGCTGGGACCCCCGCGGTGGGGACACATTCGCGTCGCTTCCGGTCACGACGACTGGACCCGAACCATCCCGGGCCATCCCGGGCCATCCGTGGGCCGGTAGCCGTGACATGCAGCGGTCAGGGCGTCGAACGCGAACCGATGAGGACCACCAACGACCATAGATAGCCGGATATACGCTGAGGTCGCAGCCTCGATCGAGGCTGCGACCTGGTGGGCGACGGACGAGTCGACCTGTACGCCGGATTCTAGTGACGATATAGCCTCTGAGCTGGGCGAATGCCACCACTCCCCCACGTCAGGCCGTCTCGGGGCCGTCAGCTGGGTCGGGCCGGAAGAGTCGATCGATGGGGTTCCGGGTGCGTTCCTTCCGCTGCTCCATGACGCTCAACTCCGCGAGTCCCACCCGGTGCTCCTCCCGCCTGGCTACAGACGAAAAGAGGGCCGGGCCGACCAGGTGTCAAACGTCAACCGAGGCCCGCCGTGTCAACCATCAACGGCGCAGGACAGCCGGCCGCCGGCGAAGTGGACGCTCCTATTTTCCGCAAGTCCTGAGCCGGTGTCAGACGGGGTAGTCGGTCCGATGAGCGTAGGTGAGCTGGCTCGGATCGAGGCCCCACGCTGTGAGCACCTGGTTGAGCTTCATCTCGTCTTGAGCGTGCGCGGTCCGCACGTCGGTCATACCGTCACCTGGCCCGACGCACCAGCCGTTGTCGATGTAGCTGGCTTCGAACTCACGGTGGAAGAGGTTGAACCCGTGGCCGGTAGCGGCGGGGGTCTGTAGGGGGTAGATCGCGATCCAGGCGCGGCGGTCGGGCCGGGAGGCGGGAACCTCCGCGACGAGTAGCTGCCCGCGCCGGAGCGCGGTGTGCAGTGCCGTGGGCCAGCTGTCGGTCACGGCGATGATTGAAGCATCGCTGGCTCGCTGACGAGGTAGGTGAAGGCTTCGCGGGCGATGTAGCGCTTGAGGCATCGCATGATCTCGGTCTTGGTCTTGCCCTCTGCGGTTCGGCGGGTGACGTAGTCCTTGGTGGGCTGGTGGCAGCGCATGCGGACGAGGGTGATGCGCCAGAGTGCGCGGTTGGCGTCGCGGTCGCCGCCACGGTGTAGGCGGTGGCGGTCGGTCCGTCCGGAGCTGGCTGGGATGGGGGCGACGCCGCAGAGCCGGGCGAAAGCCGCTTCGGAGTGCAAGCGGTGAGGGTTGTCGCCGGCGGTGACGAGGAGTTGCCCGGCGGTGTCGACGCCGACGCCAGGCAGCGCGACCAAATCCGGGGCGGCGGAGGTGACGAGGGCGGCCAGGTGGCCGTCGAGGTCGTCGATCTCCGCCTGGAGGGCGAGCCAGCGTCGGGCGAGGCTGCGCAGCGCAACCTTCGTGGCGGCCACCGGGTCAGACACTCTGCCAGGCCGCAAAGCGGCGCAGACAGGGATGCGTTTCTTGCCGGCCAGCCCGCGCACCAGTTCTCTCACGGGTTCGGGGGCCGAGACGATGAGCGCTTCGACTTGACCTCCGGCTTGAATCCGAGCCTTCATCGCTCCGCGGCGAGCAACGCGCAGAGCCCGGATCATCTCGACCTGGGCGTGACGGGTCTTCGGGGTGCCGCTGGCGCGGCCGGACAGGACCGCCCGGGCGGCGGACTCGGCGTCGATGGTGTCAGTCTTGCCGATCCGGCGGCGGGTGGAGCGGTCCGGGCGGTCGACCTCGACCACGGTCAGGCCGTATTCAGTCAGGAACCGCAGCAACCCGGCGCCGTAACTGCCGCTGCCTTCCAGACCGACCCTGGCAACCGTGCCGAAGGATTCAGCCCAGGTGGCGAGCTGCGCGTAGCCGCGCATCGTCGTCGGAAAGCCTCTGGTGCCCAACACCCGACCGGTCTGGTCCAACACCGCCGCGACGTGCACGTCCTTGTGCGTGTCGACCCCGACGGTCACGTCCTGGTCCTCGCTCACGCTGCCTCCTACCTGCTGCATTGACGGCAAGGCTCGACCACCGCGCACGAGGAGAACGCTGGACAGAACGGGGATGAGGGACGAACCCGAGCTCCTAATCAGGTCACCACGCCGGCCCGTGCAGGTGCCGAGAGAGGTGTCCCCGCCAACCGGGTCGACGGGTCCACATGAGGGCACGAAGCCAGTTCAAAGTCGGGTCAGGCCCGGCCGGCGGGGACACCCTCACAGAATTGTCGGGCTCCACTTGATGCGTTACGGATCGCTGTCACTTGATCCGTGACACGTCCGGCTAGACGATCTTGTTGTTCCTTGTCTCAGGCTACTGGTGTTCAGTCCCAGAAGTTGAACAGCAGCTCGCCGACAGTGGTCGGCTTCCAATAGCCGATCTGGTCGTGCTCGTGGGGGTCGAGGGCGCTCAGGTCGGCCTGTGACAGCGGGGTTCGTAGCTGCTCGACGGTGAGGACCTGGGCGTCGGTCAGGTTGGTGATGGCGGCGGCGAGGTCGGGGTGGTCGACGAACGTGACGGTGACATCGCCGTTGGCTTGGGGGCGGGCGAAGACGATGAACGGCAGGGTGGTGTGCCGCAGCACCGCGATGTGGTGCTCAGCCTGGGTGATGTCGACCGTGTGGAAGTTTGGCGTGACGCCGGCAGGAGTGACGCCGGTGACGGTGGCGTCGATAGCGCGGGCGGCGTGGCGAAGGACGGCGGTGAGGGCCCTGAGGTCTGCTTGGTCGCCGGGTTGCGAATTGAAGCCGGTGGCTCCGGGCGGCAGCTTCATGGTCGGGCTCCGTGGTCGTCGCGGTCGGTGCAGGCTATCCGACGCTGGCGAGGGGGTTCGGGCTTGCGGACCTTGAACCGGGCGATGGGCTTGGTGGTTGTGCGAGGGACTTCGGTGAGGAGTTGGTCGCCGTCGTGGATGCGGAAGGTGGTGTCGGCGTCTTCGACGGTGAGGGTTCGACCGGCGTGGCCGATGCCGACGTGGATTTTCTGGCCGGCGATGACGAGGGCGCCGCGGCTGCTGACGCGTCGTTCGACGCGTTGTGGTTCGGGGGCTGGGGTTGGTGGGGGTCCGGCGGGGCGGGCGTCGCGGATGCGGGCCTGCTCTGGCGGGGTGAGCGGGTTGGGCAGGCTGCGCAGGAGGGTCCGGTCGGCGTCGAGGAGGTGCAGGACGCCGCGGTCGAGGCGGATGGTGACGCGTCGGCCGGCGAGGTGGTAGCCGATGGGGTGTTGCCGGCCGGCGAGGCTGACCAGGCCGATGGGGTTGACGAGCCGGTCGACCTCGACGGGAGCCCCCAGCTTGAGTTGGCCGGCGTTGACCGGGGGCGGCCCGGCGGGGCGGCCGCCGTCGGCGAGGAGCTGGCGCAGGTGGGTGGGGCTGAGCCGGGAGGGGACGGTCTTGAGTCGGACGCCGCCGAGGAGGAGGTGGACGACGGTGGTGTCGACCCAGAGGCCGATGGCGAGTCCGGCCCTGGCTGGGCCGAGCCAGAACTGTTGCCCGCAGACGGCGAGGTTGCCCGAGGCGGGAACGGTGCGGATGATCTCGACGGCGAGGTTGACCGGGTCGACGCCGTTGGCAGCCATGACCAGCGGCGCCGTCGTGGTCGCCGGCTGCTGGTCGTGTGACGGGCGCGGTTTCGGCAGCGCGACCGGTGGCGCCTCATCCGGGTCGGTTCGGGTCGTGGTCAGCGTCGGCGGCAGTCGCAGCGGCAGCGCCTCGGTGGGGCGGGTGGTGAACCTGTCTGCCGGGAAGGCCATGTCCAGGGACTGGTGCGGCCGCCCGGTGTTGTATTCGTGGCGGAAGGCGTTAATGGCCGCCTGGGCTTCCTCCAGGTCCGGCCAGACCTCAACGTCGTCGAGCAGTTCGCGTTGCAGGGTCTGGTGGAACCGCTCGACCTTGCCAGTAGTCGTGGGTGATCGCGGTTTGGTGAGCCGGTGGGTGATGCCGTTCTCCCGGCAGATCCGGTCGAACATCACCTCCCCGCCACCGGCGTTGAATCGGGCGGTGAACTGCTTGCCGTTGTCGGTGAGCACCTCCTCGGGCACCCCGAACCGTTGCAGAGCCTCGGCGAACGCGAGGCAAACGGCCCGGCCGGTGGCCCGAGGAACGACAGCGGCGATGACGCAGAACCGGGAGTGGTCATCCACGCCGGTGACCACCTTGGCCTCCCGGCCGTTGGCGAGCATGACACCGCCGACAATGTCCATCTGCCACAGCTCCATCGGCCGGCCACGTTCCCACCGCCGGTAGTCCTCCCGCCGGCGACGGCGAGGCACGGGATCGATCAGCCCATGCCGAACCAGCACCCGATAGATCGTGCTCAACGACGGAACCGGACCGGGACAACCCCGGCGGCCGAGTTCGTAGCGCAGCCGCCGCTGACCCCACCGGGGATGGTTGCGGCGCAGCTCGCAGATCGCCGACTCGACCGCGGCCGGCATCTGGGCCGGGTGTCCCTGGGGCCGGTGCGAGCGATCCCGCAATCCATCCAAGCCTTCCTCGGCAT
The DNA here is from genome assembly GCF_056780015.1 of Micromonospora sp. R311. Classification (NCBI taxonomy): domain Bacteria; kingdom Bacillati; phylum Actinomycetota; class Actinomycetes; order Micromonosporales; family Micromonosporaceae; genus Micromonospora; species Micromonospora sp. R311. Next base: position 62,206 of record NZ_JBSWCE010000027.1, read on the forward strand.
ACCAGCGCAGCCACCGGTGCACCGCCTGCCGGGAGACGCCGAACCGGTCGGCCACCTCCGTCACTGCAAGCCCGGCCTGAACCTCCAACACGGCCCGATACCGCTGTTCGGTCACGCTCATCTCCACCAGCACTCGGCGGAGTGTCACGCATCAAGTGAATCCACCGTGTAACGCATCAACCGGAGTCGGACAACACCCTCACAGAATCCCCGTTCAAAGTTTCTGTACGTCTTCAAGGCGGCCCTTGACGGGCCGCACGCGCCGCCGCCTGGGCGCGCCCCGGCCGCTGCCGCTGTCGCTCTGCGACCGTCACGCCAACGCCCGGCGGCTGGCGCGGAGAGCGGGAAGCCCGGAGGAGCCGCCGCAGAACGACAACCGTTGACCGACTGGCGTGCCGGCAGCCGGCCGGGCCGCGCGGCCAGGACCCGCGCGGCGTAGGGGAGCGCACGCCGGGCCGCCGGCGAACTGGCGGCGGTGGCGGGGTTGCGGTTAGAGCGCCTCCGGCGGGGGCGCTCCGGCTCCAGGATGGCCCAAGATCGTCGGCAGCCGCCGGGTCCATGGGTGGTTGCCGTAGGCCATCCCGCCAGCCATCGACCCGGGCAAGCCGAGCAGACCACCGCCCGGCGCGCCAGCGTCCGAACCTGCGTCAAGGCCCGCTTGACATGGCCCACCGGGCGGCCAGCCCGCTCCCCAGTTGGGCGGGTCGACGGCAGACAGTGATGGCAGGGCATTCGCCAGGACCGGCATAAACGAATGATTAGGGGAACTGAATCGGAGTCTTTGGGAACATCTCAGAGGCGGTATCATGCACACAATCAGCCAGGTCGAACAACTTCTCTCGCGGCACAGACTGCATCAAGTCGCTCGGACTCTTCTCTCGCCCCGTGACGGAGATTCCCTTGCCTCGGACGCATGCCTGCACCGCCTTCATGAGTTCCGGTGACATGAAGGATGCATTGTCCCTCTGATAACCAGCCCGAACGGCGTCAAGATGCTCCGCCTGACATTTCTCGGCGACCTTGAGGGCGTCCTTCACCGACATAACAGGTGACTTGTACAGGAGGATCATCTCATCATTGCCGACCGGGTCCCAACCGAAGTTCTTCTGTTCGACATTCGCCTCAGATAAGCAGACTTCAGTTTTGCGGACCGCTTCCTCATAGTCTTGTCTCGTTACCGGTCCAGTGTTTACACCCTTGCTTGGCGGCACCGGAGACGTCCCGTACGATGGAGCATTCCCGCTGCTCGGCTCGGCATTCGCCGAAGAGCAGGCAGCTAGCACAAGTGGCAGCGCACACACGGCGAGCCTTGCCGAGATTTTCAAGGTGACAAACTCCATCTTCACGACAAGCTTGAGGTCAAAATCTTTAATTAGACGCACCAGTCACCGGCGCCGCAAGCTCGGCAAATTAGCGTGCCATCTCATTCAGTTGAACGCGGTCGCCTGACGGCGCCTCTGTCACCATCCGACGAAAGATCCAGGACGCAGAGTTCGTACGCCTTAAGCCCAATGAGGCCGAACGGAGTTCAGACTACTCACCAATGAACAGCTCCGCCCCAGCAGCCCTCCGGCTGATCTAAACCCGAAAATCGTTGGGCCCGGATCAACCGGAGGGAACTGCACGGCCCCACTGCATATCCTCAACGAACTCGTCGCGTGGTGGCTACTTCCGCATCATCTCACTCGTCCACTAATCGCAGCGACCTGCGTCCGCGCAATTATGGTGGCGTTGGGATTCGACAATCGGGGACACTAGCAACTCGGCTTAAGAATCTCACCAAGCTCAGCAGGGAGCACTGGCGTAGTGGCTCTGTCCCCACTGCTCATTCTCCTGCGTCTTGTGATATACGAGGTACATATTCGGCTCGCTCAGAGAAACGAATCCCGAGGCATGAACGATCTGACCGCCGTCGCAGGAAATAGCCCACAGCCAGGCGTGCCCGGTGCAGCTTCCGGATTCCTTCTGCGTCCATGCGTAGGCGTGGGTGCTGAAGACTCCGCCCGTGTACGTGCAACCACTGCGGGTCTTCGACCAACTGCCTGAATGCGCTTGCGCGGGCACCGCAGCGGCGGTTACCCCGATCATCGCCAGCGCCAACGCGACGACGCCAGTTCGGACAATTTTTGTCCCCGTTGCCATACAGGCTCCTTTTCTTAGACGGCGTAGCGCTCAACGCGCAATACGCCTGTTTCGGACCGCATCTCTGCCAGGATCCATACTCGATCTCTGCCGGGATCCATACTTGTCCACGCCGGCGAGCAGGGCAAGAGCTAATTTACAAGTGGGGTCTGACCAGCGGGATTGCAGATGGCCGGACGATGCGCTAGTGCGCTGACACCGAAGCGTTCACTGGTTTGGTACCGGCTAGTACTGCAACGGCAGTTATGGATGCGCTGTAGTGCATGATGTCTGCCGTGACGACGGTGGAGGTCGATGCGTGGGCGGCGGAGTTGGATCGGTTGCACGCGCGGATCGGCGGTCGGTTCCGGCGGGCGGAGCCGCGGGCTCGGGTGCGGCAGTACCTGTGCGGGTTGGCCGCCGGGTTGCAGCGGAAGAACGGCTGGACCCTCGCGGAGCGCGCCGGTGAGGTGTCGCCGGACGGGATGCAGCGGTTGCTGCGCTGGGCGGACTGGGACGTCGAGGCGGTCCGTGATGACGTGCGGGACTACCTGATCGAGCACCTCGGCGACCCGCAGGGTGTGCTGATCGTCGACGACACCGGCTTCCTCAAGAAGGGCGTCCGCTCGGCGGGAGTGGCCCGGCAGTACTCCGGCACCGCCGGCCGGGTGGAGAACTGCCAGGTCGGGGTGTTCCTGGCCTATCGCTCGGTCAAGGGCCACGGGCTGATCGATCGGCAGTTGTATCTACCCGCGGCGTGGACCGACGACCGGCAGCGGTGCCGGGCCGCCGGCATCCCGGACGACGTCGAGTTCGCGACGAAGCCGCAGATCGCCAAGACGATGCTGGCTCGGGCCTTGGATGCCGGGGTGCCGGTCGGTTGGGTCACCGCCGACGAGGCTTACGGCCAGGTCAAAGGCCTGCGGGTCTGGCTGGAAGAGCGTGACGTCGGCTATGTGCTGGCCACCCGCCGCAACGATGACATGATCACCACCACGATGGGCACGGCACGGGCTGACGAGCTGATCGCCGCCCTACCCGCCCAGGCATGGTGCCGGTTGTCTGCCGGCGCCGGCGCCCACGGCCCTCGCGACTACGACTGGGCCCGCATGCCGATACGCATCTGCTGGCGACCCGGGCGCGGGCACTGGCTCCTCGCACGCCGCAGCATCACCACCGGCGAGATCGCCTACTACGTCTGCTACGGACCCCGCCGCACCCGCCTGATCGACCTGGCCCGCATCGCCGGCAGCCGGTGGGCCATCGAGGAATGCTTCCAGCAGGCCAAACAAGAAGCCGGCCTCGACGACTACCAGGTGCGTGACTGGCGGGCCTGGCACGCCCACATCACCCTCGCCATGGCCACCCACGCCTGGCTCACCGCAGCCAAAACCCTTACCGCAAAAGGGGAACCGGCACCGGCGAGGGCATGATGATCGGCTACACCGTACCGGAGATCCGCCGACTCATGGTGTCCCTGATCCTCACCACCCCGCCCTGCCCGGCACGCACCTGGGCCTGGTCACACTGGCGCCGACGACGCCAACACCAAGCCCGCACCAGCCACTACCGCCACCGCGGCTACCCGCCATAACTGCCGTTGCAGTACTAGGTAGCTGGTGTTAAACGGTGGCTTCCACGGGCGTGGCGGTCATCGTTTTCTATCTATTTCAGATAGTTTGCTGGTGTGGCGTTGGGTGTGGCTTCGCAGCAGTTGGACCTGCTGGATCCGGTGAGCCGGTTCTGCGGCGAGGCGTTACCTGCCAACTCGATCTTCACGTTTCTGCATGAGCAGCGGGAGGCGTTGTTCCCGGATGGGCTGTTCGCCGACCTGTTCGCGGTGGTTGGTCGGCGGTCGGTGCCGCCGTCGGTGGTGGCCACCGTGATGGTGCTGCAGCGCCTCGAAGGGCTGTCGGACCGGGAAGCGGTGGACCGGTTCACGTTCGACGCCCGCTGGCGTTACGCCGCGGGGGTCGGCGGCTGGGACGGCGCGGGCCGGGTCGGGTTCGCCCACACGGTGCTGGTTGACATGCGGGAACGGCTGCGTCGTTCGGACCGCCCGGACCGGATCTTCGAGGTGGCGTTGGACGCCGCCCGGGCGGCTGGGCTGCTGGGCCGGCGGCGGGTGCTGGACTCCACGCCCCTGTATGACGCGGTCGCGACGATGGACACGATCACGTTGATCCGCTCAGCGGTCCGGGGTCTGCTCGCCGTCGCCGGCGGTGACCTGGCCGGGCGGCTACGGGCCGTGCTGTCCAGCGGTGACGACTACAGCAGCACCGGCAAGCCGGTCATCGACTGGGACGACAAGACCGCCCGTGACGCCCTGGTGGACTCCCGCGCCCGCGACGGTTACGCCCTGCTCGCCGCCCTCGACGGGCTCACCGACCTGCCGGAGCCGGTCGGTCAGGCGATGCGGCTGCTGGCCACCGTCCTCGGTCAGGACCTGGAGGCCGGCGACGACGGGACGCTGCGCATCGCCCGGAAGGTCGCCCCGGATCGGGTGATCTCCACCGTCGATCCCGAGGCCCGGCACGGTCACAAGACCAACCACCGCGGCTTCGACGGCTACAAGGGCCACATCGCCGTCGACCCGGACGTCGAGGTCATCACCGCGACCGCGGTCACCGCCGGCAACGCCGGGGACGTCGAACCGGTCGCCGGGCTCATCGCCGACCTCACGGACCCGACCGCCGCCACCGGCCCTGCCGCCGTCTACGGCGACGCGGCCTACGGCGCCGGTGACGTCCTGCAACAGCTCGACAGTGCCGGGATCGACATCAAGACCAAGGTCCAGCCGCCCGTCGCCCCGACCGGGAAGTTCACCCAAGGACCGCTTCGACATCAACCTCCGTGATGCCGCGGTGACCTGCCCGGCCGGCAACACCATCCCGATCCGACCGGTCAAAAGCCACGCCCGCCACGCCGGCAAAGCCGACTTCGGCGCCGCCTGCGCCACCTGCCCCCTCCGCGCCCACTGCACCGACTCCAAGACCGGCCGCAGCATCACCATCAGCCGGCACGAAGCCCATCTCACCGCCGCCCGCACCCGCCAACAGCATCCCGCCTGGCAGGCCGACTACCGCGCCACCCGACCCAAAGTCGAACGCAAACTCGCCCACCTCATGCGCCGCCGCCACGGCGGACGCCGCGCCCGCATGCGCGGCCGGCACCGCGTCGCCGCCGACTTCACCCTCCTCGCCGCCGCGATCAACCTCGCCCGACTCGCCACCCTCGGCCTCACCCACACCCTCCACGGCTGGGCCATCAACCCCGCCTGAGACCACAGGCCCCGGCTGACCCCACCCGGCAACCGCTCTGAAGGGCCTGCACCGCCGCCCCAGCAACGGTTTCAGCACCCGAAACCCTCGAACCAGCACACCGAAAACCGACACCGCCCACCCGACAACGTCGGTCGACCGGGACCCGGTCAACCGCCGTTTAACACCAGTTACCTAGTCCCGTTCGTCGTAGTTGGACGATACGGCGGCTGCCTCGGCAGCCAGGCGCTGTCGCTCTTCTGGGTCGAGGCACTGTTCCCACTCGGTGAAGCGTTGGAACCGGTCGAGGAGCACATCGCCATAGGCGTCGGTGGCGGCGATCTGTCGGAGTTCGGTACGTCCGGCGAGGACGTCGCGGGCCATCTCCTGGAGGTCGTCGCCGGCGACGCCGTCCCGACGCCGGTCACGGTTTCGCCTGACATCCGCAGCTGACACCAACGGCGCCGAACGCTGGCGAGCACCAGCGGACGGATCAGGGGGAGTGCGCGGACGTCCCGGACGTCGGCGGACACCGTGACCATCGCCAGCTACGCCTTACAAGCGAGGGGTCGCAGGTTCGAAACCTGCCGCGCCCACCACATACCATCAGCGAGAACCGCCCCGAGAAGATCGCTTCCCGGGGCGGTGACAGCAACAGGGGCTATGAGAGCCGCCCGTCGAGCTTGCCGAGCGCCTGACGCATCACGTCGAGGTTGGCGTGGGAGTAGACCTTGAGGGTGATCTTCACGTCGGCATGGCGGGCGATGGCCTGGACGACGTGCGGCGGGACGCCCAGCTCCATGAGGGCATGTACTTGGCGATGGGCGACTACGAGGATGCCCTCGCGGCGCGGCTCACCGGGCAGTACGCCGCGTTGGAGCTACCGCCTGTGCCGGTTGACGAGGACGACCCGGCGGGCAGGGTGCACTGGTACGGGGGGCCCGGATGTGCTCGTTCCCTGCAAGGCCATGCCGCCGTGTGGGTCTGCGGACGTACCGAGCAGGACCTTGCCGAAGCCATCAGGCCCCTGCCCGGCCAGTGGTACCACTTCTTCTAAGCCACCCGCCCGCTGCGCCCACTACCGGTGCCGGTGAACCTAGCGAGGGGTCGGCTGGGCCGTCTACGGGCCGTCTGGGCCGTCTACGGGCCGTCTGGGCCGTTGCTGGGCCGTCAAGCGCTGACCAAGGATGACCGGCGACGACCAGCAGTACCCGAACAAACGCCAGGCCAGCCGCTATGTGACAGCGGCTGGCCTGATGGGCGACGGACGAGTCGACCTGTACGCCGGATTCTGTGACCGACGCGCGCCCCGAAGGGCCCGCGCCGGCGGCGGCCATCCATCTCGGCCTACCGTCGCCGGCAGGCTCCAGCGGCCTACCCGCAGACATCGGGCGGGCCACCCTCAAGCGTCTGCGCGGGTCGTCATCCTGCGGGCGACGACCCTTTCTTGGCCTTGCTCCGGGTGGGGTTTACCGAGCCACCCCGGTCACCCGGGGTGCTGGTGGGCTCTTACCCCACCGTTTCACCCTTACCGTCCCCGATGGGGCCGGCGGTCTGTTTTCTGTGGCACTGTCCCGCGGGTCACCCCGGGTTGCCGTTAGCAACCACCCTGCCCTGTGGAGTCCGGACGTTCCTCGGCGGCGGGCCGGAGCCCGCCGACGCGACCGCCCGGTCGACTCGTCCGTCGCGCACTCATCCTAACGACGCGCGCCCCGCAACTATTGCCGCCCCGACCCGCCTGACTCCGGCCGACACCCGGGACCGATCTTTACTTCAGGGAGGTGGTCCTCCCCGATCCTCGATGACCGGTATTTACCGGATAGTGCCGCCCTGACCGGTCGGATGGGCCGGGCCGGTTGCCGCCGGGCACCGCACAGGGTGGCGCCCGGGGCGCGTACTAGCCTCTGGGGACCATGGATCTCTCCGACGCCGCGCTGCTGCTCGTCGCCGGTCTCGCCGCGGGCACGGTCAACGCGGTGGCCGGCGGGGGCTCGCTCATCACCTTCCCCGCGATGCTCGCGGTCGGGCTGCCGCCGGTGCCGGCCAACGTCAGCAACTCGGTGGCGGTCTTCCCCGGCTACCTGGCGAGCGTGGCGGGCAGCCGGGTCGATCTGCCGCGCGGACGGGCGCTGGCCACCCTGGTGCCCACCACTATCGTCGGCACCATCGCCGGGGCGCTGGTGCTGCTGGCCACCCCGGCGCGCGCGTTCGAGCTGGTGGTGCCGTTCCTGGTGCTCGGGGCGACGGCGGTGCTGGCCTTCCAGGACCCGCTGCGCCGGCTGGTCGGGCATCCGCGCGACCTGTCGCCGCGCCGCCGTACGGTCGCCGTGCAGACCATGGTCGCGCTCGGCGCGGTGTACGGCGGCTACTTCGGCGCGGCGCTCGGGGTGATGCTGGTCGCCGGCCTGGCCCTGGTGCTGGACGCCACGCTGGCCCGGGTGAGCGCGATCAAGAACCTGCTCTCCGCCGTGGTCGGGTCGACCACGCTGGTGATCTTCGCGCTCTTCGGCCCGGTGAACTGGGCGGCCGTCGGGCTGGTCGCGCCGGCCACACTGGTCGGCGGGTACGCCGGTGCCCGGCTGGTCCGTCGGCTGCCGACGGTGGTGCTCAAGACGGTCATCGTCACGTTCGGCACGGTGATCGGGCTCTACCTGCTCGTCCGCGCGCTGGCCTGACCGCTCGGTACTCCTCGCCGACCGGTTCCTTCGGGGCGGGCGGCGGCCCGGACAGGGCGATGCCGCCGGGTCGTCACGACGACCCGGCGGCATCACGTCCGCTGCGGCATCGCCCACTGGAGCACGCCGCGCCCGGCCCCCGGGTGGTCAGCAGCCGGGGGCCGGGGATGCTCAGGCGACCGGCTCCGGCGCCGCGTCGGCGTCCCGGCGCTCGCCCGGGGTCACCCGCGGGTCGCCCTCGTCGGCGAAGTAGTCGTCCGGCGTGGTGCCGTCGTTGCCCTCGCGCACCTTCACCGCCCGCAGGATCAGCGTCACGATCGCCGCCACCAGCAGGTTCACCAGGACGGCCACGATGCCGACGTAGATCGTCCGGGTGGTGTCGAAGCCGAACTTCTCCAGCGGGAAGGCCGAGCCGGCGAAGTGCTTCCGGGTCGGGCTGGAGATCTGGTAGAGCATCCACATCCCGAGCCCCATGCCGGCCACCCAGCCGGCGATCAGCGCGCCCCGGTGGAACCAGCGGGTGTAGAGGCCGAGCGCCACCGCCGGCAGCGTCTGGAGGATGATGACGCCGCCGATCAGCTGGAGGTCGATGGAGAACTGCGGGTCCAGGAAGACGATGCAGGCCACCGCGCCGATCTTCACCACCAGCGAGGTGATCTTCGAGACGTTCGCCTCCTGCGCCGGGGTGGCGTCCCGCCGCAGGTACTCCTTGTAGATGTTGCGGGTGAACAGGTTCGCCGCCGCGATCGACATGATCGCCGCCGGGACCAGCGCGCCGATCCCGATGGCCGCGTACGCGACCCCGGTGAACCAGCTCGGGAACTGCTGGTCGAACAGCAGCGGCACGATGGTGTTGTTGTCCACCGTGCCCTCGGACGCCCCGGGCAGCGGCTTCACGTCGGCCGCGATGGCCATGTAGCCGAGCAGCGCGATCAGGCCGAGCAGCAGGCTGTACGCCGGCAGCGCGGACATGTTCCGCTTGATCACGTCCCGGTTCCGGCTGGCCAGCACGCCGGTGATGCTGTGCGGGTAGAGGAAGAGCGCCAACGCCGAACCGAACGCCAGCGTGACGTACTGGAGCTGGTTGTTGGCGTTGAGCAGGATCCCGTCGCCCGGGCTCGGCGAGGCGTCGAACTTCGCGTCGGCCGCGTCGAAGATCTCGCCCCAGCCGCCGAGCTTGTACGGCAGGTACAGCACCGCCACCAGGATCACGATGTAGATCAGCGTGTCCTTGACGAAGGCGATCAGCGCCGGCGCGCGCAGCCCGGACTGGTAGGTGTACGCGGCGAGGATGGCGAACGCGATGATGATCGGCAGGTGCCGGGCCAGGGTGCTCTCGCCGGTCACCCCCATGGCCTTGAGCACCGCCTCGATGCCGACCAGTTGCAGCGCGATGTACGGCATGGTGGCGACGATGCCGGTGATCGCGACCAGCAGCGCCAGCACCGGCGAGTCGAACCGGCTGCGGACGAAGTCGGCCGGCGTGACGAAGCCGTGCCGGTGCGACACCGACCAGAGCCGGCAGAGCACCAGGAAGACGAGCGGGTAGATGACGATGGTGTACGGCACGGCGAAGAAGCCCATCGCGCCCGCGCCGAACACCAGCGCCGGCACCGCCACGAAGGTGTACGCGGTGTAGAGGTCACCGCCGACCAGGAACCAGGTGATCCAGCCGCCGAAGTTGCGCCCGCCCAGGCCCCACTCGTCGAGGTGGGCCATGTCCCGCGGGGCCCGCCACCGGGCGGCCACGAACCCCATCGCGCTGACCAGCAGGAAGAGCAGCGTGAAGATGATGATCTCGGTGAGGTGGTCGCGCCACATCAGCGGTCACCCCGCTTCTTCGTGAGCTGGTAGACCACCGTCGTGGTGGTCACGCCCAGCACGATGTAGGCCAGTTGGAGCCAGTAGAACCGCGGGAAGCCGAACAGCCGTGGGCCGTCCGCGTTGAAGAACGCCGGGATCAGCGGCACCACGATCGGGATGAAGAGCAGCCAGTTCCATCTGCTCTTGTCCTTTGCCCGGGACGACCCCGTCAGGGGCGTCTCCGGTGCGGGTGTGGCCGGTTCGGGTGCAGCCATCTGACCCACCTCCAGTCGTAGCTCGGCATGTGACGGCCGGAGGCTACGACCCTGTGAGCGCCGTCACGTTCAGCTGATCCACACCGCTGCGCCGAACGGCGTGCCGGCTGCGCCGAACGGCGGGCGGGCTGAGATTTCCGGCCCGGCGCTCACTTCTTGGCACACCCGGACGCCGGTACGAACGGTGACGGGCCCGGTGCCGACGGGTCACCGGACCCGTCGTGGCCCGACGAATATCCGGGCCGTCCAGGTCGCGAGCGAGTGCCCGGACGCGGACGGGCCCGGGTGCGTCGCGCACCCGGGCCCGCCCATCGGCTCACCGCTTGACGGTCACCGTTCGGCGGCCCAGAGCAGGGCGCGGCCGAGCTGCGGCTGCAGGCCCTTGGGGTGCAGGCGGAAGGTCGGGTCGGTGCCGAACAGCACCACGCCGTTGCCCCCGGCGGACACCCCACGGACGATGCTGGCCTGGTTGGCCGCCGCGCCCTGGCCGCCGGCGCCCTCGGTTACCCACCAGCCGGAGAGCAGCGGGTCCGCGGCGTACGACTGCTCGATGCTGACCCCGGAGCCCAGGTTGGTGAACCAGACCGGCTGGCTGATGAACGAGTGCCCGGTGGCGCCGGCGGTGACCGGACCGCCGCTGTTCACCACGGTGGCCACCCCGCTGGCCAGGCTCGGGCCGGCGGTGGCGGTCACCGACAGCAGCCCGGCGGCGTTGCTGAAGCCGGCCCCAGGCGTGCCCAGGCCGACGACACCGCCGCCGCGGGCGAGGAAGGCGTCCAGGGCGGCCCGGTTCTCCGCCGTCAGGTTCGCCAGGTTGACGGTGCTGGCGACGAGGAGCACGTCGACGTCGTCGGTCAGGCTGGCGCTGAGCGTGGCGGCGGTCAGGGCACGGGCCGCGAAGCCGAGGTCGGCCAGCGTGTCCCGCTCCTCCACCGTGCCGAGGTGGCCGACGACCACCTCGTCCAGCCGGGTCCCGCTCCAGCCGGCCGGCGCGCGGTCGAAGGTCACCCCGTGGGCACGGACCTCGGCGCGGGCCAGCTTCCGGTTGGCCGGCGTGCCGGGTACGACCACCGAACCGTCGGCGAGGCGGTGCACCGCGACGCCCCGGCTCAGCAGCGAGTTGACCGCCAGCAGGTCCGCGGCGTCGCGCAGGTCGAGGCGCAGGTCACCGTTGCCCGGCGGGAGGTACCCCTCGGCCCGCCCGTCGTACGTCCGCTCCAGCCGCACGTCGGGCAGTTCGTCCCAGACGGTGTCCACGGTGGCGCCCCAGGTCAGCCCCTGGCTCCAGGCGGCCGGGCCGGCGTAGAGGTCGTCGACCCGGTCGGTGATGTCGGCGCCGGGTTCGAGCAGCGAGTTGACCAGGCCACGCTTGGGCTGGTGCAGGTCGACCACGTACGAGCCGGCCGGGTAGGCCCGGCCGCCCGCGGCGAACGGCTTCTTCGCCCGCCACACCCGGCCGCCGCTGCTGATCAACAGGTCGACGAGGCGGGCGGCGGCCGGCTCCGATCGCTGGCCGGCGCCGGTCGGGATGACGTACGCGCGGGGGAAGGTGGTGCGGTAGTCGTCCTCGGGCCCCCAGCCCGGCACGTAGCCGTCGGGGATGTCGCGCAGCGGCTCGCCCGCCCAGCCGCGCCGGTAGACCTCGGCCTGGTCGTGCAGCACCTCGGCCCGGTGCTCCTGGATGTACCGCAGGGAGGTCCGGATCGCCACCTCGTGCACATCGGTGTTGATCCCCGAGCGGCGCACCCGCTCCTGAGGGGTGAGGGTGCTGCCGCGCGGGTTGAGCGGGGCCTCGATGGTGTACGGGATGCTGCTCTGCAGCATCGCGAAGGACGGCACGTAGATCGGCGGGAAGTCGTCCCACACGCCGGGCTCGTCGTCCCGGAACGGGATGCGGGCCCGCTGGGTCTCGGCGTACCCGAGGCCGCGCAGGTCCGCCTCGATCGCCAGGGCGTTCGGCAGGCCGTGCTTGATGTAGAGGTCGTACTCGTTGTTGACGTTGTGCGGCGGGGTGCTGGGGTGCAGCAGCGTCGGGCTGACGTAGCCGTGCAGGTCGAGCGTGATGATCGGCTTCGTGTCGATGATCAGCTGACGGATCAGGTTGGTCTCCGGCTGCGCCACGATGGTGAGATCGCGGTTCAGGTCGTACCCGGCGGAGTTGGCCCGGGTGCCGGCGACCCGGCCGTCCGGGTTCGAGGTGATGTTGAAGACCAGCCGGTTGCGCCGCAGCAGCTGGGCCACCTCGGGGCTGGTGTCGGTGGCCAGGTCCTCGATCACCCGTAGCGCCGCGTCGGTGCCCTCCCACTCGTTGCCGTGGATGTTGGCGTTGACGAAGAGCGGGGTCTTGTACCCGGCGAGCAGCGCGGCGTCCTGCTGGGCCCGGGCCGGCTCGTCCTCGATGCGGCGCTTCCAAGCCTCCTGCTGCCGGGCCTCGGCGCGACTCTCCGGCGCGGTCACCGTGACCGCGTACAGGTCGTAGCCGCCGGCGGACCTCCCGGCCACCCGGGCGGAGACCCGGTCGCTGGCGGCCTGCAGGGCGTTCAGCTTCGGGGCGATGTCGTCGTAGGGGATGACGCCGATCGGGATCGAGGCGTCGGCCGGGTTGTCCGGCCAGACCGGCAGGACGTGCTGCTGGGGATAGCCCCGCACGTCGGCGAGGTCGGTGGCGCGCGGCGGCACCGCCGGCAACGCCGAGGCGACGGCGGGCGCGGTCAGCGCGGCCGTCGAGAGCACCGACGCGGTCAACGCGGTGGCGGTGAGCCGGGAAAGGTGTCTACGGACCAACAAGGACACATCTCCTGTCCTGAGGAGGGGTGCGCGCAGGCGGACGCACCGCAGGGCCGGAGACCCGCGGCGTCGGGGTTACGCCAGCAGCGTGCGAGGAAGGGTGGAACCCGGCGTCAGAGGGAGCGTCGACAGGCGGCGCTGGCGACGCGCAGCAGGTCGATGTGACCCCGCTTCGTCAGGTGAACGCTACGCACGAAACCGATCTTCAACGGCCGCCGGTGGAGTGTCAACAAGTTCCCGGATCGTCCACGGTGGCCTCCACCACCGTCCCGGTTCCTGGGAGTCAGGCGAACTCGGCCAGGTGGGCGGTCTCGTTGACGGTGCGGACCGCGACGCCGCCGTCGGGCCAGACGTCCAGCACCGAGATGCCGGCCGCGTCCAGGAAGAGCCGGTGCAGGAAGGCGTCGCCGGCGGCGAGCGCGTCCCGCAGCGCCAGCTTGATCGGCGAGACGTGGGAGACCACCACGACGGTCTCCCCGGGGTACGCCTCGACCAGCGCGTCCACCGCCCGGCGGGTGCGCTCGGCCACCGCCGTGAACGACTCCCCGTCCGGCGGCGCCACCCGGGTGGAGGCGAGCCAGGCGTCCATATCGCCGGCCCACCGCTGGCGTACCTCGGCGAAGGTGAGCCCCTCCCAGGCGCCGAAGTCGCACTCGATCAGGTCGTCCTCGCGGCGCACCGGCAGCCCGCCGAGCGCCCCGGCGATCGCCTCGGCGGTCGCCGTACACCGGGACAGCGGGGAGCTGACCACCGCCGCGACGGCCGGCGCCAGCTCGGCCACCCGGGCGGCGGTGGCCCGCGCCTGGGCCCGGCCGCGCTCGGAGAGCGGCACGTCGCCGCGACCTGAGTAGCGGCGCTGCGCGGTGTACTCGGTCTCGCCGTGGCGCACCAGGATCAACCGGGTGGCGGTGAAGCTCGGCCGCGGCTCCCAGGAGGCGGGCGCGGTGGCCGGATCGGTGCCGGTGGTCCGCGCCGAGGCGGCGCGGGCGGCCGCCTCGCGGGCCTGCGCCCGGCCCGCCGGCTCGGGGCCGGCGACCTCGCGCGGCGGCTCCACCACGCGCGGCGGCTCGACGACCGGGACCACCGGCGCGGCGCCGGCGGCGGCGTCCATCGCGGCGTTGGCGAGGGCGTCGGCGTGCCGGTTGCGCTCCCGGGGGATCCAGTTGAACCGGACCGCGGCGAACCGCTCGACCAGCCCGGCCGCCTGGGCGGCGAGCGGGCGTAGCCCGGGATGCTTGATCTGCCAGCGGCCGCACATCTGCTCGACCACCAGCTTCGAGTCCATCCGGGCCTCGACCTCGGCGGCGCCCAGCTCGGCGGCGGCCGCCAGCCCGGCGATCAGCCCCCGGTACTCGGCCACGTTGTTGGTGGCCACCCCGATCGACTCGGAGCGCTCGGCCAGCACCTCGCCGGTGTCCGGATCGCGGACCACCGCGCCGTAGCCGGCCGGCCCGGGGTTGCCCCTCGATCCGCCGTCGGCCTCGACGACGACCACGCGCGGCGCCACCGGCTACAGGCCGGACTCGTTGGTGCGCACCATGATCCGCCGGCACTCCTCGCAGCGGACCACGTCGTCCGGGTCCGCCTTGCGGATCCGGGCCAGGTCCGCGCCGGAGAGTTCCAGCCGGCAGCCGCCGCACCGGCCGGCGGTGAGCAGCGCCGCGCCGAGCCCGGTGTCCTCGCGGATCTTGTCGTAGAGCCGGATCAGGTCGGCCGGGAGGTCGTCGGCGAGCGGCCGGCGGGCGGACCGCTTGAACTCCTCCTCCTTGCCGATCTCGGCCAACGCCTCGTCGCGGCGCTGCTCGGTGGCCTCCCGCTGGTCGCGGGCCTCGGCCAGGCGCCGCTCCACGTCGTCCAGCACGGCCTGTGCGGTCTCCCGCTGCTCCATCAGCTCCAGCTCGGCGTCCTCCAGATCGCCCTGCCGGCGGTTAAGCGACGCCAGCTCGTGCTGGAGCGCCTCCAGCTCCCGGGCCGGGCCGCTGCCGGCGGCGAGCCGCGCCTCGTCCTTGGCCTTGCGGGCCCGCACCTGGTCGATGTCCTTCTCCAGCCGGGCGATGTCCCGGTCCAGGTCGTCGACCGCCACCTGGGCGCGGACGCGCTCGTCCTCCAGCGCCGACAGCTGGCGGGCCAGCGCCTCCAGCTCGGCCCGCTCGGGCAGCGTGCGACGGCGGTGGGCGAGCTGGGTGAGCGCGGTGTCGATCGCCTGGAGGTCGAGCAGGCGGCGCTGGACCTGGGGGTCAGCCTTCACGGTCGGGGCTCCTTGTCGTCCACCGCGGGTGGGGCGGCGTGTACGGTCCACGGGTCGGTGTCCCGGTCGGACACCAGCGTCTCGACACCCGGCGTCGCCCGCAGCAGGGCGGCCAGGTCGTCCAGCCACGGTCGTTCGGTCGCCCAGTGGGCGGCGTCCAGCAGGGCCGGGCCGCCGGCGGCGAGGTGCTCGCCGGCGGGATGGTGGCGCAGGTCGGCGGTGAGGTACGCGTCCGCCCCGGCGGCGGTCGCGTCGGCCAGGAAGGCATCGCCCGAGCCGCCGCTGACCGCGAGGGTACGGATCGTCCGCCCGGGATCGCCGGCGGCGCGCACCCCCCAGGCGGTGACCGGGAGCACGGCGGCGGCGTGCCGGGCCAGCTCGGCGAGGGTCATCGGCTCCGGCAGCTCACCGATCCGGCCGATCCCCCGCCCGGCGCCGTGCGCGGGCGAGCCGGGCGCGGGCGGGTGCAGCGGGCGCAGCCCGGTCAGCCCGAACCGGGCGGCCAGCGCGTCGGAGACGCCCGGCGCGGCCACGTCGGCGTTGGTGTGCGCGACGTACAGCGCCACGTCCGCCTTGATCAACTGGTGGACGATCCGCCCCTTGTACGTGGTGGGCGCCACCGAGGAGACCCCGCGCAGCAGCAGCGGGTGGTGGGCGACGATCATGTCGACGCCCGCGGCGAGCGCCTCGGCGACCGTCTCGGGCACCACGTCGACCACGCAGAGCACCCGGCGCGCCGGGGCCCAGGGCTCGCCGAGCACCAGACCGACCCGGTCCCAGTCCTCCGCCCAGACCGGCGGGTAGCGCCGTTCCAGCTCGGCCACCACGTCGGCGACGGTCGGCGGAACTGCGCTTGTGCTCACGGCGGGCCAGCTTACCGGTACCCGGGCGGCCCGGGCGGATGCTCGGGCGCGGCGGATGTTTCAGGCCACGGCGGGGCCGACCGGGCAGAGCCGGTCGCGTACCGCACTGAGCGGCAGTGCCCACGGGAAGGCGTGCAGGTGCCGCTCCCCCGTCCCGGGCGGGTGCAGCGGGAAGACGTGGTCGCCGAAGAGCACCGTCACCCCCCATTCGGCGAGCCGCGCCATGCCGCTGCGGAACGCCGGGTGGCGGGCCATCGCCGCGTTGGTGAACGGCACCGCGACCAGCGGCACCCCCTGGCCCTGCGCCTCGACCAGCAGGCCCAGCGCGAGCGTGTCGGTGATCCCGGCTGCCCACTTGTTGACCGTGTTGACCGTGGCCGGGCAGACGATCATCGCGTCGGCCGGCGGCAGGACGTCCGGATCACCCGGGTTCTTGTAGCGGTTCCGCACCGGGTGACCGGTCTGTCGGGCCAGCGCGGCCCGGTCGACGAACTTCGCGCCGTCCGGCGTGGTGATCACGCAGACGTCCCAGCCGTCCTGCTGGGCCAGCTCCACGAGCCGGCCGACGTGGCGGGCCAGCGGCGATCCGCAGGCGATGACGTAGAGCACCTGGCGGCGCCCGGTGTGCTGCGGGCCGGTCATCAGGCCGGCTCCGCGCTCATACCCCTACTCCCATGTGCTCAGCCAACTCCGCGATCGGAGAAGGCGGCGCACCACGTGTGCGACGCAGGATGTCGGACATCACCTCGTGGGCGATCGGCCGGCAGCGGATCTCGGACGGGGCCAGCCGATCGCCACGCAGCAGCATCTCCCCGGCGTTGGCCACGTCGCCGATCTGGGCGAAGCCGCGGGCGATGTCGAGCAGGTGGTGCGCCCGCCGCTCCGGCAGCAGCGCGTTGAACGCCGGTTCCTGGACGCGCTGCTGGTGGACCTCGACCGCCCGGCCGCCGTCCCCCAGTTCGACGGCCGCGGCCGCCCGGTGCAGTTCCAGGTTGGTCGGGCCGAACGACGTCCAGTAGTGGTTCTGGTCGCTGCCGAGCAGCGTCGCCGCCTCCTGGGCGCCGTTGAGCAGGTCGTCGACGGTGGCCGAGTCGCCGATCCGGGACGCGGCCATCGCGCCCTGGAGCAGCAGCATGCCGTAGACGGAGAGCCGTTCCGGGGAGGCGTCGTTGCCTCCACCGGGGGCGAGCCGGTTGGCGATGGTGACGTTCAGTTCCAGCGCGGGCCGGGCCCGCCCCATCGCGACCAGCGCGTTGCAGACCCGGGTGGTGGCGATGCCGGCGAGCAGCTGGTCGTCGGCGCGCTGGGCGACCGCCATGGACCGGTCGGCGGCCAGCCAGGCCAGGTCGCACTCGCCGAGCTTGCGCAGCACCGAGGAGGCGATCTGGTAGACCTGCCCGAGCAGGTGGGCCGCCTCGCGGGCCTGGTCCCCGCGGTAGCCGGCGTCGGCGGCCTGGGCGTCGCGCAGCAACTTGGGCAGCGCGCGGGTGAGCATCCCGTAGCGGCCGTACTGGTAGGTGAGCCAGGCGTGGTTGACCGCCTTGCGCATGTCGGCCAGCGGTGGCGGGTGCGGCGCCGCGTCGAAGTACGCGCTCATCGCGTCGTAGCGCTCCAGGGCGGCCCGGATCTCCTGGACCTCGACCTGGTCGATGCAGTTCAACGCGTCGGTACGCCGCTCCGGGTCCTTGCCGAGCAGCAGTTGCACGTCGACCTGGAGGATGTCGGCGATCTCGTAGAGGACGGAGAACTTGTCCAGCCGGCGTACCCCGCGCTCGACCTTGTCCACCCAGCTCTTCGACTTGCCCAGCCGGTCCGCGAAGACCTGCTGCGACATCTTGCGCCGCCCGCGCCAGTAGGCCACCCGCCGCCCAATGGGTAACTCGTCCATCTCCCCATCCCTCCCCTTGCCTCCATCCGGCCGGCGTGCCGGGTGGTCCTCCGCGGGCGCGACGTTCACTTTCAGGTTTTCGCTGGTCGCACAGCCTGTACGTCAGCCGTACAGCCAGTCCTCATAGTTTTCGTGCAACTTGCATCAACCGTTCGTCAATCCAACGAGCGCGGGTTACGGCAGTGACGGTGTTCGACATACGACCTGGGTGTCCGACCGGGTCCGCCGAGGGGAGATGGCACACATGTGGGGGAACGTCGGGCCGCGCGTCGTCCAACTGTCGCCATTGGAACGGGTGCGGCTGCGCCGGGTGGCCGTGCGCTACGCGCTGCACGGCTGGGAGGTGACCCCGGGCGCCTGCCTGGCGCGGAGCCGGTTCGTCTGCGGCCGTGCCGGCTGCCCCACCGTCGGCTGCCACCCCGCCCTGGAGAACTGGGAGCACGCGGCCAGCGCCGACCCGGCCCGGGTGGCGACCTGGTGGCGGAACCGGCCGCACGGCGTGCTGCTCCCCACCGGCCGGGCGTTCGACGTGCTGGAGGTCGCCGCGCACCTCGGCCGGCGGGTCCTCGACGCGGTGCGGACCCATCCGGCGGGCGTCGGCGTCCGCGGGCCGGTGCTGGTGACCCCCACCGGCCGCTGGATGTTCCTGGTCCGCCCGGGTGACCCGCTCCGGCCGGAGCTGGACCACTGCTTCCACGTGGTCCGGCACGGACCCGGCTCGTGGATCCCCGCGCCACCGACCCGGCTGCCGGAGGGCACCGTACGCTGGGCCGTCGCGCCCGAACAGGCCCGCTGGCAGCTGCCCGACTCCTACCTGGTGCAGAACGCGCTGATCGACGCGCTGCGGGCCACCGGCGTGACGTTGAGCTCGGAACTGCTTCCCGGGCACCTCCCGCTGCCGCGCCGGGGGATGTGAACCTCGGTCGGGCAGCGTCGCCGGCCGGCCCCGCCTCGTTGCACAGGGCGACGGCGCAGCAGCCAGGAGCGGGGGTTCCATGTCCACCGACGACACCACGCGCCAGCCGGACGGCACCGAGCCACCCCGGCACAGCCGCCCGGCGTACCGCTGGGCCGGCACCCGGCCCGCCGGCTCCCGACCGGGCCGGCCCCGGCCCGCCGGCTCCCGACCCGCCGGCACCCACCGCCCGACCCGCTGACCACAGGGGTCACGCCGAGCCGAGCGAGCCGCCGTGATCCACCGGGCCGACGCCATGCTCCACCGGGCCCCGTCCTCCTCGGGCCGCCGCCCTGCCCGCGCCGGGCCGACGCCGTGCTCCTCGACGGCCGCCCTGCTCGTGCCGGCCGACGCCGTGCTCGGCCGGGCGGGAAGGCCGTTTCGACCGGGCGAGGCGGTGCGCATCCGGGCTCGGGTGCGACCAGTCACCCCACGCGCCCTTTGCTCTGCTTCAACCCACGCAGCACTCTGGGGCTCCGACCGTTGCGCGGGTTGAAGCAGAGCAAAGGGTCCCGGAGGAGGGCTTCCTCCTCCTCGCCCCGATCCGACCACTGCGCCCGCTGAAGCAGAGCAAAGGGTCCCGAAGGAGGCTTCCTCCTCCTCGCCCCGATCCGACCACTGCGCCCGCTGAAGCAGAGCAAAGGGACCGGAACGAGGAGCTTCCTCCTCCTCGCCCCGATCCGACCACTGCGCCCGCTGAAGCAGAGCAAAGGGACCGGAACGAGGAGCTTCCTCCTCCTCGCCCCGATCCGACCACTGCGCCCGCTGAAGCAGAGCAAAGGGACCGGAACGAGGAGCTTCCTCCGCCTCGCCCCGGGCAGACGCCCGGTCCGGGGCGGCGATGGGCGCGTGGTCCGCCGCGTCAGTCGGCCAGCGGGAGCTTGTTCGAGTGCAGCAACCGGCCGTCGTCGGTGACGATCGCGTGCTGGTGCCCGGCGAGCCGGTCCAACCAGCCGATGCCGGCGACGCCCATCGCCACCACCGCGGTGGCGTACGCGTCGGCGACGCCGAGGTCCGCGCCGACCACGGTCACCGAACGCAGGCCGCTCGCCGGCGCGCCCCGCCGGGGATCCCTGACGTGCGGGCCGCGCTCGTACACCCCGGAGGTGGCCACCGCCAGGTCGGTGCCGGTCAGCACCAGGCAGGTGGCCATCGGTTCCCACGGGTGCCGGACGCCGATCCGCCACGGCCGCCCGCCCGCCGACCGCCCCCGCACCCGCACGTCGCCGCCGGCGTTCAGGCAGTGGTTGACCGCCCCGGCTGCGCACAGCCGGTCCGAGGCGACCTGC
Organism: Micromonospora sp. R311; assembly: GCF_056780015.1. Lineage (NCBI taxonomy): Bacteria > Bacillati > Actinomycetota > Actinomycetes > Micromonosporales > Micromonosporaceae > Micromonospora > Micromonospora sp. R311. The sequence goes on from NZ_JBSWCE010000027.1 coordinate 82,370, forward strand.
GCCGCCCAGCCCTTCACGTAGCCGGACGGGTCGAGCCGGCCGGTCGCGTACGCGTCGAAGAACCCGTCGGTGGCGCGCCACAGCTCCGCGCAGCGGGCCAGCACCTCCCGCAGGTCGGCCGAGGCGTCGGCGACCGGCAGCTCGCCCCGGTCCACCCGGCACACCTCGCTGTCCGCCCGGTACGTGCTGAACCGGGCGTCCACCTCGCGCAGCCAGCCGAACACCCCGTCGGCCAGCTCGGCCAGCTCGGCGGCGGGCAGGTCGTCGGCGAGGTCCAGGCTGATCGCCGTACCCATCACGTGCTCGACCCGGCGCAGCCCGGGCCGGGCCGGCGCGGCCGGCACCTCAGCCGGCCCGGTCGATCGCGGCCTGCAACGACTGCCGGTACGAGTCGCTGGTCGCGGTCGCCCCGGAGACGGTGTCCAGGTCGGCGCTCTGCTGCTGCACCACCTCGCCGGAGCTGCCGCTGTAGCGGTCGTCGACCTGCTCGCTGCGCTGGTCGGACTGGGCCGTCTCCTCGGGCAGTTCCAGCGCGACCACGTTGACGATCCGCGACCCGGCCAGGGTGATCTGCACCTGGACGTTGCCGTACTCGTTCTCCACCACCGGCCCGGTCACCGTGCGGGTGGTCGGCTGCGCCGGCTTGCTGCTGGTCCTCGGCGCGGACGGCGCCCGGGTGCCGGAGCCGGGCCGGCTCGCCGGGGGTCGGGCGGTGGTGGTGCGGGCGGGCCGGGGCGAGGCGGTGCTGCCGGCCGGCGTCCCGTCCTTCGCCCCGGGTGGCGCCTGCGGAGGTGCCGAACCGGCGCCGGGAGCCGCCGGCCGCCCGTCGACCGGCCGGCCCTGGGCGGCGACCTGGGTGGTGTCCGGCCCGCCCTTGAGCACCACCATCGCGGTGGTGCTGGCCGCCAGGCCGGTGATCGCGAGGAGTGCGCGGCGCATGCTGCCTTCCTACAACTCGAACGTGGCGAGGTGGATCTGCCGGCGGGGCACCCCGGCCTGGCGCAGCACCCGGAGCGACTGCTCGACCAGGCCGGGCGGCCCGCAGAGGTAGACGTCCCGCCGGACGACGTCGGGCACCAGCCGGCGCAGCCCGTCCGGGCTCATCACCTGGCGCGGGCCGGGGTCGTGGCGGGAGCCGATGACGTACCAGACCGAGACGTCGCGGGCCTGGGCCAGCCAGTCCAGCTCCCGGCTGAGCAGCACGTCGGCCGGGGTGCGGGCGCGGTAGATCAGCGCCGCGCCGGGCGGCAGCTCCTCCAGCATCGCGCGGATCGGGGTGATCCCGCTGCCGCCGGCGATCAGCAGGGCCCGCTCCCGGGTACGGTGCGCGGCGGTGAAGGTGCCCGACGGCCCCTGCACCCAGACCCGGGTGCCCGGGTCCAGGTCGCGCAGGTCGGCGGTGTGGGTACCGACCACCTTGACGGTCAGGCGCAGCCAGCGGCCGTTGGCCGCGGCGGAGACCGAGAACGGGTGGGACTGCCACCAGCAGCCCCGGGTGAGGAACCGCCAGCGGAAGAACTGGCCGCCGAGCAGCTCCATCCGGTCCAGCCGGCGACCGGTCAGGTAGATCGAGATGGTGTCCGGGCTCTCCGCGACCACGTCGGCGACCTGCAACCGGTGCCGCAGGTTGAACAGCAGCGGGACGACCACCCGGCCCCAGAGCAGGGCGGCGACCACCAGCACGTACAGGGCGATCCAGAAGGTGCGCACCGGGCCGGGGCGGAACAGCTGCGCGCCGTTGCTGAACTGGTGGCCGAAGCCGAGCAGCAGCACCGGATAGGCGGACAGGTGCAGGGCGTGCCACAGCTCGTACGGCAACGCGGTGCGGATGGCCCGGATGCTGGTGAAGCCGACCAGCACCATGATGCCGGCGGCGGCGAACGCGGAGACCATGTCCTCGTAGTCGCGCAGCAGCACCCCCGCCTCGGTGAGCACGGAGTTGTCCTCCAGGCCGGCGTAGCCGACCACGATCAGCGAGGTGTGCGCGAGCACCGCGACCAGCAGGGTGGCGCCGACGTCGCGGTGCCAGCGGGCCAGCTGCTCGCCGCCGATCCACCGTTCCAGCACCGGCAGCCGGCTCATCATCAGCACCTGCACCAGCAGCAGGTAGCCGGCGACCAGGCCGGTGATCCGGCCGGCCGCGGTGAGCGTCGCGGCCGAGTCGCGCAGCGAGCCGGCCGGGGTGTCCAGCCACCAGGGCAGCACGCTGGCCAGCAGGCCGACCACCAGCAGGGCGGCCAGCAGCCGCCGGCCGCCGGGTCCGCGCCGCGGCGGCACCGGTGGCGGTACGTCCGCAGCCGGCCGGCCGCCGTGCCGGGACGGGGTCCCGGTGCGGCGGCCGGCGGCGTGCGTACGGGTGTACGTCACGCGTACAGCTTCATCGGGGCGTACTTCTGCCGGGGGAAGATCTTCTCCACCTCCGCGTTGGTGAGCCCGAACCGACCCTGCGCGACGGACCCGTAGACGTTGAACATGTTGTTGTATTCGGGTACGTCGCCGGAGTCGAGATCGTTCAATCCGTTCCAGGTGCCGAGCAGCGAGCCGGCCAGCTTGCGTCCGGACAGGATGGTCACCACCCCGCCGTGCCCGTGGTCGGTCCCGCCGCCGTTGGAGGCGACCCGCCGGCCGAACTCGCTGGACACCATGATCGTCACGTCGGCGGCCTGCTCGCCGAGGTCGGTGAAGAACGCGGCCATCGCGCCGGCCAGCTCGTTCAGCCGGCGGTGCAGCTGGCCGCCGGACCGGCTGCCCTGGTTCTCGTGGGTGTCGTAGCCACCCATCCCGACCGTGGCCACCCGGACGTTCGCGCCGCCCTTGATGAGCTGGGCGAGCTGCTGGAAGGCGCGGCCGACGCCCTCGTACTCCACGCCCTCGGCCGGCCGGTAGGGCTTGGCGGCCAGCTTCTGCGCGGTGGCCAGCGCGCCCAGGCCGGACTGCACGGCCTCCTCGACCGGGTGGTTGATTCCGGTGAAGAGCCCCTTGATGGCCTTCTCGGTGGCGGCGCGGAACCGGTCGTCGCCGTTGAGCCGCAGCGAGCCGACGTTGTTCAGCGACAGCGCGCCGTTGGTGCCGACCAGCGAGCGGGGCAGCGTGCTGCCGATGCCGACGCTGCGGAACGCGGTGCCCTTGCCGAGCGAGTCGACCAGGCTGTCCAGCCAGCCCCGGCCGCCGGTCTCGCCGGGCAGGCCGCCGAGGTTGCAGGCGTCCGCGGCCTGGAAGTGGCTGCGGGACAGCCGCTCGTCGGAGACCGCCGGGACGAAGCCCAGCTGGCCGGACTTCAGCCACGGCTCCAGCGGCTTGAACGCGCTGGTCAGCTTGAACCCGCGGCCGACCGCCAGCGAGTCGTCGGCGAGCAGCAGGTCGGGGCGGGCCTTGGCGAGCACCGGGTCGGCGGCCGGGGCGACCAGGCTCAGCCCGTCCAGCCCGCCGTAGAGGAAGACGTGGACCAGGGTGCCGGTCTTGGTGGCGGCGAACGACGCCGAGGTGGTGACGAACTGGGCGGTGGCCAGCGCGGTGGCGGTGGCGGCCGCGCCGGCGACGAAGGTGCGCCGGGTCACCCCGCGACCGTCCTGCTGGGCCTCCTCCAGGTCCTCCAGCCGTCGGTAGCGGTCCCGCTCGGCGGCGTTCTCGGCGGCGACGATGTCGGCCTCCGCGCGCAGCAGCGCCTCGGCCGGGTTGTCGGCCAGCCGCCGCAGGTCGGGGCATTCGGGGTGCAGGGGGTACGAGTACACGGTCTTCTCCATCGAATGCCTCACCGGAGGTGGTGCTGGGGGGACGCGAGGATCGCCCGCGCGACGGCGGCGACAGCCCCGTTGAAGGTGGCGTCGACCCTGGTGTCGACCGAGACGCCGGCCACGCCGAGGATCAGTGCCTTCTCCCGGGCGGAGAGCTTCTGCTGCACCAGCCGCTTGGCCAGCGCGTCCACGTACGCCCCGGCGGTGGCCGGTGGTCTGGCCACCAGCTTCTCCGGCCGGGTGAACGTGAACTCGGTGCGGTAGCCGGCCAGCAGGTCGCCGGCCTCGTTCCAGCCGTTGACCATGGTGCCGGCGGAGGTCCAGGCGACGTAGACGTCCGGGTAACCGTCCGGGGTGGGCTGGCCCATCGGGTACTGGCCCAGCTCGCGCAGCTTGTCGTGGATCTGCCGCAGGCCGCGGGCGAACGGGGTGCGCTTGTTGTCGCCGTTGTCGTGCTTCGGCGACGCCTCCGGCGAGACGCCGAGGGTGCGGTAGGTGGCCACCAGATACTCCATCGGCCGGCGTACCTTCTGCCCCACCGCGGCCCAGAACTCGGAGGAGCTGAAGAGGGTCATCAGCACCGGCTTGATCCGGCCCTTGTTGGCCGTGTACGTCTTGGCCAGCCGGTCCACCAGGGACTTCGGCGGGGTGTCCGAGACGAACCGGGTGGCCAGGCTCTGCGCCACATACTTCGCGGTCGACGGGTGCAGCGCGATGTAGGTGAGGTAGGCGTCGATGGCCGCCTCGGCCTTCTTCGGGTCGCGGGAGTTGTTGGCGTGGGTGAAGCCGAGGATCTTCACCTTGCCGACGTAGTGCCGCTCGGGCCGGAAGACGTACCGGCCGTCGTTGACGCCCCGACCGGTCTGCAGCAGGGCGGCCTGCCGGACGTCCTTCTCGGTGTAGCCGCCGTCGACGCCGACGGTGTAGAGCTCGAGGTTCTCCCGGGCGAGGTTCTCGTTGACCGCATCGGCGCGGGAGTCGTTCTGGTTGAGGTAGAGCAGCAGCGCGGGGTGCTTGTTGGCGGCCAGGAACATCTCCGGGTAGCTGCCCAGCGCGTGCGCCCGGACGACGTCCCGGTCGAACGAGGCCCGGTACACCTCGCCGCCGTCGAAGTCCGCGGCCACGTGCAGGAAGTCGTTCCAGAAGTCGACCATCACCTCGTACAGCTGGCGGTCCGACCAGATCTGCCGGGCGACGGTGGCCTCCACCATCTCCCGCTCCGGCTGGGCGCCCCGCTCGTTGAGCTGGTCGCGCTGGTCGCGCAGCTGCTGGGTGGAGAGCTTGAGGGTGGGCAGCTCGGCGAGCTTCAGCTCGGCCCGGGTGGGGGCGATCTTGTCCGGGTCGAGCTGCCAGCGCAGCCAGCCGTCGATCCCCTTCTCCTTGATGTCGGCGACCACCCGGGGCGTGGCGCCGAAGGTGGCCCGCCGGGCGAGGTGCAGGATCGGGTCCTTGGCCAGCACCGTCCTGACGGTCACCGGGGTCTCGGCCGCGGCGGCGGCCGGCCCGGAGAAGGTCCGGCCGCCGGCCGGGGCGTTCTTCTTCAGCGCCTCGCCGGCCCGGGAGCCCATGTAGCTCTCGTTCTGCTCCGTGTAGGTGCGCACGGTGCTCGGCTGCTGGCCGCTGGGCCGGGCGGCGGTGCCGTCGGTGACCGCGGTGCCGGTCGCGTCGCCCACCGGCTCGTCGCCGAAGAGGCTGCGCACCTGCGGGGTCATCGCGAGGGCGGCGCCACCGGCGACCACCGCGGCGCCGCCGAGCGTGGCGAGCGCCCTACGGCGGCCGACCCGGCGGCCGGGCTCCTCGTCGTCGTCCAGGTTGGGCAGTCCGGCGCCGGCCGGGCGGGCCGGGACGACCTGCTGGCCGAAGCCGTCCGGACCGACCCACTGCGGTCCCCGCGGGGCCGGCGCGTACTCCTGCTGCGGGTGGGGCGAGGGGTGACCGTACGGGGTGGACGCGTTCGAATCGCGGTATCCGGTGCTGGGGTGCTGTCGTGCGTCCCAGCCGCGGTCGTCCCGCGGTCGCCGTGGTGGCAGATTCTGGTCGGCCATGTACGAATCCCGATTTCTACCGAGCGCCGGCACGGCTGCGACCAGCGAAGGTCGAGGTGCGGCGACTGTTGCCTGAGGGGGTTGCTACGGCAAAGTAACCAAGGCCTCCGGGCCCCTCAAGGCGCTCCCGGAGGCCCCGCGAGGGCACTTAAGACAGCCCTCAGCGGCGCCGGGCCGGGCGGGATTTCCACCCCACCGGCCACGGACCCCCGGAGCAGGGCCGACGCGTCACCCTCCGACCCCGACGTAACGTTTTCGCCGTACCCGACGCTTATCGCGCCGTTCAACGGCACAGCGAAACTTAAGGTGCGGATAAGCCTCAGCTGAGGTGGTCCGGGCGGCGCGTCACGCGGGGCGGTTCGGCTCCGGCGTGGGAGCGCCGCCGACGACCTCGGCGGGAGGCGCCGACCTTGGCGGAGGGCAAAGTGGCACCAGGACGGGAGCGTGAGCCGCGGCCGCAGCGGGTATGCCGCCGAACCGCTGAACGCGTGAGGGGAAGGCACATGCTCAGCAAAGAGGATCAGCGCAGGTTCGAGCAGATCACCCGCCACCTCCGGGAGAGCGACCCGGCGTTCTTCGCCCGGCTCGACACCCGGGCCCGGGCCCGCCGCGGCCGTTATCTGATGCTGTTGACCATCGTGCTGTGGGCCTCGCTGCCGGCGATGACGGTGCTGGCCGGCCGGCTGGCCGGGGCGATCTGCGCGGTGGTGCTGCTGGCCAACGCCGCGGTGATGTGGCGGTACCGGCGTCGCTGGCTATGACCCGCCGAGGGCCCGGTAGGCTCGCCGCAGCCGTTCCACCAGCCCCGGCCCGCCGATGGCGGGAGCCGGCGGGCCGAGCTGGCGCAGTAGCAGGTCCGGCCCGGTGGCCAGGCTCGGCGGCCGGTCGGGCAGCGGCACCGGTGGCAGCCAGAACCGGTCCACCGTCTCGGCCAGCGGCGCCGGGGGCAGACCGACCACCGCCCGCGCGGCGCCGACCGCCGGGGCGTCCGCAGTGTCCGCCGCCGGTCCGGCCGTCGCCGTCGCGCCCGAGGCGTCCGGCATGGACGGTCGATCGCCGGGCGGGGTGTCCGGCGTGGACCGTCCAGCGCCGGCCGCGGCGTCGCCGGCGACCCCGGCGCGCAGGGCGCGCAACCGGTCGAGCAGCTCGGCCCGGGCCCGGCCGCGCCAGTGCAGCAGCTGGAACGGGTCGGCGTCGAACGCCTCGGCGAGCAGGTAGAAGGTGGCCGCGAGGTGCTTGCACGGGACCGCGAAGTCGGGGCAGTCGCAACGCTGGTCCAGCTCCTCGATCCCGGCCGGGAAGAGCGGGCCGCCCGCGGCGGCGAACAGCTCCTCCAGCTCGGCCGGCAGGTCACCGGCGAGCAGCCGGGCGCTGAAGAACGCCTGGGCGGCCAGCTCGTCCTCGATCCGGGACCAGAGCGCGGCCGGGAACGCCGGCAGCGCGATGCGCACCTGGTAGGGCTGGGCTCGGGAGCCCTGCACCACCGCGCTGACCAGGCCGGGGGCGATGTCCAGGCGGACCACCTGGCCGGCCCGCGCGTACGACCGTCCACGGGTCAGCCGGGTGCCGAGCGCGAACGACTCCAGCACCTCCAGGAAGCGGCGCGACCACCAGGACCGGCCGATGGCGCCCCGGGTGCTGCGGGCCCGCAGGCCGCCGTCCACCCGGCGGGGGCGGCCGTAATCGGCGAACCTGCCCTTCGCGGTCTCGCTCACGCCGCCGCTCCGCTCGGCCGCGCGGCGGGGTGCGGCACGACCGCGCCGAGCCGGATGGTTCGCGCCCTGCGTCCGCTCACTCCGCCACCGCCCCGGGCTCCAGGGTGAACAGCTCGCGCAGCTGCGCGGTGGACAGCTCGGTCACCCACTGCTCGCCGGTGCCGACCACCCGCTCCGCCAGGCCGCGCTTGTCGGCGATCAGCGCGGCCACCTTCTCCTCCACGGTGCCGGCGCAGACGAACTTGCGTACCTGCACCCGGCGGCGCTGGCCGATCCGGAACGCCCGGTCGGTGGCCTGGTCCTCCACCGCCGGGTTCCACCACCGGTCGACGTGCACCACGTGGTTGGCGGCGGTCAGGGTGAGCCCGGTGCCGCCGGCCTTGAGTGAGAGCACGAACAGCGCCGGTCCGTCCGGCGACTGGAACCGGGTGACCATCGCATCCCGTTCGGCCTTGCCCACCCCGCCGTGCAGGAAGAGCACCTCGCGACCGAACCGGGCCGCCAGGTGCCCGCGCAGCATGCCGCCGAACTCGGCGTACTGGGTGAACAGCAGGGCCTTCTCCCCCGCCGCGAGCACCTCGTCGAGGATCTCCTCCAGCCGGGCCAGCTTGCCGGAGCGCCCGGCCAGCGGGGAACCGTCGCGCAGCAACTGGGCGGGGTGGTTGCAGACCTGCTTGAGCCGGGTCATGGTGGCCAGCACCAGCCCCCGCCGTTCGATCCCGTCACTGGACTCGATCCGGGCCATCATGTCGTCGACCACCGCCTGGTAGAGCGAGGCCTGCTCGGCGGTCAGGTTGCAGACCACCTCCATCTCCAGCTTCTCCGGCAGGTCGGAGATGATCGACGAGTCGGTCTTGAGCCGGCGCAGCACGAACGGGCCGGTGATCCGGCGCAGCCGCTCGGCGGCCTCGGCGTCGCCGTGCCGCTCGATCGGCTCGGCGAACCGCTTCCGGAAGGTGGCCGCCGGGCCGAGCAGCCCGGGGTTGACGAACTGCATGATCGACCAGAGGTCGGCGAGCCGGTTCTCCACCGGCGTGCCGGTGACCGCGATCCGGTGCCGGGCGGGCAGCGCGCGTACCGCCTCGGCCTGCCGGGTGGCGGCGTTCTTGATCGCCTGGGCCTCGTCCAGCACCACCCGGTGCCAGTCGACGCCGGCCAGCGCGACCGCGTCCCGGGCCGCCACCGAGTAGGTGGTGAGCACGAGGTCCGCGTCGTGCGCGGCGGTGGCGAACTCCGCCCCCCGGGCCCGCTCGGCGCCGTGGTGCACGTGTACGCGCAGCCCGGGCGCGAACCGGGCGGCCTCCCGCTGCCAGTTGCCGACCAGCGACATCGGGCAGACCAGCAGGGTCGGCCCGGCCGTCGGCGGGTCCCCGGCGAGCAGGGCGAGCAGCTGCACCGTCTTGCCCAGCCCCATGTCGTCGGCGAGCACCCCGCCCAGCCCGAGCGACTGGAGGAAGGCCAGCCAGGCCAGCCCCCGCCGCTGGTACGGCCGCAGCGTGCCGTCGAAGCCCGGGGGCGGGTCGAGCGGGGTGAGCCGCCGCTCCACCGCACCGGCGAGCAGGTCGCCCAGCGCGCCGTCGGCGGTCACCTCCAGCACCGGCAGCGCGTCGGGCTGCGCCGCGTCGGAGAGGCCGAGCCGCAGCAGGTCGGCCACGGTCAGCTCGCCGGCCGAGCGGAGCAGCCGCAGCCCGGCGGCGAGCCGCTTCGGGTCCAGCTCCACCCAGCGGCCGCGCAGCCGGACCAGCGGGGTCTTCAGCGCGGCCAGCGAGGCCAGCTCGTCGGCGGTCAGCGGCTGGTCGCCGAGGGCCACCTCCCAGCGGTAGTCGACCAGGGCGTCCAGCCCGACCCCGCCGGCGGCGGTGGCCACGGTGCCCGGCGCGGTCCGGCTGCGCGCCTGCAGCCGGGCGCCCAGCCGCGACGAGGGACGCTGCCACCAGGAGGGCAGCAGCACGGCGAACCCGGCGGCGTGCAGCACCGGGGCGCCCTCGCGGAGGAACCGGTGCGCCCCCTCGACGTCCAGCTCCAGCGCCTCCGGGGTGGCGGTACGCAGCGCGGTGTCCAGCTCCGGCCAGAGCCGGCTGGCCCGGCCCAGCTCGGCCAGCAGGGTCTCCTGCGGGCTGTCCAGCCGGCCGGCCAGGCCAGCCGCCGCCTGCGGGGCCCGCCAGACCTGCCCGGCGTCGACGTGCAGGCTCGGCTCGTCGGCCGCCTGGAGCCCGAATTCGACCCGCCAGCGCCCGCCCTGCCCGACCGCCGCCGTGCGGTCGGCGGGCACCACGACGACCGGCTCGGTGATCTCGTCGGCGGGCGGCTCGACCAGCCGGAAGCTGGCCCGCACCGAGCCGCCCGCGGCGTCGCGCTGCCAGGCGTCCAGCTCGGCGCGGAGGATGTCCAGGGCGGCCGGGTCGGCGGTGAAGTCCCGGCGCCGGCCGGTGAGCGCGGTCAGCCAGGCCGGCACCGCGCCGTTCGGGCGGACGCCCCGGCCGAGCCGGATCTCGCCCAGCGCCGCCCGGGCCGCGGCGTCGGCGAGCGCGTCGAGGGCCTGCGCGACGAGCGTGCCCGGCGCGAACTCGGCGGCGGACCGACGGCCGGCGGTGTCCCGGTCGGGGGCGGCCGGGGTGCGCCGGGCCGGCGGGCCTCCGTCCGGTTCGGGGTCGAGCCGGTCCACCTCGACCACGGCCCGGGCGGCCGGGGGCAGGGCCAGCGCGAGCGCCCGGGCCCAGGCCGCGTCGGTGCCGGTGAGCAGCGGTCGCCACACCGCCCGGGCCCGGCCGCCGCTTTCGGGGGCGGCGGGGTCGGCCCCGGCGGAACCGTCGGCGCCGGGGGCCCCGGCCGGATCCGTCGCCTGGGCGGGGACGCCGGCGAGGCCGGGCAGCACCCGGCCACGGGTGACCAGGTCGGCGGCGAACTCGGCCAGCTCGGCGAGGTGGCGCAGGCTGGCGCCGGGCGCCGCGGCCGTCAGCTCGGGACGGCGCAGCAGCGCCCACGCGGCGTCCGGGGCGTACACCAGGACGGGGACCCGCCAGCCGGCGAGGGTGACCGGCCCGCGGGCCGGTGCCACCGCGGCGGTCCGGACCAGCTCCGGTGAGTCCAGCGGCGCGCCGGCCCGGGTGGGCAGGGTGAGCAGCGCGGTGCCGAGGTCGGCCGGCTCGGCGGCCCCGGCCAGCGCGGCGGCGAGCGCGGCGTGGTCGGCGGCGAACGGGTGCGGGCGCTCCCGCGGGGCGCGGCCGGGCCGGCGGGGCGCCTCGGCCGGCCGGGTGCTGTCCTCGGCCCAGACGGCGAGCCCGCCGTCCGAGCCGTCGCCGGGCAGCCACAACCCGTGGATGACCAGCACGTGCTCCCCCTCGTCGACGCCCGGGCCCAGGATAGGCGGCCGGGGCAGGCTACCGTCGAACCCCATGTACGACCTGCTGGTGATCGGCGGCCTCGGGGTGGACGTGCGGGTGCGGGTGCCCGCGCTGCCGCTGCCGGCCGCCGACTCGGTCACCGTCGACCCGATCGACCTGCGCATCGGCAACACCGGCGCCGGGGTGGCGCTCGCCGCGCACGCACTCGGCCTGCGGGTGGCGGTGCTGGACGTGCTGGGCGCCGACCCGGCCGGTGACGTGGTCCGGGCCGCGTTGGCCCGCACCGGCGTGCACACCGTGCTGGCCGAGGACCCGGCGGGCACCCGGCGGTCGGTCAACCTGGTCGACCCGGCCGGCCGGCGGATGTCGCTCTACGACCCGCGGCCGTGGCGCGGACCGGCTCCGTTCGCGCCGGCCGAGTTGGCCGGGCTGGTCCGGGACGCGGCGCACGTCCACCTGTCGATCATGGATTGGACGCTCGGCCTGCTACCGGCGTTGCGTACCGGGCTGGCGGCGGGCGCCGCGGTCTCCACCGACCTGCACGACTGGGACGGGACCAACCCCTATCACCGCCCGTTCGCCGAGGTGGCCGACCTGGTCCTGGTCAGCGGGGTCCGGCTGGCCGGGTCGGCCGCGCCGCTCGCCGCCGCGCTGGCGCCGCGGACGGTGGTGGTGACCCGGGGCGCCGCCGGCGCCGAACTGCACCCGGGCGGCACCCGGGTGCCGCCCGCGACACCGCCGGGGCCGGTGGTGGACACCAACGGCGCCGGGGACGCCTTCGCGGCCGGCCTGATCGCCGCCCGGCTGGGTGGCGCGGCGCTGCCCGACGCGGCGGCGTACGCGGCCCGGGTCGCCGCCGCGGCCTGCGCGCACGACGGGATGGAGTATCCGCCCGGTCTGCTGCCGTCCGCCTGACCACGGGCCGGGCCGCCGCGCCGGCCCGCGGTCGGGCGGCGGCTCAGAGCGCGCCGGTGGCGCCGTCGGTCAACTCGCGGAGGATGTCGGCGTGGCCGGCGTGCCGGGCGGTCTCCTCGATCATGTGCACCAGGATCCAGCGCAGCGAGACCTCGCCGAGCTGCGGGTGCGGCACGACATGGTCGAGCGCGAACCGCGCGGCGATCTCGCGGGACCGGGCGCAGGCCCGCTCGTACCCGGCGGCGAGCCGCTCGACGCTGTCCTCCCCGGTCAGCGCGAAGCTCGCCAGCGCCTCCTCCTCGGTGGTCAGGTAGACGTCACCGGGGCCGGGCGCCAGCAGGCACGGGAACCAGTTGCGCTCGACCAGGGTCAGGTGTTTGACCAGGCCGGCGAGGGTGGTCGCGGAGGGCACCAGCCGGCGGGCGGCGTCGGCGTCGGAGAGGCCGCGCAGCTTGCGCAGCACCACGGCCCGGTGGAAGTCGAGGAAGGATTCGAGCACGGCCCGCTCGTCGCCGGTGCGGGCCAGCACCGGGCCGAGGGTGGGGTCGATCGAGATCTCCGCCATCGGCTGACGGTAGCCCCGGGACGGGCCGGCCCGCTGCCCCGCTATCGCTGCGGTCGGCGCTGCCGCCGGGGCAGGATGGGGCCCATGGCGACAACGGTAGAGATCCCTCTGGCGGGCGGTCCGGCCGACGGCGAGACGGTCACCGTCGAGCTGGACCCGAACGGCCGGCCCCCGCTGACCCACCACCACCTCGGTCCGGAGGGGTTGGCCCAGGCGGAGATCTACGAGTTGGAGACCGTCGACGGCCGGGCCCGGCACTGGCGGTACTGCTGGCGCGGCCCCGCGGTGTGACGCGCGGGGCACGCCCCGGCCCGGCCCGCGAGCCGGCCGGGCCGGGGGGCGCCGGCGCTTCAGCCGCCGACCTCGGCCAGCTGCCGGGCCCGCAGGCTCTCCAGCACCGCGCGGGTGGCCTGCGCGGTGCCCCGGGCCTGGTCGCACACCTCCGCCACCCGCCGCGCGGTGGCCTCGGCCCGGTGCTCCCGCTCGTCCCAGAGCCGGTCCACCTCGGCGAGCAGCGGGCCCTCCACCTCCCGCTCCACGCCGCGCAGCGCCGGCACGCCGAGCCGCTGGGCCAGGTCGAAGACCTTGCCGGCGTACGGCAGGGGCAGGAACGGCGTGCCCACCATGGCGGCGAAGATCAGGAAGTGCAGCCGCATGCCGACGGCCAGGTCGAAGTGGCGCATCAGGCCGAGCACCTGCTGGGGCGAGTAGGTGCCGTGCAGGATCCGGCCCCGCTCCGCGGCGATCATGTGGGACAGGACGCCGTGCGAGTGCCGGATGTCGTCCCGCTCCATCGGCACGAACAGCACGTACGCGTCGACCCGGTGCACCAGGAAGTCGCCGATCTGGGCGAGCAGCCGGTGGTAGCCGTCCACGTCGAGCCGTTCCGCGGCCCGGCCCGGCTCCCGCACGCTGATCCCGATCAGCCGCTTGCCGGCCGGCACCCCCTCCTCGCGCAGCAGGTGCGCCGGGAAGTCCTCCGGTTCCAGCAGGAACGCCGGGTCGGCGGTGACCGTGATCGGGTTGAGCAGGCCGGCCTCCTCCAGCACCATCCGGGACTCCTGGTCCCGCACGGTCACCTGGGTGGCGCTGGCCAGCGTCTCCCGCACCATCCCGGTGTCCACGCCCTCGCTGAGCGGCCCGACCCCGACCGCGTACGTCAGCAGCGGCAGGCCGCGCTCCTGGGCGACCCGGACGACCCGCAGGTAGCGGCGGGCCTCCTTGTCGTAGAGGATCCCGCCACCGCCGAGGATCAGCAGGTCGAGCTGGGCCAGCACCAGCGCGGAGTCGGTGCGGCTGACCCCCTCCCACGGCACCGCCTCCACGTCGGGGTGGGCCACCCGGGTGTGTGCCGGATTGCGCGAGAAGACGATGATCCTGCCGTTCGGCTCCTGCTCGCGCAGATCGGCGAGCAGGCCGGTGAGGATCGCCTCGTCACCGAGGTTGCGACCGCCGTACGAGCCGAGCACACCGATGGTCAGTCCGGCGCCACGCGTCATCCGTCGCTCCTCCCCAGGTGCGTTCCGGGCGGGTTTCCCGTTGCACCGGTGAACAGTCCTGGCGTCAGCCCGCCGGGATGATCGGCTTGGCCATCTGCTGGGTGGTGACCTGGAAGCCGAGCCTCTCGTAGAGCCGGATCGCCGCGGTGTTGTCGCCGAAGACGTTGAGCCCGAGCCGGCCCACCCCGAGCCGGGCGAGTTCCGCCTCGACGAGCCGGATCATCTCCCGCGCGTACCCCTTGCCCCGGTGTCCGGGATGCACCTCGATGTTGTGGATCCAGGCCATCGTCGGGCGGTCGCCGCCGGGCAGCGTGACCCAGATCCAGCCCACCTCGGCGTCGTCGGCCACCGCCACCCGCAGCAGCACGCCCGCGGTGGCCGCGCCGTCGGGCAGCAGCCGGCCGACCTGGAGCGCGACCTGCGCCCGGGCGGCCTCCGGGGTCACTTCGCCGGTGCGGGCCAGATCCTCGGCGTACGACAGCTCCAGCGGAACGCGCAGCCGGGCCAGCTGCGCTGCCGTCATCGGCGTCAGGGACAGGGTCACGGTGCTCCTTCCCGCGCCGGGGCGGCCACCAGCCGGGACACGAAGGCGGCCACCACCTGGTCGGTGTCGAACCCGGCGCCGATCGATGTGGTGAGCAGGTCGAGCAGCAGCCCGTCCACCGCATAGTGCAGCAGGGCCACCTCGAACGCGCCACCGGGCAGCCCGGCGGCGACGTGGAAGGCGACGTCGTCGCGGTAGCCGCGGCGCAGCGTGCCGCCGAGGATCCGGGCCAGGTCGGGGCGGCGGACCGCCTCCAGGCGCAGCTCGATCAGGGCCCGGGTCAGGTCGGGCTGCCGGGTGGTCCGCTCGACGATGTAGCGCAGGTAGTCGGTGAACAGCTCCAGCGACGGCTCCCGGGCGCCCAGCTCGGCCAGCACCTGCTCGTCCGGGGCGAACCGCTCCATGATCCGCTCACCGAGCGCGCCGAGCAGGGCGTCGCGGGAGCGGAAGTAGTTCGAGGCGGTGCCGGTCGGCACGCCCGCCTCGGCGTCCACCGCCCGGTGGGTCAGCCCGCGTGCGCCGGTGGCGGCCAGTACGCGCAACCCGGCGTCGGCCAGCGCCGCCCGCCGTTCCGGATTCCGTGCCACGAGAACACCCTAGCGCAACCACGACAGGTGTTGTACTTTTTGCATCCACGACACCAGTAGTGATTGGGAGATCGGCTTGCGCAAGCTCGTGTACTACGTCGCCAGCACCCTCGACGGCTTCATCGCCGCCCCCGACGGGTCGGCCGACTTCATCCCGCTCGACCCGGCGACGCTGGCCCACCTCGCCGAGGCCTGGCCGCAGACGTTCCCGACGTTCGCCCACCCCCAGCACGGCATCGACCGGCCGCAGGGCCGCTTCGACGCGCTGGTGATGGGCCGCGCCACCTACGACCCGGCCCTGAAGCTGGGCATCACCAGCCCGTACGCGCACCTCAAGCAGTACGTCTTCTCCCGCTCGCTGCCCCCGGCCACCGAGCCGGAGGTGGAGATCCTCGACACCGACCCGGTGGAGTTCGTCCGCGAGCTGAAGCGCCAGCCGGGCGGAGACATCTGGCTCTGCGGCGGCGGCGACCTGGCCGGCCAGCTGCTGCCCGAGGTGGACGAGCTGGTGGTCAAGCTGAACCCGATCGTGGCCGGCAGCGGCATCCCGCTGGCCGCCCGGGAGTTCGACCCGCACCGCTTCACCCTGCTCGACGCCCGGCCGCTCACCACCGGGGTGGTCGTCCTGCACTACGCCGCCCGGCCGGCCGAGGACGCGCCCGCAGCGGAGGCCGCCCGGTAATCGGGTTGCCGGCCGGTCCCGGCGTCGACGACCGTGGACCGGTGGAGAGCCTGACGACGACCCGGATCGGCTGGGCCGACCTGCCCGACCACGTACGCGCCGAGGTCGAGCGGATCCTCGGCGACCGGGTGGTCGAGGCGGTGTCGCAGCCGGGCGGCTTCTCCCCCGGCACCGCCGACCGGGTCCGCACCGCCGGCGGGCGGCGGGCCTTCGTCAAGGCGGTCAGCCCGGCGCAGAACGACGTCAGCCCCCGGCTGCACCGCGCCGAGGCCCGCAACACCGCCGCGCTGCCCGGTTCCGCCCCGACGCCGCGGCTGCTCGGCTGCCACGACGACGGCACCTGGGTGGCGCTGGTGCTCACCGACGTCGACGGCCGGCACCCGGTCACCCCGTGGCGGGCCGACGAGCTGACCGCCGTGCTCGGCACCCTGGAGACGCTGGCCGCCACGCTCACCCCGAACCCGGTGCCGCACGCGCCGACCGCCGCCGAGCACCTGGCCTACGACTTCACCGGCTGGCACCGGATCGCCGCCGACCCGCCCCCCGGGCTGGACCCGTGGGCGGCTGGGCACCTGGCCCAGCTCTGCGCCGCCGCCGAACGGGGACTCGCCGCGCTCGACGGCGACACGCTCTGCCACGCCGACCTACGCGCCGACAACCTGCTGCTCGACGCGGCCGGCGCGGTGACCGTGGTCGACTGGCCGTGGGCCTGCCGCGGACCGGCCTGGCTGGACACCGCGCTGCTGCTGGTCAACGTCCGGCTGCACGGCGGGCACGACACCGAGGCGCTGCTGCGCCGGCTGCCGCTCACCGCCGGCGTCGACCCGGACGCGCTGACCGGCGTGTACGCCGGCCTGGCCGGCTTCTTCGTCGACGCGGCCCGGCAACCGCCGCCGCCCGGCATCCCCACCGTCCGGGCGTTCCAGCAGGCCCAGGCCGACGCCCTGCTGCCCTGGCTGGCGCAGCGGCTGCGCTGAGCCGGGTCGGTGGTGAGGCGACCGCGGTTATCGGACGCCGCGTCGGCGACGAGGCGTCCGATCACCGCCAGACGGAAAGTAGCGTCGGCTTCCATGATCGAGTCATGACGAACCCGTTGAACGGAAAGGTCGCCCTGGTCACCGGTGGTGCTCGGGGCATCGGCGCCGGCATCGCGCTGCGCCTCGCGCAGGACGGCGCCGACGTGGCGATCACCTACCAGCACAACGCCGACCGGGCGGCGGTGGTCGCGAAGCAGGTCGAGGCGCTCGGCCGGCGCGCGCTGGCCCTCCATGCCGACAGCGCCGACCCGGCGGCGGTGCGCGCCGCGGTCGACCGTACGGCCGGCGGGCTGGGCCGGCTGGACATCCTGGTCAACAACGCCGGGGTGTTCCTGGTCGGGCCGGTGACCGAGCTGGGCCCCGACGAGCTGGAGCGGACCATCGCGGTGAACGTCCGCGCCCCGTACGTCGCCGCGCAGGCGGCCGTGCGGCACCTCACCGCCGGTGGCCGGATCATCAACATCGGCAGCAACGTCGGGGAACGCGCGGTCTTCCCCGGGCTGTCGCTGTACTCGATGAGCAAGACCGCGTTGGTCGGCCTGACCCGGGGCCTGGCCCGGGAGCTCGGGCCGCACGGCATCACCGTCAACCTGGTCAACCCCGGGCCGACCGACACCGACGCCAACCCGGCCGACGGGCCCAACGCGGCGGCGATTGCCGGCTTCACCGCGCTCGGCCGGTTCGCCGAGCCGGCCGAGATCGCCGCCACGGTGGCCCACCTGGCCGGCGCCGACGCCGGCTTCCTGACCGGCGCGGTGGTCAACGTGGACGGTGGCTTCACCAGTTGACCGGTGCGGCGGACGGCTCGCCGCTATACCCGGGCGCGGTGGCGCACAGCCGCCGCGCCCGGGCTCGACCCGGTCGGGCGTCCCGGCCGGTGAGGTGCGGGCCGGCCGGCGGATCAGGCGGGCGGGTGGGCCGGGTGGGTGAGGAACGGCAGCACGGCGGCCGGCAGTGCCGGCGAGCGGACGATGTCGTAGTGGGTCAGCCCGGGCAGCACCGCCAGCCGGGACGCCGGGCGGCCGGCGCCGTCCCAGCCGGCGTCCCGGTGGCCGCCGCCGAGCAGCCCGAAGAACTCCGCCACGTGCGCGGTGGGGATCGAGTCGGCGTCGGCGAAGACCAGCAGCGCCGGTACGGTCAGCGCGGCCACCTCCGCCGACCAGTCGTACTCGCGCCGCAGCAGGTCACCGGACTTGGCCCAGAGTTTCGGCCAGTCCTCGGGGCGCGACGCGATCCGCGCGTAGAGCTGGTGCGGCGGGGTGCCCCGCATCCGTTCGCCGACCCGCTCGTCCTGCTCCGCCATCGCGGCCAGCACCTCGGGAAACCAGCCCTGCCGCCGGCACGGCGCGGAGACCACCACCAGCCGGCGTACCAGCGCCGGATGCTGGATCGCGGTGCGCAGGGCCACCCCGCCGCCCAGCGAGTAGCCCAGCAGGTCGGCCTCGGCCAACCCGAGGTGCCCGAGCAGGGCCGCGACGTCGTCGGCCATCGACTCGTAGCGCAGCGGGCGGTCGACGTCGGCGGTGCGCCCGTGGCCCTGCAGGTCGACGCCGATCACCCGGCGCCGCTCGGCCAGCGCCGGCAGGATCTCGGCGAACATCTCCACCGCGCCGTAGCCGCCGTGCAGCAGCACCAGCGGCCGACCGGTGCCGTGTGACTCGTACCAGAGCCGCAGCCCGTTGACCTCCGCGTAGCTCACGTCGCGCCTCCCCGTCGTCGCCCGTCCCGATCCAACACCAGGCGGACGACACCGACGGGCGGTTCGCGTCGGTGACCCTGCTACCCGCCGAGGTGCGCCAGCGCGGCCCGGGTGCTCTCCGGCGCGGCGGGCAGCAGCGGCAGCCGTACCGCCGGGGTCGGGATGCGGCCCTGCGCGTGCAGGACGGCCTTGACCACCGCGGGGTTGGGTTCGGCGAACAACGCCCGCGACAGCGCCGCGAGCCGGTGACCGAGCGGCCGGGCGTGGGCGACGTCGCCGGCCCGCCACGCGTCGAGCAGCGCGACGAACCCGGCGGTGGCCAGGTGGGCGGAGGCGAGGATGCCGCCGTGCGCGCCGAGGGCGAGCAGCGGCGCGACGACCGCGTCGTCGCCGCCGAGCACCGCGACGTCGGGGGGCACGTCGGCCAGGAAGGCCGTGGTGTCCGCGTCGATCCCGGCCGCCGCGTACTTGATCCCGACGACGCCGGGCAACCGGACCAGCCGCCGCAGGGCGTCCGCAGACAGGTGCTGCCCCGTCCGGTACGGGACGTGGTACGCCACCAGCGGCACCGGGCTGACCCGGGCCAGCTCGGCGAGGTGGGCGAGCACGCCCGCCTCGCCGGGGCGGACGAACGGCGGCACCAGGCAGAGCGCGGCGGTCACCTCGGGCCGGTCCGCCAGCGCGCGCAACGACTCGGCGGTGCTGGCGCCGACCAGCAGCGACGCCGAGCGTTCCCGGCACACCGCGGCGACCACGTCGACCACCTCCCGGCGCTCCGCCCCGGTCAGCGAGGTGGGTTCTCCGGTGGTGCCGAGGGCGACCACGCCGGCGGCGCCGGCGTGCAGCACCTGCCGGGTGAGCGCGGCGAGGGCGTCGGTGGCCACCGCCCCGGAGTCGTCGAACGGGGTGATCAGCGGGACGTACAGACCGGTCGGTGTCATGCCTTCAGCCTGGGCCGGATGACCGTGCAGGACCAGTTCAGATTCCTGAACCAAAACGTAAGCTGAGCTGATGCTCGACGTCCGCCGCCTGCGGCTGCTGCGCGACCTGGCCCGGCTCGGCACGATCGCCGCCGTCGCCGAGGCCCACGCGTACACGCCCTCCGCCGTCTCCCAGCAGCTGGCGGCGTTGCAACGCCAGGCCGGCGTACGGCTGCTGGAACGCGCCGGCCGGCGGGTCGCGCTCACCGCCACCGGGCAGGCGCTGGTAGGGCACACCGAGGCCGTCCTCGCCGCCCTGGAGGCGGCGGACGCCACCCTGGCCGCCGCGCGGGCCGGCCTGTCCGGCACCGTACGCATCGGGGCCTTCCCCAGCGCCGTCCGCACCCTGCTGCCGGCGGCCCTGGTGGCGCTGACCCGCGACCACCCGGCGCTCGACCTGATGGTGACCGAACTCGACCCGGTCGCCGTGCCCGCCGCGCTGCGGGACCGGCGGCTCGACGTGGCGCTCCTGCACGACTACGACATCGCGCCGGTCGAGCCGGACCCGGCGCTGGAGTGGACGCCGCTGCTGGACGAGACGGTGTACCTCGCCGTGCCGGCGGAGCCTGACCACCAGGCGGACGGTGACCCGCTCGGTGCCGCCCGCGCGGCGGACTGGATCGTCGGCAGCCCCGGCACGCTGTGCCACACCGTCGCCCTGCTCGCCTGCCAGCTGGCCGGCTTCCGCCCCACCGTGCGCCACCACGCCGACGACTTCACCGCCGTGCTCGCCCTGGTGGCCGCCGGCCAGGGGGTCGGCCTGGTGCCGGAACTGGCCGTCGGGCAACCGCTTCCGCGGGTACGCCTGGCGCCGCTGGACATCCGGCGGCGCACCCGGGTGGCGTACCGCAAGGGCGGCGCCGACCATCCGGCGGTGGCCGCCTGCGTCCGGGCACTGCGGGTCGCCACCGACGACTTTCCCGCCGGCGGACCGGCAGAATGGCCGACGTGACGCGACCAACCCGACCGGCCGGAGGGTCGCCGGTGGACATCGAGCGGCGGAGCGCGGAGCGGGTGGTGTCGGTCCCCGACCCCGCCGGACGGCCGCCGGCGCTGGACTACTACGTGATCCTCGCCGGCGGCGGGCCGCCGGGCGCTGTCGAGGGGATCGTCGTCGAGGAGTTCGTCCGGAACGAGGACTGGTCGACCTCGGGGCTGCGCACCGCGGGTTGGACCGCCGAGGACGGCCGCTGGTGGAGTTCCGCCGCCTTCAGCCGTGGCATGCGTACCGACCCGGAGCTGCGCGAGCGGGTGACGCCGGCGGACCGCCGCGTCGCGGACGCCGTCCACCGCCGGCTCGGCGCCGGGCAGCTGCCCACCGAACCGGTGCTCCGCACCCACTTCCGCGACCACGAGGTGTTCGCCACCGCCACGCCGCTGCGGCTCGGCCCCGCCGACCCGCCCGCCGGATGCCACGAGAGACGGGTCTACCGCGTCCTGTTCGCCAAGGACCTGCCCGACGACCGGCTGGCGAGCCTGGCGGCCCGTTGGGGGCGGGTCGCCGGCGACGCCAGGGCTCGGGGGATGCCCGCCGGCCGGCTGCGGACGGGCGCGGACCGGTTCAGCTGGCAGCTGCGCCGGGTCGGCCGGGCCATCGCCTGGAGCCTCGACCTGACCGTCCTGCTGGCCACCGCCGACGACGGCACCGTCGGGCCCGTGCTCCGGGAGCTGACCTCCGTCGTACGCGAGCACGGGTTGATCCCCGTGACGACCGAACGCTTCGCCTGACCGTCGTCCCGCAAGGAGTGCCAGTGCCGTACGTGTTCCTGCTCGCGGCCATCGCGGCCGAGGTCTTCGCCACCAGCACGCTCAAGGCGACCGACGGCTTCAGCCGGCTCTGGCCCACCGTCGCCTGCCTGACCGGCTACCTGGTCTCCTTCATCGCCCTGTCCCAGGCGGTGAAGGACATCCCGGTCGGCGTCGCGTACGCCCTGTGGTCGGCCCTCGGCACCGCGGCGATCGTCGCCATCGGCGCGGCGTTCCTCGACGAACCGATCACGGTGGTCAAGGTCGTCGGGGTCAGCCTCATCATCGCCGGGGTGGTGACCTTGAACGTGGGCGGGGCGACGAGCCACTGACCGGGTCACCGGAGGTCGGCTCGCGGGTCAAGGCCCCGGCGACGCCGTACCGGTGCGTCTCCCCCTCGGGCCGGGTCGGTGGGCCACCGGGTCAGACCGGCCTCCTGCAACACCCGGACCGAGGCGACGTTGGCGGCCCCGATGGCACCGACCACCAGGGCGGTCTCCCGCTCGATGATCTGGCGGTGGCCGTACGGGTGCGGGCCGTTCTCCTGCGCGGCGATGTGCCCGGCGATGACCCGGTCGCCCTCGGCGGGGAAGTCGTCCGCCCAGTGCGGCTGCCGGTCGTCGTCCAGCACCGCGGCGATCTCCGACCGCGACCCCACCGCCGGAGCCGGCGCCGGTGGCCCTCGGCCCTGGCCTGACCGGCGAAACGTGGTCGGCGGCGTCGATGTCAGGGAGCTGACTCGATCATGAGGCTCAGCTGGTCCCCGAGCTCGCGGAAGCCGAGCCTGCGGGCGAGCCGGCGGGACGGCTCGGGGCGCGCGCGCCACTGCGGTAGCAGATGGTTCCGGAGCGCATCCGCCACCGCCGCGGTGGCCACCGCGGTGGCCAGCCCTCGACGGCGGTACCGGGTGCCGGTCAACACGCAGAGGTGGGCGACGGAACTGGGCCACCGGCGGTAACCGGCCGCCGCTGCCACCCGGCCGTGTTTCCGGACGACGAACACCGGCGACGTGATCTCATCGATCCCGCTCTCCGCGGCCTCGTCCTCGGGGACCTCCGCGAGCAGCCCGTCAAGGGCCGGGTGGCCCGGCGGCAGGACGGCGGCACCAGTCACGCCGGGTACCGGCCGGAACTCCTGTTCGTCCAGGTAGGCCAGACCGGCCGGCCCGAGGACGTCCAGGACTCCGGCGGCACCGCGCCACCGTTCGGCCGCGACGGCGGCGCGGATCGGCCCGCCGGTGAGCGATGCGCGCAGGAATCGGGCGCTGGCCGGGTCCGGCGCGGTGGCGATACCGGTGTCACCCAACACCACGATGCCCGCCCACGCCGGCGGGCACAGCCGCGACTCCGCCGCCACCACCACCCGCACGCCGGACCCGGGAAAGCTGGTCGCCACGCCGGCCAGGTCCACCCAGAGATCCTGAGCACGGCGCAACAGGGTCGCAGGAGCCATCGACGCATCCTCCCTGGCTGCCCGCCGGCCGACCACCGACTTTCGCGCCCCTGACCGACCTCGCCTCGAAGGCCGACCGGTCGCCGACGGCAGCGGATCGTGGCGCCCCCGTCGGCGCTGGTTGGATTCGGTCGTGCGCACGATCACCAGCAACCGCCTCCTGCTGACGTCGGCATCCGAAGGTGTCACGGGTGTTCCGGCCGCCGTCGAAATACTCGGCTGCGGTGACGCCGGCTCACCCCTAGGCTCCCGTTCGACGGGCTGGTAGGGCGTCCTGTCGACAACGGTCAGCCAGCGGATCGGAGATGAGCAGAGGGATGACCTGTCAGCTTTTCGCGCTCAGCTTCGCTGCGAGCCAACCTCTGCGTCTCGCGCAGTTCTGGTCCGGGGTCCTGGGTTGGGACATGGCCGATGATCCAGACGACGGTGTCGCGCTCCTGCCCAGTGACGACACCGGGTTCCGAATCCGCTTTCTTCCGACTCAGGAGCCGAAGGTCGGCCAGAACCGGATGCACTTCGATCTGACGAGCACCTCCCTGGAGGACCAGCAGCAGACGGTGGCCAGGGCGCTGGAATTCGGCGGACGGCACATCGACATCGGGCAACGGCCGGACGAGGCTCACGTGGTGCTCGCCGACCCCGATGGCAACGAGTTCTGCGTCATCGAGCCGGGCAACAACTTCCTTGCCGACTGCGGGTTCATCGGAGCGCTGGCCTGCGACGGTTCCCAGGAAGTCGGGTACTTCTGGAGCGAAGCGCTGGGCTGGCCGCTGGTCTGGGATCAGGACCAGGAGACCGCGATCTGTTCACCGCTCGGCGGTCCGAAGATCACCTGGGGTGGTCCGCCGCTGATGCCGAAGACCGGCAAGCAGCAGCGACTGCACTTCGACCTCGCTCCACCTGTCCACGGTGACCAGCAGGCGGAGGTTGACCGCCTGCTCTCCCTCGGGGCGACTCGGATCGACATCGGCCAGGGCGAGGTCAGCTGGGTGGTGCTGGCCGACCCCGACGGCAACGAGTTCTGCGTGTTGACGCCCCGGTAGACGGCCGTGTCCGGCGGACGGCACCCATTCCTGGGTACTCGCCGCCTACTCGCGATCGACGCCCCACCGGCCGGGTCAGGAGACGGCAACAGCTGAACTGACTGGGCGAAGGTCCGTGCGGCGGGCGCCACCTACGACTGCCGGACGGTGGAGTTCCTTGTCCGCTTGCTGCGGTCGGACTTCGACGAGTGCCCCCTGGGTGGGCTGAACCTGGAGGGGCGTCGGCTCGGCTGGTGCCTGGTCTTCGGTGACGAGAAAGCGGCTCCAGCGGGCCGGCCTGGCCCCGTGGCTCCCAGCCCGATCCCTACGCCGGCACGTACCCCGTCTGACCGACAGCTGGCTTTCGTCGTCGAGCGTCTCGTCCCGCGCGACCCCTCGCCACCTCTAACGTGGGTTTCCCTCATATATGGCCGAGAAGCGAAGAATATAAAGCATACGGTGGTGTCCACCACTACAACCGATTGTGGCCAGGGAAGCCCGTTGAGCGACCCTGTCTGATCCGAGGAGAGGCAGAGAGCCGATGCCCAGCTACCTTCGCAAGAAGACCCGGAGCAGCGCCTCGACCAGTCGGCGCAAGGTGTGGCTTGCCACCGGTACGGCGGGATTGACCAGCGCCGTCGGCCTCCTCGGCGTCCCCGCCGGGAACGCGGGTGCCTCAGCTGTCGACCGTGTTGCGAGCCCGGCGCGGTCCACGGCCGAGCAGGTCGTTGACGACGACCAGTTGGGTCGCGACGAGTCCCGGGAAGGTGGCGGGGACCCCAGGCACCGTACCGACGCCACGAACGCCAAGGACGTGCCGTGCGACACCGGCGTGCTGATCGAGGAGCTGAGCAGGGCCAACAGGGCCAGCGGTGGGGTGTTCAGGCTGGCCCGGAATTGCACCTACACGTTCCCCGCGCAGCGCACCGCCAAGGTCACCGGGCAGACCGGTAACAGGGCCTTCCCCGTCATCGACAAACGGATCACGATCCTGGGCGACGGCTCAACATTCTCCGAAGGCTTCCGGATCTTTCGGGTCGGCCCCGGCGGCGAGCTGACGCTGACGGACGTCACCGTCACGGGCGGCCGGCTGACCGGACCCCCAGACAACACCGGAGCAGCCGACGGCGGCGGCATACTGATCCAGCCGGGCGGCCGGGCCGTCATCGAGCACTCCAAGATCGTCGGCAACTCGGCTACCGGCAACGGCGGCGGCATCGCCAACTTCGGCGAACTGGAACTTCGCGCCAGCATCGTCGCCGACAACCGTGCCTGCAACGGCGGAGGCATCTACAACGCCGGTGAGATGACCGTCCACAACTCGCGCATCGACCGCAACATCGCTGCCGGCAACTGCCAAGCCGGGGGCAACGGCGGGGGCATCGCCAACGCGGAAGACGGCACCGCCACCATCGCCCACAGCACGATCACCGGCAACAAGGCAAGCAACGATGGCGGCGGCGTCCACCACGACAGCACCGCAGGGGCCACCATCAGGAGCGCCCTCTTCACCGAGAACACCGCCGGCGACAACGGCGGCGGCCTGTTCAACGGCGCGACCATGACGCTCGCCGACAGCGTGTTCAAGGGCAACCACGCCGAACAGGGCGGCGCCATCTACAACGACAACGACGGCGTCCTCGACATCGACGGCAGCACGATCGTCGGCAACGCCGCCAGCGCAAACCGCGGCGCCGGCGGCATCTACAACGACGGCGCCATCCGCATTGACAAGACCATCATCAGAAAGAACGAACCGAGGAACTGTACCGGCGTCCCCGGCTGCGCCAACTGACCTGGTACGACAGCCGCGGGTCGGGATCCTGGCTGGAGTTCGAGGTTGAGTCGGCCGCCCGGCCCGCCACGCCAAGCGGACCGTGACGCAGGTTCGGACGCTGGCGGGCCGGCGGTGGTCTCTCGCTCGCTCGGTTCGATGGCAGGCAGGATGCCCCTACTGCAACCACCGACGGACCGCGACCCACCGGCGAGACCGGGCCATCCCGCAGCCGGAGCGCCCCGGCTGAGGCGCAGTAGCCGCAACCCCGCGACCGCCGCCAGCTCGCCGAGGCGGCCGGAGCGTTCTCCCCTACGCTTCCAGCGCTTGACGACAACCGCGTCAGCATGCGGGGGGCACCTGCAGTCGAAGCCGCTCCATGGTCACCGGCTCATCGTCGGAGTCGATGCCGAGACGTTCTGCTTCGGCCAGCCCGGCGGGGCGGATCTTCCCGACGGCGTTTGTGCTGCTGGTGATGGGTGGGCGCGGCAGGTTTCGAACCTGCGACCCCTCGCTTGTAAGGCGAGTGCTCTCCCACTGAGCTACGCGCCCGGAACGCCCGTACGGCGGGCCGGAGGTTGGCTAGCTTACCCTGCCCTCCGCCGGCCCGGTCGCACGGCGTGCCCGCCGGTCAGCCGGCGGCGGCCTCGGCCAGCGCCTTGCGCCAGCCCTGCTGGTCGCGCGCCTCGCCCGGCCCGTTGAGCTCGGCGAAGCGGACCACGCCGGCCTTGTCGATCACGAACGTGCCCCGGTCGGCGAAACCGGCGGCCTCGTTGAACACGCCGTACGCCTGGGCGACCGCGCCGTGCGGCCAGAAGTCTGCCAGCAGCAGGAACTGGTAGCCCTCCCGGTCGGCCCAGACCTTGTGGCTGTAGACCGAGTCGACGCTGACGGTCAGCACCTGGACGTCGTCGTTGACGTAGTCGTCGAGGTTGTCGCGCACCTCGGCCAGCTCACCCTGGCAGGTGCCGGTGAACGCGAGCGGATAGAAGACCAGCAGCACGGTGCGCCGGCCGCGGAAGGCCGAGAGCCGTACCTCCTGGTTGTTCTGGTCCTTGAGCACGAAGTCCGGCGCCTCGGCGCCCACCTCGATCGGCATGCCAGCTCCTGCGGTCGAAGTCGGGGACGGCACCCAGCCTGTCACCCCCGGCGGTGTCCGCCGGGCGTGGGGCGGGGCGGCTACTTCCTGCCCTTGACGCCGCGGCGCAGGACGAGCCGGGCGCCGCTCCAGTCCCGGCCGGCGTTGACCGTCGAGGTCTGCTGGAGGCCGGCCGTGGGCGCGGACTCGGCGATCTCGCTCGGCTCGACGTGCCCCTCGCGCCCCGCCTTGGGCGTGAGCAGCCACACGACACCGTTGTCGGCCAGCGGGCCGAGGGCGTCGACGAGGAGCTCGAAGAGATCACCGTCGCCGTCGCGGTACCAGACGAGCACCGCGTCGACCACCTCGTCGGTGTCCTCGTCGACCAGGTCTCCACAGCGGTCCGTCAGGGCGTCCCGGAGATCCTGGTCGACGTCGTCGTCGTACCCCATCTCCATGACGACCATCCCCGGCTCGATTCCGAACCGGTCCGCCAGGCTGCGTACCCCGTCGGCGGCCTGACCAGCGGTCGCGCTCACTGTCGCGTGCCTCCTCATCTCATCCCTGCTCGCGACGTCGTCGACGCCGTCAGGCAAAGTCCACACAGTTGTGGCTCCCCGCGCAAGTGGCGCACCGGGTGGAACGGAATTTACCGTGCCAGGAGCGTACGGGCACCCTGGGTAATGGCTTCCTCGGAGACCAGAACCTGACGTGCCGCCGGACCTAATGGTACAAACGAGTCAACTCCGGCGACTCGCCGCGCCACCCCGACATATCCGGCATCGACCAGAGCGGCGATCACCCCCTCGCCGACCCCGCCGGACCGGCGGGTCTCGTCCACCACCAGCACGCGGCCGGTCGCGGCCGCCTCCCGGATGATGTCCGCCACCGGCAGCGGGGCCAGCCAGCGCAGGTCCACCACCCGGCTGCCGATCCCCTCGTCCGCGAGGGTCGCGGCCGCGCGCAGCGACATCCGTACGCCGTTACCGAAGGTGATGATCGTGACGTCCTCGGCCGAGCCGACGCCGTAGACCCGGGCCCGGCCGATCGGCACGTGCCCGCTCGCCCAGGCGCCCGGCTCCGGATAGCCGGCCAGCCACTCCCCGTCGCCCTCGGCGTACAGGTCGCGGGTGTGGTAGAGCGCGATCGGCTCCAGGAAGACGCAGACGCTGCCGTCCACCGCCGCGCTGGCCAGGCAGGTCCGCAGCATGGGCGCGGCGTCGTCCGGCCGCGCCGGCACGGCGATCACCAGGCCCGGCACGTCCCGGAGTACGGCCACCGAGTTGTCGTTGTGGAAGTGCCCGCCGAAGCCCTCCTGGTACGCCAGCCCGGCCACCCGCACCACCATCGGGTTGCGGAACGCCCCCTGCGAGAAGAACCGCATGGTGGCCGCCTCGCCCCGCAACTGGTCCTCGGCGTTGTGCAGGTACGCCAGGTACTGGATCTCCGGCACCGGCAGCATCCCGGCCAGCCCGGCGCCGAGGCCGAGCCCGAGCACCGAGGTCTCGTCGAGCAGCGTGTCGAAGATCCGGGCCGCCCCGAACCGGTCCCGCAGCCCCTTGGTCACCCCGTACACCCCGCCCTTGGCGGCCACGTCCTCGCCGAAGACGGCCATCTGCGGGTGGTCGAGCATCCCGTCGGCGAGCGCGGCGTTGATGCTCTGCGCGAGGGTCAGCGGCCCGGCCAGCTCGGGCGGCTTCCCGCCGAACGACTCCGCCCGGGCGGCCGCGCCGGGGCCGCTGGCCCGCGCCGCCGCGTCGGCCACCGCCCGGGCCACCCGGACCGGGCGGCGGGGCGCCAGCGGGGCGACCACCTCGGCCGGCGCGGTGAGCTTCGGCTCGTCGAGCACCTCCTCGGCGATCCGGCGCACCCGCCAGCCGACCTCGTCGTACCGGGCGAGCAGCTCCGCACCCGTGGCGACGCCCGCCCGCACGAGCAGCCGCGCGGTGCCGACGACCGGGTCCCGGTCCAGGTCGGCGGCGATCTCCTCGGCGCTGCGGTACGCGGTCTCGACGTCCGCGCCGGCGTGCCCCATCAGCCGCACGGTGGACAGGTGCAGCACCGCCGGCCGCCGGTGCCGGCGCACCCAGGCGGCCGCCTCCGCCGCCACCTCGTACGCCCGCACCAGGTCGCCGCCGTCCGCGGCGAAGTAGCGGATCCCCGGCCTGGCCTGCAGCGTCGTGGCCACCCAACCCTTCGGCGAGCGGACGCTGATGCCGAGCCCGTTGTCCTCGCAGACGAAGAGCACCGGGATGCGCAGGCCGGTGTGGTCGTACCAGCCGGCGGTGTTGAACGCGGCGGTGGCGCTGGCGTGGTTGACCGACGCGTCGCCGAAGGAGCAGACCACGATGGCGTCCGGCGGCCAGGGCCCGCGCGCGGCGCCGCCGCCGCTGCCGATCCGCACCCCGGCGCCGTTGCGCCGCCCGGCCATGTCCAAGCGGCGCAGCCGTTCCACGGCCAGCCCCATCCCGACGGCCCGCGGCAGGTGCGAGGCGATGGTCGAGGTGATCGGCACGACAGCCAGGTCGGCGCGGCCGAAGACCTTGTGCCGGCCCCCGGCGATCGGCTCCCGGGCCGAGGCGACCATCCCGCGCAGCACGTCCCGGGCGGCCTCGGCGTACCCCCGGCCGAACGGCCGGTCCGCCACGGCGGTCTCCTCGCCCGCCGCCGGCTCCGCGGCGGCGGGATCCTCGACGTCCTGGCCGGCCGGGGCGGCCGCCTCCTCGCGGGCCGGCCCGGTGGCGTCCGCGCCGTCGGCCGACCTCGGGGCGGATTCGGTCGGGCTGGCCTGGGCGGCCCGGACGCAGTAGAACGCGCCGGAACGGTAGTGCAGCAGCGCCGGGTCGCTGGCCCGTAGGGCGGCGGCGACCGCGGCGTTGCCCTCGTGCCCGGCCGAGCCGATCGTGTAGAACCCCTCGCCGAAACTGCGCAGCCAACGTCCGGCGAGGTCGAGCTGCCGGCTGGTGACCTGTGCGTCGAACAGGTCGAGCGCCTGCGCGCCGGTCAGCGCCGCGCCGTCGGTGACCGGCTCTGCCGGGTCACGCCGCTGCTCGGGGGCGGCCAGCGCGGCCAGGGTCTCCCGGAGCCGGTCGTCGAGATCTTGCGGGGTGGTCACGTCGGACAGCATTACCGACGAAGGGCCGGCTCGCCCAGTCGGACACGAACCGCGCGGGTGGGCTCAGTCGGTGCCGCACGCCTCCGGGCAGCCGCCGTCGGAGACCTTCCAGACCAGGTCACGCAGGGTGGACAGCTCGTCGGTGGTGAGGCCGGTGAGCAGTCGGGAGTCGGACATCACCTCGTGCACCCGCTGCCGCATCCGGCGGCCGGCCTCCGTCACCACCAGGGTCTTCTGTCGCCGATCGGCCGGGTCCACCCGGCGCTGCACCAGCCCGGCCTGCTCCAGCTTGTCGACCAGGGCGGTGACGTTGGACCGGTCGCAGCGCAGCTGCTCGGCGAGGTCGCGGGCGGGCAGCGGCCGGTCGGGGTCGAGCTCGTGCAGCGCCCGGGCGACCGCCGGGGTCAGCCCCAGCGCGGCGATCTCGACGTCCTGGTAGTGCCGCATGGCGGAGGCGACGTGCATGATCCGCCGCACCGCGTCCCCGGCCAGCCCGGAGCGCCCGGTCAGCTCGCGCTCGGTGGAGGGAACGGTGCTCTGCGCCATGCCTCACATCCTACTTGCCAGCCGATAGTTGAATACCTCTACTATCGAGCAGCTCACGCAAATCGTGTGTGCGATGTTCAGGAGGAAGAACCTCATGTCCGACTTCTCGGTCCTCGCCATCTCCGGCAGCCTGCGCGACGCCTCGTTCAACACCGCCCTGATCCGGGCGGCACAGCGGCTCGCGCCGCCCGGGCTGACCATCGAGCGGTACGAGAACCTGGCCGCCATCCCGCCGTTCAGCGAGGACCAGGAGGCCCAGCCGCCGGCGCCCGTACTCGACCTGCGGCAGCGGATCGCCGCGGCGGACGCGCTGCTCATCGCCACTCCGGAGTACAACTACGGGGTGCCCGGAGTGCTGAAGAACACGCTCGACTGGGCGTCCCGGCCGACCTTCCCGGTCACCTCCTGGGTGTCGCCGCTGGCGCACAAGCCGGTGGCGATCATGGGCGCCGCGCCGACCGGGATGGGCACCGTCCGGGCTCAGCTCCAGCTGCGGCAGCTCTTCCTCTGGACCGACTCGGCCGTGGTCAGCAAGCCGGAGATCATCGTCAGCAACGCGCACGAGAAGCTCGACGTCGACGGCACGGTCAAGGACGCCACCACCGAAGCCCTGCTGCGCGGCCTGCTCGACGCCCTGGTCACCCGGATCCGGATCACCGAGCTGGCCACCGCGGCCGCCTGACCCACCGCCTCGCCGCAGCAACCGCGCCGGCCGCCGCGCCATGGCGGATGTGCTCGGTCCGGGAAGTGGTGGCCTCGGCGCACGTCCGAGGCCACCACTTTCACGATGTCGCGCGATCGTGCCGCGACGGCCCGTCGCGCCGGCCGGTCGGCGTCGCGGTCGCCGGCGGGTGTGCCGGTGGGTGTGCCGGCGGGGCGACCGCCCGCCGCGAGCGGTGGGCGGCCACGGCGCCGGTCACCAGGAGCGCGGCCGTCGCCGTGGCGGCCGTTACCGGTGACCCGGCCAGGTGGAGCCCGCCGAGGACGGCGACGCCCAGCACGGCGGCCAGCAGGGTGCCGGTGGAGACCAGCGCGGAGAGTGCGGCCGCCGCGGTGGCCGGCACGACGCCGGCCAGCCGGGCGACCAGTGGGCTGAACGCCGCGGCGTGCGCGGTGCCGCCCACCAGCAGCAGCGCGGTCGCCGCCGGCCACGGCCAGCCGTCCCGGGACAGCATGCCGACCGACAGCACCACCGCGGCCAGCACCGGAGGGCCGGCCACCGGGAGGACGTCCCGGCAGCCCCGCGGCAGTCGCGGCACGCCCAGACCGCAGAGGGCGAACCCGGCGGCGTACGGCAGGAAGGCCAGCCCGGCGGCGAGGGCGCTGAGCCCCAACCCCTCCTGCAACCAGAGCGTAAGGCTGAACAGGAAGCCGGCGTAGCAGCCCATCACCGTTGCGGCGGCCAGCAGTCCGGCCGGCACGCCGGGCAGCCGCAGCACGGTCACGTCGAGCAGCGGCGCTCCGCCGCGGCGGGCCAGCCGGTCCTGGTACCGGAGGAAGAGCCCGAGCCCGGCGGCGCCGGCGGCAGCCACGGCCGGCACCGACCATCCGGGCCAACCGAGGTCCCGGCCCAGCACCAGCGGCACCACCAGGGCGAGCATCGCGGTGGAGAGCAGCAGCACCCCGGGTGGGTCGAGCGCCTCCGGCCGGCGCCGATCCGGAGGCGCGGCGAGCGCCCGCCGGCCCAACCCCAGCAGGAGCAGCCCGACGGGCACGTTGACCAGGAACGCGGCCCGCCAGGTCAGGCCGCCGAGATCCAGGGTCACCAGCAGGCCGCCGAGGACCTGCCCGGCCGCGACCCCGAGCGCCAGGATCATCGAGTACGCCCCGATGGCCCGGGCCCGGGCCGCACCGGCGAACCGGGCCTGGATCAGCGTCAGCACCTGCGGCACCAGCAGCGCCGCGGTGGCTCCCTGGACCACCCGGGCGAGCACCAGACTGCCCGGCCCGGGAGCCAGCCCGCAGGCGAGCGAGGCGATGGTGAAGCCGGCCAGGCCGAGCAGGAAGACCCGCCCCGGGCCGTGCCGGCTGCCCAACCGCGCGCCGGTGACCACCAGCACCGCGAAGGCGAGCGTGTAGCCGGCCAGCACCAACTGCGCCAGGGCCGGCGGGCCGGCCAGGTCCGCCCGGACCGCCGGCGCGGCGACGGCCGCGATCGAGGTGTCCATCGAGGCCATGGCCTGCCCGGTGAGCAGGACGACGAGCAGCGCGGCGCGCCGGTCGGGGATGGCTGCGGTCATGGCCGCCACCCTCCCGGGGCACCGTCCCGGCTGTCTTGTCGATCCTTGCGGCCGGCCGGCCCCGGCCTCGTCGCCCGGCGCCGGCGCCGGCATACGCTGGCCGGCATGCGGACCACCACCCTGCTGGCCTGCCATCCGGACTTCCGCATCCAGGCGGTGCGCTGCCGCGACGACCACGCCGGCTGGTCGGCCCCGGAGCCGAGCGGGGTGTACGGGATGGTGCTGACCCGCCGGGGCGGCTTCCGGCGCCGAGGGCGCGGCGGTGAGGAGTTCGTCGACCCGACCGTGGCCTACCTGACGGTGCCCGGCGAGGAGCAGCGCTTCGCCCACCCGGCCGGCGGTGACGACTGCACGTCGCTGCACCTGTCGCCCGGGCTGTGGCGGGATCTCTTCGCCGGGCGGACGGCTCCGGCCGTGGTGCACCTGGACGCCCGGGCCGACCTGGCCCACCGGCTGCTGCTGCGCGCCGCCGGCCGCCCCGACCCGGCCTTCGCCGCCGCCGAACGGCTGGTCCGGCTGGTCGGCGGGGCGGCCGCGCCGTCGGCCGGGGCACCCGGGCGGGACCGGCGGCTGGTCGAGGCGGCCCGGGCGGCGCTGCACGACGGCGGCCCCGACGCCGCCGGGCTGCTGCCGCTGGCCCGGTCGCTGGGCGTGTCGCCGTACCGGTTGAGCCGCTCCTTCCAGGCGCTGGTCGGGGTGCCGCTGACCCGGTACCGCAACCGGCTGCGGGTCGGCCGGGCGATGGACCTGCTGGCCGAGGGGGCGAGTCCGGCGGAGACCGCGGCCGAGCTGGGCTTCGCCGACCAGGCCCACCTCACCCGGACGGTCCGCACCCACCTCGGTCACACCCCGGGCCGGCTGCGCCGGCTGCTGCGTGACGGCTGACACCGTCCGCCTCCTTGCCCAGGTCACCACCGGCCCAACCGGCGGCGGGGACTGCTGTTCGACCAATGGCGAGGACGGGGCACCCCTGCCCGTCACCTGATGGTCATCGACGCTCGCGACGCTTCCCGGGTCGAGAAATCGGACCCCGGGGAGGAAATCGTGGCACTGTCCCGACGTACCGTCCTGGCCACCGGCGCGGCGCTCGGCGCCGCCGGCGCGGTGACCGGCCTGACCACGGCGGCGAGCGCGAGCGCGTCCGGCCCGCTGCGCCAGGACCCGTTCACCCTCGGGGTGGCCTCCGGCGACCCCGACCACGACGGATTCGTGCTCTGGACCCGGCTGGCGCCGCAGCCGCTCGCCGAGGACGGCCTCGGCGGCATGCCGGACCGGGTCGTCCCGGTGCAGTGGGAACTGGCCGCCGATGAGCGGTTCCGGCACGTCGTGCGGCGGGGCGTGGCCCGGGCCCGGCCCGGGTCGGCGCACAGCGTGCACGTCGAACTGGACGGGCTGCTGCCCGGCCGGGAGTACTTCTACCGGTTCCGGGCCGAGGGGCACCTCTCCCCGGTCGGCCGCACCCGCACGGCGCCCGCGCCCTGGAGCATGCCGGCCGCCCTGGCCATGGGCTTCGCCTCCTGCTCCCAGTACGAGCACGGCTGGTTCACCGCCTACCGCCGGCTGGCCGAGACCGAGCCGGAGCTGATCCTGCACCTGGGCGACTACCAGTACGAGTACGCGCCGGACACCTACAACGCGCCCGGCGGCAACCCGCGCGACCACGAGGGCCCGGAGACCCGGACGCTGGCCAACTACCGGCAGCGGCACGCCCAGTACAAGACCGACGCCGACCTGCAGGCCGCGCACGCCGTCGCGCCCTGGGTGGTGGTCTTCGACGACCACGAGGTGGAGAACAACTGGGCCGACGAGACGCCGGAGGCGGCGGACCCGGACTTCCTCGCCCGGCGGGCGGCCGCCTTCCAGGCGTACTACGAGAACATGCCGCTGCGCCGCACCTCGATCCCGCGCGGCATCGACATGCAGCTCTACCGGCGGGTCCGCTGGGGCCGGCTGGCCACCTTCCACATGCTCGACACCCGGCAGTACCGCGACGACCAGGCCTGCGGCGACGGCTACCGGAACTGCGCGGCGGCCGCCGACCCGAGCCGCTCGATCACCGGCGCCGACCAGGAGGCCTGGCTGCTGGACGGCTTCCGCCGCTCCGACGCCCGCTGGGACATCCTCGGCCAGCAGGTCTTCTTCGCCCAGCGGGACAACAACGCCGGTCCGCTGACGGTCACCAGCATGGACGCCTGGGACGGCTACGTCGCCTCGCGCGACCGGATCACCCGCGGCTGGCTGGCCGCCGGGGTGCGCAACCCGGTGGTGCTCACCGGGGACGTGCACGCGCACTGGGCCAGCGACCTGAAGCTGGACTACGCCGACCCGACCTCCCGGACCGTCGGCACCGAGCTGGTCTGCTCCTCGATCACCTCGGGCGGGGACGGGGCCGACTCGGTCACCGGCTCGCACCCCTGGCTGGCGTTCAACCCGCACCTGCGGTTCCAGAACAACCTGCGCGGCTACGTCCGCACCACGATCACCCCGGGGCAGCTCACCGCCGACTTCGACGTGCTGCCGTACGTGAGCCGGCCGGGCGCGCCGGCGCACACCCGGGCACGGTTCGTCATCGAGGACCGGGTGCCGGGCCTGCACCTGACGGCGGACAACCCGCTGCCGGCCGCCGCCGCGCGCAGTTCGGCGGCCACCGACGAGGGTCGGCGGACCGTGGAGGCCGAGACCGTCCGCCCCTGACCACCCGCCACGGCGCGGCGCGGCGCACGATCGCGGAGGGAGTGGCTGTCCCACCCCGGACGGCCACTCCCTCCGCGCCGCGTTGCAGCCGCCCGGTCGGGGTCGCGTGCGGGCGCCTCGACCCGGCCGGCCGGTCCGGCGCGGGGCCCGGCTACGGGCGCGGGGGTCAGCCCGGGAGGAAGGAGAGGCGGACCTTGCGGGACGGGTTGTCGCCGTTGGGGTCGACCAGGCAGAGCGACTGCCAGGTGCCCAGCGCGAGCCGCCCGTCGAGCACCGGCAGCGTCGCGTACGGCGGCAGGAAGGCGGGCAGCACGTGGTCGCGGCCGTGCCCGGTCGAGCCGTGCCGGTGCCGCCAGCGGTCGTCGGCGGGCAGCAGGTCGTCCAGCGCGCTGAGCAGGTCGTCGTCGGAGCCGGAGCCGGTCTCGATGAGCGCCAGGCCGGCGGTGGCGTGCGGCACGAAGACGTGCAGCAGACCGTCGCCCTGACCGGAGACGAACCGTTCCGCCTCGGCGGTGATGTCCCGGACGGTGGGGCGGGAACCGGTCTGGACGCTGATCACCTCACTGCGCATAAGTCGCATTCTGCCGCAGCGCCGGGTCAGTAGCCGCCGCCACCGCCGCCGGAGTCACCCCCACCGGAGAAGCCGCCGCCGGAGTCGCCCCCGCCCGACCAGCCGCCGCCGGAGTCGCCCCCGCCCCAGCAACCGGCGCCGGAACTCGCGCCCGACCGGTCGCCGGGATCGTCGCCGCGGCCGTGGTCCCGGTCGCGGTAGTCCGTGCCGACGTCCCCGGTCGGGCCGGCGTACAGCGCCCCCGCCGCCGCGTCCTGCGGGCGGTGCCGGCTGGGTGGCCGGCGCGCGTCCCGGATCAGCCCGACCCCGAGCAGCGCCAGGGTCGCACCCAGTGCCGCGATCATGAACGCCCCCGGTGACACGAGCCAACCGGCCACCCCGCCGACCGCCGTGCCGACCACTCCGACGGCGGTCAGCACCCCGCCGAGAACCACCGGTCGCCATCTCATGCCGGCAGGGTAGGGAGGCGGGACAAACCCGCCGGCCGGCCGACCGGCGGACGGGCTCGCCGATCGCACAAAGTTACTGGTGGGTACCTGTGTCGAGCATCGCGTCTCGGGGCGGTGGACGTGACGCCGGGTGGCACAAGGGGGCAGGATGGCGCTAGAGACCTATCCCACACACAACCGAGGGAACGCCTGTGGCTACGGAACGCAAGCGCCCGGTGATCACCGCCGGTCTGCCGAGCCAGCTTCCGGACATCGACCCTGAAGAAACCAGCGAATGGGTCGAGTCGCTCGACGGTGTCATCGACGAGCGCGGGACCAAGCGCGCCCGCTACGTCATGCTGCGCCTGCTGGAGCGGGCCCGCGAGCGCCAGGTCGGGGTGCCGTCCCTGACCACCACGGACTACATCAACACCATCCCGCCGGAGCGCGAGCCGTGGTTCCCGGGCGACGAGCACGTCGAGCGGCGGATCCGGGCGTACGTCCGATGGAACGCCGCCATGCTGGTGCACCGGGCGCAGCGCCCGGAGATCGGCGTCGGCGGGCACATCTCCACCTTCGCCAGCTCGGCCTCGCTCTACGAGGTGGGCTTCAACCACTTCTTCCGGGGCAAGGACCACCCGGGCGGCGGCGACCACATCTTCTACCAGGGCCACGCCAGCCCCGGCATGTACGCGCGGGCGTTCCTGGAGGGCCGGCTCACCGAGCACCAGCTCGACGGGTTCCGCCAGGAGCTGTCCCACCCCGGCGGCGGCCTGCCGTCGTACCCGCACCCGCGGCTGATGCCGGACTTCTGGGAGTTCCCCACGGTCTCCATGGGCCTGGGCGGGCTGAACGCGATCTACCAGGCGCGGTTCAACCGCTACCTGCACCACCGGGGCATCAAGGACACCTCCGACCAGCACGTCTGGGCGTACCTCGGCGACGGTGAGATGGACGAGCCGGAGACCCTCGGCGCGATCGGGGTGGCCGCCCGCGAGGAGCTGGACAACCTCACCTTCGTGATCAACTGCAACCTGCAGCGGCTGGACGGCCCGGTCCGCGGCAACGGCAAGGTCATGCAGGAGCTGGAGGCGTTCTTCCGGGGCGCCGGCTGGAACGTCATCAAGGTGGTCTGGGGCCGGGAGTGGGACCCGCTGCTCGCCGCGGACACCGACGGCGCGCTGGTCAACCTGATGAACACCACCCCGGACGGCGACTACCAGACCTACAAGGCGGAGTCCGGGGCGTACGTGCGGGAGCACTTCTTCGGCCGCGACCCGCGCACCCGCAAGATGGTCGAGCACCTGAGCGACGACGAGATCTGGAACCTCAAGCGGGGCGGGCACGACTACCGCAAGCTCTACGCGGCCTACAAGGCGGCGATGGAGCACACCGGGCAGCCGACGGTGATCCTGGCCAAGACGATCAAGGGCTGGACGCTCGGCTCGCACTTCGAGGCCCGCAACGCCACCCACCAGATGAAGAAGCTGACGCTGGAGGACCTCAAGACCTTCCGCGACCGGCTCTACCTGGACATCCCGGACTCGGCGCTGGAGGAGAACCCCTACCTGCCGCCGTACTACCACCCGGGCGAGAAGTCCGACGAGATCGCCTACCTCCACGAGCGGCGCAGGCAGCTCGGCGGCTACCTGCCGTCGCGGCGCACCGAGGGCAAGCGGCTCGCCATCCCCGGCACGGAGCGGTTCTCCGACGTCAAGCGGGGCTCGGGCAAGCAGAAGGTGGCCACCACGATGGCCTTCGTCCGCCTGCTCAAGGACGTCATGAAGGACAAGGAGTTCGGCAAGCGCTGGGTGCCGATCATCCCCGACGAGGCCCGCACGTTCGGCATGGACTCGCTCTTCCCGACGGCGAAGATCTACTCGCCGCACGGGCAGCGGTACACCGCCGTCGACCGGGAGCTGTTCCTGTCGTACAAGGAGGCCATCGGCGGGCAGATCCTGCACGAGGGGATCAACGAGGCCGGCTCGGTCGCCTCGTTCACCGCCGCCGGCTCGTCGTACGCGACCCACGGCGAGCCGATGATCCCGATGTACATCTTCTACTCGATGTTCGGGTTCCAGCGCACCGCCGACGGGCTCTGGGCGGCCGCCGACCAGATGGCCCGGGGCTTCCTGCTCGGCGCCACCGCCGGCCGGACCACGCTGAACGGTGAGGGGCTCCAGCACGAGGACGGCCACTCGCACCTGATGGCCGCCACCAACCCGGCGGTGGTCGCGTACGATCCGGCGTTCGCGTTCGAGATCGCGCACATCATGGAGAACGGCCTGCACCGGATGTACGGCGAGGCGCAGGAGAACGTCTTCTACTACCTCACCGTCTACAACGAGCCGATCCTCCAGCCGGCGGAGCCGTCCGACGTGGACGTCGAGGGGCTGCTCAAGGGCATCTACCGCTACTCCCCCGCGCCGCAGGTCAACGGGGACGCCCCGAAGGCCAACCTGCTCGCCTCCGGCACCGGGATGCAGTGGGCGCTGCGCGCGCAGCAGCTGCTCGCCCAGGACTGGGGAGTGGCCGCCGACGTCTGGTCGGTGACCTCCTGGACGGAGCTGCGCCGCGACGCGGTCCAGTGCGAGGAGCACAACCTGCTCAACCCGGGCGCCGAGCAGCAGGTGCCGTACGTGACCCGGAAGCTGGCCGACGCCGACGGGCCGAAGGTCGCGGTCAGCGACTGGATGCGCGCGGTACCGGACCTGATCGCCCGCTGGGTACCCGGCGACTACACCTCGCTCGGCACCGACGGCTTCGGCATGTCGGACACCCGGCACGCGCTGCGCCGGCACTTCCACGTCGACGCCGAGTCGGTGGTGGTCGCGACGCTGCGGCAGCTCGCGCTCCGCGGCGCGGTGCCGGCCACCGTGCCCGCCGAGGCGGCCAAGAAGTACGCCATCGAGGACGTCAACGCCGCCCCGGTCGGCGAGACCGGCGGCGACAGCTAGACGAGTAGTTCCGAATCCCGGTCAGTGGTCGTAGGCGATCAGTGACCGGGTGACGGGTGCGCCGGTCTTGTTG
>NZ_JBSWCE010000028.1:0-114428 GCF_056780015.1 Micromonospora sp. R311
TTGCGTCACAACATGATCCTGGATGCCCTCTCTTCATACCCAGACATCGACCCCTGACATCGGAACTACTCGTCTAGTGATCTGCTGGCGGCGGCCGCGCCGCGCACCGTCGCGGTGGTCCGTACGATCGCCGACGACCAACTGCACCTGCCGACGCCCTGCCGCGACTACACCGTGCGCGACCTGCTCAACCATCTCTACCAGGTGGTGGTGAACTTCCAGGAGCTCGCCGCGAAGCGCAGCGTGCGGTGGGCGGAGAAGCCCGACCACCTCACCGACGACTGGCGGGGCCGGTTCGAGGTGGAGACGCGGCGGCTGATCGACGCCTGGTCCGATCCGGCCAGCCTGGCGGGTGTCTCGCCGGGGATGGGCATGCCGCAGGCCGTGGTCGGCGGCATGGTGCTGCTGGACCTCACCGTGCACGGCTGGGACCTCGCGGTCGCCACCGGCCAGCCGTACCGGCCGGCGCCGGAGGTGACGGCGGCGCTGCACGACCTGGTCGAGCAGTTGGGACCGCAGGCCCGGAAGATGGGCGTCTTCGCCGACCCGGTGCCGACCGCCGCCGGCCTGCCCGACCTCGACCGGCTGCTCGGCCTGACCGGCCGGGACCCCGCCTGGACCGGGTCGGCCTGACCGGCGCCGAA
Organism: Micromonospora sp. R311; assembly: GCF_056780015.1. Taxonomy (NCBI): domain Bacteria; kingdom Bacillati; phylum Actinomycetota; class Actinomycetes; order Micromonosporales; family Micromonosporaceae; genus Micromonospora; species Micromonospora sp. R311. Next base: position 645 of record NZ_JBSWCE010000028.1, read on the forward strand.
GCCCCCGCCGGCCGAGCCCGCCAACCCGCCGCTCCGACGAAGCCCGCGTGGCGTCCGCCGCGCGGGCTTCGTTGACAAGCGCTATTCACCCAGTGAATAGTGGCCGGCGTGTCCACTCCGCACGTGCTGCTCGGGTTGCTCGCCGCCGGCACCAGGCACGGCTACGAGCTCAAGCGCGCGCACGACGAGCGGCTGCCCCGGGCCCGTCCACTGGCCTTCGGCCAGGTCTACGCCACCCTCGGTCGGTTGGAGCGGGACGGGCTGGTGGCGGCGACCGGGCAGGAGCGCCAGGGCGGCCCGGACCGCACGGCGTACGCGCTGACCGGGGCGGGGCGCGCCGCGCTCGACCGGTGGCTCGGCACGGTAGAGCCGCCGATGCCGTACGTCGCCAGCACGCTCTTCGCCAAGGTGGTGGTGGCGTTGCTGGTGGCGGACGTCGACCGCGCCCGGACCTACCTGGTCGACCAGCGCCGGGCCCACACCGAGCGGCTGCGGGAACTGACCGCGGTGAAGACGGCACCCTCGGTCAGCCTCGACGACGTCGTCGCGGCCGACTTCGCCATCGCCCATCTCGATGCCGACCTGCGGTGGTTGCGGACCACCCTGGACCGGGTCGCCGACTGGCACCGGGAGGTGCACTCGTGACACTTCAGGCTCGCGGAGTGGTCAGGTCCTACGGGCCGACACCCGCCCTGCGCGGCGTGACGCTCGACGTCGCCGAGGGCGAGATCGTCGCCGTCACCGGCCCCAGCGGCTGCGGCAAGTCCACCCTGCTGCACTGCCTCGCCGGGATCCTGCGCCCCGACGCGGGCGAGGTGAGCTGGCGTGGCGAACGGATCGACACCTGGTCCGAGGCGGCCCGGTCCCGGCTGCGCCGCACCGAGTTCGGGGTGCTGTTCCAGTTCGGCCAGCTCGTCGCCGAGCTGACCGCGGCGGAGAACGTCGCGCTTCCGCTGCTTCTCGCCGGCACGGGGCGGCGAGAGGCGCGGACCGCGGCGCTCACCTGGCTGGACCGGTTCGGGGTGGCCGACGTGGCCGACGTCCGGCCGGGTGAGATGTCCGGCGGCCAGCAGCAGCGCTGCGCCACCTCCCGGGCGCTGGTCACCGAGCCCCGGGTGCTCTTCGCCGACGAGCCGACCGGCGCGCTGGACACGCTCACCGGCGAGCAGGTGCTCACCCAGCTCGTCCGGTTGACCCGCGAGCAGGGCACCGCGGTCGTGCTGGTCACCCACGAGCCGCGGATCGCCGGGTACGCCGACCGGGAGGTGGTCCTGCGCGACGGCATGGTGGACCACACCGGGCTGGGGCTCGACGCGCCGCTGGCCGGCGGTCACCGGTGAGGCCGGCGACGCTGGTCCGGCTGGCGCTGGCCGGCACCCGCACCGACACGGCCCGGGTGCTGCTCACCGCGCTCAGCGCGGCCCTGGCGACCCTCGCCGGGCTGGCCGCGCTGACCGTGCTGGCCATCCCCGGCCCGCTCGTCGACGGCGGGGCGGAGGCCGAGCAGTACCGCAACAGCCTGCTGCGCGAGCCCGGGCTGCGTGGCGGCACCGCGTTCGCGCTGCTGCTGCTCGCCGTACCGGTGCTGGCGCTGGCCGGCCAGTGCGCCCGGCTCGGCGCGCCGGCCCGGGACCGCCGGCTGGCCGCGCTCCGGCTGGCCGGCGCCACTCCCGGGCAGGTGACCCGGCTGGCCGTGTCCGAGACCGGCCTGGCCGCCCTGCTCGGCACGCTCGCCGGGCTCGCCATCCACCTCGGGGGTCGGGAGCTGCTGCACCGCCCGGACGAGCGGGGCCTGCTCGCGCTCCCCACCGACGTGCTGCCGCCGGTCGGCGCGCTGGTCGCCGTGGTGCTCGGGCTGCCGCTGGTCGCGGCGGCGGCCACCGCGCTGCTGCTACGCAGGAGCACCACCACCCCGTTCGGCGTGGTCCGCCGCGTCACCCGGGAACGGGCGCCCCGCCCCTGGCCGGGCCTGCTGATCGGGGTCGGGCTGGCGGCGGCGCTGCTCGTCACCCCGATCTTCCGGGCATCCGACGGGCCGGGCGACCCGGTGCCGCCCGGGCTGCTGCTCCTGCTCGTGGTCGGCGGCGCGTTCACCGCCATGCTCGGCGTGGTGCTCGGCTCCGGGTGGATCTCCCACAGCACCGGCCGGCTGCTGCACCGGGTCGCCCGCCGGCCGGCCGCGCTGCTCGCCGCCCGTCGGCTGATGGCCGACCCGTGGGCCGGCAGCCGCACGTTCGCCGCCCTGCTGGCGGCGGTGCTCCTGGGCGCCGGCGCGGCGGCGCAGCGCGCCTGGTTCGTGCTCAGCGACCAGATGCAGCGAGAGGCGAACCGGCTCGCCGGTCACGACGGCGGGGCGAACCCGTTCTACCTGCGCACCATGGACCTGGTCGACCTGGCCGTGGCGGTCGCCCTGGCGATCGCCGCCGGAGGGCTGCTCGTCGCGCTGGTCGAGGGCATCGTCGCCCGGCGGCGGGCGTACGCGGCGCTGGTGGCCACCGGCGTGCCACGGGCCACCGTCGGCGCGTCGATCGCCTGGCAGGCGCTGGCGCCCGCCGTCCCGGCGATCCTGGTGGCGCTGACCGTGGGGCTGCTGCTCGGCCGGGGCTTCGCCGGCGACGTGTCGACCGGCGGGACGTACCGGGAGGTCTGCGAGGCGAGTGCCGAGCTCTGCGCCGACCCGGCGACCCGGGCGCGGTACACCGAGATCGTCCGGGTCGGCGTCGAGGCGCGGGTGCCCGACGTACCGCTGGCGCAGCTCGCGGCGCTCGGCGCGGCGGCGCTCGCGGCGGTGCTGGTCACCGTCGGTGCCGGCCTGCTCTTCCTGCGTGCCAGCACCGCGGTGGAGGAACTCCGGGCCACCTGACGCGGTGTAACGCCCGGGGCGGTCGCGGCGCTCTCTGCACCGGAGGCCCGGTCACCGGGCCGGTGCCCGGACCGGACCGGGCGCGCGTGGCAGCGGGAGAGAGCACCAGATGCAGAACCAGCCGGGCGGACCGCCACCGGTGTTCGTCGACGGCACCGGCCGGCGACGCCGGATCACCGTCATCGCCGGCAGCGCCATGGGCGTCGGCCTGCTCGCCAGCCTGGGACTGATCGTCGCCGGCCTCTTCCTGGACACCTCGGTGTCCCTGCCCGGCTGGTCCGACAACCGCACGCCGGCGCCGTTGGAGGCCGGGGTGGACGGCCGCGACGGGCTCGGGGGCGAGGCCCCGCCCGCACCGGCCCCCTCCTCGGTGACCAGCACCTCCGCGGTGCCGACCCCTTCGCGGACGCCCGGCAACCGGCCCACCACGGCCCCGTCCGCCCCCACCGCCTCGGACAACCCCGGGCAGGGTGACGAGCGACGCGACAGCACCGGGAAGCCGAGCAAGTCCCCGGGCAAGCCGAGGTAACGGTGGCCCGACATGTCGCCCGCCGGGACCCCCGGGCGCACTGGATCCTGCTCCTGCTCGGCCTGGTGCTGCTGCTCGCCGCGCTCACCCTCAACGGCCTGGTGACCGGGCTCGCCGGTGGCTCCGGCGCGGGGGTGCCCGCGCCCGCCGGTGCGACGGCGGTACCGAAGCAGGTCACCTCCGGCGGTCCGGTGCTGCGGCTGGACCAGCCCGAGCCGGTCACCCGCGCGCTGCCGGACCGGACGATCGCGCTGACCTTCGACGACGGGCCGGACCCGGACTGGACGCCGCAGGTGCTCGACGTGCTGCGCCGGCACCGGGCCCACGCCACCTTCTTCGTGGTCGGCGCCCGGGTCAACGAGCACCCGGACCTGGTCCGGCGGATCCTCGCCGAGGGGCACGAGCTCGGCTCGCACACCTTCACCCACACCGACCTGGGCACCGCCGCCCAGTGGCGGCGCGACCTGGAGCTGTCGCTGACCCGCAAGGCGATCGCCGCGGCCACCGGCCGGGAGGTGACCCTGCTCCGGCCGCCGTTCTCGTCCAGCCCTCAGGCGCTGACCGGCGCGGAGTACGCCGCGCTGCGCGCCGCCGCCGGCAGCGGGCACGTCGCGGTCCTCGCCGACCTGGACACGAAGGACTGGCAGCGCCCCGGCGTGCCGGCCATCGTCACGGCGGCCACCCCGGCGAAGGGGCGGGGCGCGGTGGTGCTGATGCACGACGGCGGCGGTGACCGGGCCCAGACGGTCGCCGCGTTGGACCGGCTGCTACCCGAGCTGACCGGGCAGGGCTACCGGTTCACCACCGTCTCGACGGCCGTCGACGCGCCCGCGTCGATGCTGCCGGCCGGTGCCGGCAGCCGGTGGAGCGGCACCGCGCTGCGCTGGACGCAGAACGCCGCCGCCGGGCTGGCCACGACGATGGACCTGCTCCTCGGGATCGCGCTGGTGCTCGGCGTGGCCCGGCTGCTGGTGCAGGTGGTCTGCGCCCAGCTGCACGTGCGGCGGGTCCGCCGGCCACGGCACCGGCCCCCGGCGGTCACCGTGCCGGTCTCGGTGATCGTGCCGGCGTACAACGAGGCGGCGAACATCGCCGCGACGGTCCGGTCGCTGGTGGCCAGCGCCTATCCGACGCTGGAGGTGATCGTGGTGGACGACGGCTCCACCGACGGGACCGCCGACATCGTGGAACGGATGCGGCTGCGCGGCGTACGGGTCGTCCGGCAGGCCAACGCCGGCAAGCCGGCGGCGCTGAACACCGGCATCCGGGCCGCCCGGGCCGACCTGCTGGTGCTGGTGGACGGCGACACCGTCTTCCAGCCGGACACCGTGTACCGGCTGGTGCAGGGCTTCGCCGACCCGACGGTGGGCGCGATCTCCGGCAACACCAAGGTCGCCAACCGGCGCCGGCTGCTCGGCCGGTGGCAGCACCTGGAGTACGTGATCGGCTTCAACCTCGACCGCCGGATGTACGACGTGCTGGAGTGCATGCCGACCATCCCCGGCGCGATCGGCGCGTTCCGCCGGCACGTGCTGCTCGCCGTCGGCGGCGTGCCCGCGGACACCCTGGCCGAGGACACCGACCTCACCATGCGGGTGCTGCGGGCCGGCTGGCGGGTGGTCTACGAGGAGGCGGCGATCGCCTGGACCGAGGCGCCGTCGTCGCTGCGGCAGCTCTGGCGGCAGCGCTACCGCTGGTGCTACGGCACGATGCAGGCGATGTGGAAGCACCGGCACGCGCTGCGCGAGGCGGGCGCCGGTGGCAAGCTCGGCCGGCGCGGCCTGCCGTACCTGACCGTGTTCCAGATCGTGCTGCCGCTGACCGCCCCGGCGGTGGACGTCTACGCCGTCTACGGCCTGCTCTTCCTGCCCTGGTCGACGCTGGTGCTGGCCTGGGCCGGGCTGCTGCTGCTCCAGGCGGTCACCGCCGGCTACGCGCTGCGGCTGGACCGGGAGCGGCTCGGGCCGCTCTGGAGCCTGCCGTTCCAGCAACTGGTCTACCGCCAGGTGATGTACCTGGTGGTGGTGCAGTCGGTGGTCACCGCCCTGATCGGCAACCGGCTGCGCTGGCAGCGCATGGTGCGTACCGGCGAGGCGGCCGCCCTGGTCGGCGCCGGCCGGCCGACCTGAGCCGGTCAGGCCGGGCCGTCGAAGAGGCCGGCGGACCAGGAGAGGCCCAGGCCGACGGCGGCCGAGCAGCAGCAGACCAGCAGGGCGACGGCGACCACGCCGAGGATCAGCCAGGCCGATCCGCGGCGGGCCGCCGCCGGTTGCTCCGCCGGCACGTCCGGGCCGGGCGGCGGCCCGGCCGCCCGGTCGTCGTCGGTGGTCATCGCGGGCGGCTCAGGCGCGGCCCAGCCGGTCGAGGATCCAGGCGTTGATGAACGCCTCCTCCTTCCAGGCGTCGTATCGGCCGCTCGGCCCGCCGTGGCCGGCGCCCATCTCGGTCTTCAGCAGGTAGTCGCCGCGTGGCGCGGTGGCCCGCAGCCGGGCGATCCACTTCGCCGGCTCGTGGTAGAGCACCCGGGTGTCGTTGAGGCTGGTCACCGCGAGGATGGCCGGGTAGTCCCGGGCCGCCACGTTCTCGTACGGCGTGTAGGACTTCATGTACGCGTACACCTCGGGGTCGTCGAGCGGGTTGCCCCACTCCTCCCACTCGGTGACGGTCAACGGCAGCGACGGGTCGAGGATCGAGGTGAGCGCGTCCACGAACGGCACCTGCGCGACGATGCCGGCGAACGCGTCCGGGGCGAGGTTGGCCACCGCGCCCATCAGCAGCCCGCCGGCCGAGGCGCCCCGGGCGACCAGCCGGTCGCTCGCCGTCCAGCCCGCCTTGACCAGGTGCCGGGCGCAGGCCACGAAGTCGGTGAAGGTGTTCTTCTTGGCCAGCAGCTTGCCCTGGTCGTACCAGCGGCGGCCCAGTTCGCCGCCGCCCCGGGTGTGCGCCACCGCGAAGACCACCCCGCGGTCGAGCAGGGAGAGCCGGGCGACGGAGAACCACGGGTCCATGCTCGCCTCGTACGAGCCGTAGCCGTACAACTCGCAGGGGGCGGAGCCGTCCCGGGGCGTGCCCACCCGGCAGACCAGCGAGATCGGCACCCGGGTGCCGTCGTCGGCCAGCGCCCAGTCCCGGTGCTGCTCGTACTCGGCCGGGTCGTACGGCCGCCCGTCCGGCCCGGGCAGCACCGGCTTCCGCTTGCGCAGCACCATCTGCCGGGTGACCAGGTCGTAGTCGTAGATCGAGTCGGGGGTGACCAGCGAGGTGTAGCGCAGCCGCAGCTGCGTGGTGCGGTACTCCGGGTTGGCGTCCAGGCCGACGCTGTAGAGCGGCTCGGGGAAGTCGATGTCGTACGGGTCGCCGCCGCCGACCGGCAGCACCCGCAGCCCGGTCAGCCCGTTGCTGCGCAGCGAGACGACCAGGTGGTCGGCGAACGCGTCCACCGACTCCAGCCGGGTGCCGGGGCTGTGTTCGATCAGCGGCACCCAGTCGCCGGGCGCGTCGGCCGAGGTGAACGCCAGCGCGAAGTCCTCCGCGCCGTCGTTGTGCAGGATCAGGAACCGGTGGCCGTGGTGCTCGACCGAGTACTCCACGCCCTGCCGGCGCGGCGCGATGACCGCCGGCGCGCCGGTGGGGTTGCCGGCCGGGACGACCCGCACCTCGCTGGTGACCTTGCTGGCGATGTCGATCAGGATGAACCGCTCCGAGCGGGTCAGCTCGACACCGACCCAGAACCGCTCGTCGTCCTCCTGGTGCACCACCACGTCGTCGCTCGCGGCCGAGCCGATCACGTGCCGCCAGACCCGGTGCGGCCGCCAGGCGTCGTCGACCGTCACGTAGAACAGCACCGACGCGTCGGTGGACCACGCGGTGCCGTAGAAGGTGCCGGGGATCTCGTCCGGGAGCAGCTCGCCGGTGGAGAGGTCCTTCACCCGCAGGGTGAACCGTTCGTCCCCGGAGAAGTCCGTCGAGTAGGCCAGCCAGCGCCCGTCCGGGCTGACGTCGAACGCGCCGAGCGCGAAGAAGTCGTGCCCCTCGGCGAGCAGGTTGCCGTCGAGCAGCACCTCCTCGCCGTCCAGCGCGGCGCCGTCGGCGCTGACCGGGGGCTCGGTCTCGCCGTCGCGGACCGCACGCCGGCAGTGCACGCCGTACTGCTGGCCCTCGACCGTGCGGGTGTAGTACCAGTAGCCGCCCTTGCGGGTCGGCACCGACAGGTCGGTCTCCTGGGTGCGCCGGCGGGTCTCCTCGAACAGCTCCGCGCGCAGCCCGGCCAGGTGTGCCGTGCGCGCCTCGGTGTACGCGTTCTCCGCGGTCAGGTAGGCGATCGTCTCCGGGTTGTCCTTGGCGGACAGCCAGGCGTACTCGTCGACGACGGTGTCGCCGTGGTGGGTGCGCTCGCTGGGCACCCGCTTGGCCACGGGCACGGGGGTTTCGGTGGTCACGGCGTCACGTTACCGGCCGGCCGCCGCCCGTCGCCCGATCTGGCGACGTGCCCACATCCGCTTTCGAACACATGTACGATGGCCGGCATGGCGGCTGCAGCGAGTTCCACCGACCGACCCGGAGCCCTCGACATCACCCGACGACTGACGGAGATCTGCGGCCCGCCGTTCGCCCGCTTCGCCGGTCCGGCCGACGAGGTCGCCGGCCGCCCGGCGCGCTGGGTCGCCGTGCCCGGCGGTCCCGCGGCGGCGGCCGAGGTGCTGCGCCTCGCCGCCGTGCACGACCTGACCGTGGTGCCCCGGGGCGCCGGCACCAAGATCGACTGGGGCGCCGCGCCCGACCGGGTCGACATCATGCTCGACACCGGGCGGCTCGCCGGGATCGGTCACCAGCCGGTGGGCGCGCCGACGGCCGAGATCGGCGCCGGCACCCCGCTGCGGGCGGCACAGGCCACGTTGGAGCGCACCGGGCAGCGGCTGGCGCTGGACGCGCCCTCGCCCGGGGCCACCCTCGGCGGAGTGCTCGCCGCCGGTGAGGCCGGGCCACTGCGGCACCGCCACGGCACCCCGTGCGACCAACTGGTCGGCCTGCGCTACCTCGACGCCGACGGCGAGCTGGTCGACGCCGGCGGCGGTGTGCCCGGGCTGGAGCTGGCCCGGCTGCTCTGCGGCTCGCAGGGGGCGCTCGGGGTGCTGGTCTCGGCGACCCTGCGGGTGCAGGCCGCGCCCGCGCGCCGGGTCTGGGTCACCCGTCCGGTGTGGACCCCGCTGGAGGTGCACGACCTGGTGCGTGCGGTGCTCGCCGCCGGGCTCGACCCGGCCGCGGTCGAGCTGGATCTACCGGCCGGTGCGGGATCCCGGCCGGTGCCGCGCGGCCGGGCCGCGGCGATGGCGCGCCACCCGTCCATGACGGGGCGCACGCCGTCCGGCCCGGCCGCCGCCGGCAGCCTGGCGGTGCTCCTCGAAGGCGGCCCGGCCGACGTCGCCGAGCGGGCCGAGCGCCTGGCGGCGCTGCTCGGCGAGAGTTCGGCCGCCCAACCCGCCGCCCCGGGCTGGTGGCGACGCTACCCGTTCGGCCCGGGCGACACCGCGCTGCGCCTCGAGGTGCCGATCACCGATCTGCACGCCGCCGTCTACGCGCTGCGCGACGCGGCCGGGGCCCCGGTGCCGGTCCGCGGCTCGGCCGGGCTGGGCGTGGTGCACGCCGCGCTGCCCGGGGCGCTGCCCGCCGACCGGGTTGCCGCGATCCTCGCCGCGGTACGCGGAGTGCTGCTGGCCCGGCAGGGCCGCTGCGTGGTGGTCGCCGCGCCGGCGCCGGTGCGGCGCACCGTCGACCTGTGGGGCGACCAGGCCGGGCTGGCCCGGCTGCGCGAGGCCAAGGAACACCTCGACCCGCACCACCGGCTGGCCCCCGGCCGCCTCCCCGGCGGCCTCTGACCGAAGCCGGCTCCGATGCGGCATCCGGCGGTGTTGCGGTGGCCGGACGGGCCAACCTGCCGCATACCGGGCCGAGCAACGGGATGCCGGCGTGGGACGCGGCGTGGGCGGCAGGGGGTCAGACGGCGTCGTTGCGGAGGACCAGGATCGCGATGTCGTCGCGGGGCGCCTCGGTCGAGAACCCGATCGCGGTGGCACGCAGCCGGGCCGCCACCACGTCGGCCGAGTAGCCGGCCAGCGGCGCGGCGGCGTCGCGGAGCCGGTCGGTGCCGAAGAGTTCCCGGCCGCGCCGGCGCTCGGTGACCCCGTCGGTGTAGAAGACCAGCGCGTCGCCCGGGTCGAGCGAGAGCTCCGCGGTCGGCGAGGCGATCGAGTCGAGCAGCCCGAGCGCGGTGCCCCCGGTGCCGACGAAGGCCGCCCCACCGCCGCCGTGCAGCAGCACCGGCCGGTCGTGGCCGGCGAGGTGCAGCGAGACGTCGAGCTGGTCGCCGTCGCCGGGGCCGACCGCCGCCAGGACCAGCGTGCAGTAGCGCCCGCTGCCCCGTTCGACCAGCGTCCCGTTGAGCCGGGACAGCACCTCCGGCAGCGGCTTGCCGTCCCCGATCAGCACCCGGATCACGTCCCGGACCAGGCCGGTGACGGCGGCCGCCTGCACGCCCTTGCCGGAGACGTCGCCGACCACCACCAGCCAGCGCCCGTCCGGCAGCGGCAGCACGTCGTAGAAGTCGCCGCCGACGTCGGCGTCGTCGCCGGTCGGCACGTACTCGGCGGCGAAGCCGATGCCCTCGACCACCGGCAGCACCGGCGGCAGCAGTGACTGCTGGAGGGTCTGTGCCACCCGGCGGCGCTCGGCGTGGATCCGGGCGTTCTCGATGGCCAGGGCGGCTCGGCGGGCCACATCCTCCAGCACGGCGACCTCGTCCGGGTCGTGCCGGTGCCGCTGGTGCCGGCCCACCGCCAGGGTGCCGAGCCGCTGCCCCCGGGCGATCAGCGGGACCGCGAAGCCCTCCATCGGGGTGCCGAGCGGCGTCTGGGTGCCGTTGCGGGACGCCTCGCGCAGCCGCGCCTGGATCGAGTCCGGGCCGGTCTCCCGGAGCACCGCGTGCAGCTGGGGCAGCATCGACTCGTCGGCGTGGCTGGCGGCGGCGAGCCGCAGCCGGCCCCACTCGTCGGTGGTGTGCACCGCGCACCACTGACCGAGCCGGGGCACCACCAGCTGCGGGATGAGCGCCATGGTCAGCTCGACGTCGAGGGACTGGGCGAGCAGCTCGCTGGCCTCGGCGAGGAAGGTCAGCCAGGCCTGCCGGCGGACGTCCGCCCGGCGCAGCCGGTCGTTCTCCAGGTGCAGCGAGAGCCGCTCGGCCATCAGCGCCGCCAGCGGCCGGGCGTACGCCGAGGGCGCCGCGTCCAGCTCCAGCTCACCGGCGTACGGCCGGTGCACGGTCAGCGGCACCCGGACCAGCTCGTTGCCGGGCCGGGGCTGGCGGCCGTACCGGGCCAGCACCTGGGCGCCCTGCCCGTCGCCCCGGTCCAGCCGGACCACGCCGCCGGCCGCGCCGACCATCTCGGCCACCCGGGTGAGCAGGCTGGTCGCGAAGTCGGGCAGCGGGTCCTCGGCGTACGGATCCGGGGTGGTCTGCATCAGCTCGCTCATCGCGCCGGCGCTCGGCGCGGAGCTCTCCCCGGCGGCGGTCCCGCCCCCGCCGGGGCCGGTGGCCGGCGGCACCGCCACCACGGCTCCCGGCGTCGCCCGCTCGGCGCCCGGCGTGCCGGGCCGGTCCAGCCGGAACCAGACGCCCTTCCCGCTGGGCAGGTAGGTGGTGCCCCACCGGCTGGCGAAGTGGTCGACCAGCAGCAGACCCCGGCCGCGCTCGGCGACCTCGGCGATCTCGGTGGCGTCGTTGCGGACCCCGACGGTCAGCTCGTCGACCGGGCCGGACGCGAAGTCCGACACCATCACGGTCAGCCCGGTTCGGTCGGCGACGACCTCGATGTCCAGATCCGTGCCGGCGTGCTCCACCGCGTTGGTGGAGAGTTCGGTGGTCAGCAGCAGCGCCTCGTTGAGCAGCTGGTCGAGGTGCGCCTCGGCGAGCACCGAGCGGACGACGGCCCGGGCGGCGGCGGGCGTACGCCGGTCGGCGGGCAGCCGGACCCGCCGGACATGCTCGCCCGGGCCCCCGGTCGCCGTGGGCCCTGCCTCCGCTGACACCCTCGTATCCTCCACCGCCGTCCGCCCGGTGCCAAGCCGGTCCCCCCCCCGGCCGGCCCTGCCGAGGGGCGTTGGGGCGTCCGGGCAGCCCACCCCTCCGGGCGGTCAGGCTTGATCCCTGCGCGAGCGGGCTCCCCGGAGACCCGCCCAGCGCGCTGTCCGTGGTCGCGCCGGCCGGGCGCCGCGTGGTCGGCCGGGTCGGCGAGGCGACGATTGGGCGCCCGACCGGCCGCGCGACGTGGCGCTGGCCGCGGTCGCGGGCACAATGATGGGATGCCAACGTGCCGGCACGCACCGGTGGCCCCCGACGTGAGCGAGGAATGATGACCACGGCGAAACAGTCGGTAGCCGCGGACCCGTCCGCGCCCGACCACGAGGCGGTCCTCGTCGAGCTGACCGAGGCGCTGCGGCGGGTGCGCAGCGGCGACCTCAAGGTCCGGCTGCCCAGGCGGGCGGGCCGGGCGGGTGAGGTGGCGGACGCCTTCAACGAGGTGGTCTCCCTCCAGGAGCGGCAGTACCTGGACCTGCGCCGGATCAGCCGGATCGTCGGCCGGGACGGCCGGCTCACCGAGCGCCTCGACGACGAGGGGCTGGACGGCTCCTGGGCGGAGGGCCAGCGGGCGGTCAACTCGCTGATCGACGACCTGGGCCGGCCGACCACCGAGATCGCCCGGGTGATCGTGGCGGTCGCCGACGGCGACCTGTCCCAGCACATGGCGCTGGAGATCGACGGCCGGCCGCTGCGCGGTGAGTACCTGCGGATCGGGCGCACCGTGAACACCATGGTCGACCAGCTCTCCTCGTTCGCCGACGAGGTGACCCGGGTGGCCCGGGAGGTGGGCACCGAGGGCAAGCTGGGCGGCCAGGCCGACGTGCGCGGCGTCGCCGGCACCTGGAAGGACCTCACCGACTCGGTGAACACCATGGCGTCGAACCTGACCGGCCAGGTGCGGTCGATCTCCCAGGTGGCGACGGCGGTGGCCAAGGGTGACCTGTCGCAGAAGATCACGGTCGGGGCGCGCGGCGAGGTCGCCGAGCTGGCCGACACGATGAACTACCTCACCGACACGCTGCGGCTCTTCGCCGAGCAGGTGACCCGGGTGGCCCGCGAGGTGGGCACCGAGGGCAAGCTGGGCGGCCAGGCCGAGGTGCCGAACGTGGCCGGCACCTGGAAGGACCTCACCGACAGCGTCAACTCGATGGCGTCGAACCTGACCGCCCAGGTGCGCAACATCGCGCAGGTCTCCACGGCGGTCGCCCGGGGTGACCTGTCGCAGAAGATCACCGTGGCCGCGCAGGGCGAGATCCTGGAGCTGAAGGACACCGTCAACACGATGGTGGACCAGCTCTCGTCGTTCGCCGACGAGGTGACCCGGGTGGCCCGCGAGGTGGGCATCGAGGGGAAGCTGGGTGGCCAGGCGCAGGTGCGCGGCGTCTCCGGCACCTGGCGTGACCTCACCGAGAACGTCAACCAGCTCGCCGGCAACCTGACCAGCCAGGTGCGCAACATCTCCCAGGTCTCCACCGCGGTGGCCAAGGGTGACCTGTCGCAGAAGATCACCGTGGACGCGCAGGGCGAGATCCTGGAGCTGAAGAACACCGTCAACACGATGGTCGACCAGCTCTCGTCGTTCGCCGACGAGGTGACCCGGGTGGCCCGCGAGGTGGGCACCGAGGGGAAGCTGGGCGGCCAGGCGCAGGTCAAGGGGGTCTCCGGCACCTGGCGGGACCTCACCGAGAACGTCAACCAGCTCGCCTCGACCCTGACCACCCAGCTGCGGGCGATCGCCCAGGTCTCCACCTCGGTGACCCGGGGCGACCTGACCCAGCGGATCGCGGTCAAGGCGCAGGGCGAGGTCGCCGAGCTGAAGGACAACATCAACCAGATGATCGTCACCCTCCGGGAGACGACCAAGAAGAACGCCGAGCAGGGCTGGCTCGACTCGAACCTGGCCCGGATCGGTGGCCTGCTCCAGGGCCAGCGCGACCTCGGCGAGGTCTGCCGCATGATCATGATGGAGGTGACCCCGCTGGTCGACGCGCAGCTCGGCGCGTTCTTCCTGGCGGACACCTCCGAGGGCGTGATGCGGCTGCGGCTGACCGCCTCGTACGGGTACGTGGCCCGCGGGCACGACGTGACCTTCGGGCCGGGCGAGGGGCTGGTCGGCCAGACCGCGCTCTCCCGCCGGACGATTCGGGTCGGCGGCTCGCCGGACGGACGGCTCACGCTCCGCTCCGGGCTGGCCGACACCCCGCCGGCCGACCTGGTCGTGCTGCCGGTGCTCTTCGAGGGCGAACTGCTCGGCGTGATCGAGTTCGCCAGCGTGACCACCTTCTCCGAGCTGCACCTGTCGTTCCTGGAGCGGCTGGTCGCCACCATCGGCATCGCGGTGAACACCATCCAGGCGAACCGGCGCACCGAGGAGCTGCTGGCCCAGTCCCAGCGGCTCGCCCACGAGCTGCAGGAGCAGTCGGCGGAGCTGCAGCGCACCAACGCCGAGCTGGAGGACAAGGCGCAGCTGCTCTCGGAGCAGAAGGGCAACATCGAGACGAAGAACCGGGAGATCGAGCTGGCCCGGCTGGGCCTGGAGGAGAAGGCGCAACAGCTCACCCGGGCGTCGGCGTACAAGTCGGAGTTCCTGGCCAACATGAGCCACGAGCTGCGTACGCCGTTGAACTCGCTGCTGCTGTTGGCCCGGCTGCTGGCCGAGAACTCGGAGCAGAACCTCACCCCGAAGCAGGTCGAGTTCGCCCGCACCATCCACAGCGCCGGCTCCGACCTGCTCTCGCTGATCGACGACATCCTGGACCTGTCCAAGATCGAGGCGGGCCGGATGGACGTCGAGCCGACCGAGGTCCGGTTCGACGAGATCCGCAGCTACGTGGAGCAGGCCTTCGGGCCGCAGGCGGAGGAGAAGGGCCTGGACTTCCAGGTGCGGATCAGCAAGGACCTGCCGCCGGCGCTGGTCACCGACGCCCAGCGGTTGCAGCAGATCCTGCGCAACCTGCTCTCCAACGCGGTCAAGTTCACCGACAACGGCGCCGTGACGCTGCGCATCGCCCCGGCGGCGGAGAACGCGGTCTTCGACGTGCCGGCCCTGGTCAACGCCCGCCAGGTGATCGCGCTCACCGTGATCGACACCGGGATCGGCATCTCCGACGACAAGCTGTCGCTGATCTTCGAGGCGTTCCAGCAGGCCGACGGCACCACCAGCCGCCGCTACGGCGGCACCGGCCTGGGGCTGTCGATCAGCCGCGACCTGGCCCGGCTGCTCGGTGGCGCGATCAGCGTGTCCTCGGCGCCGGGGCAGGGCTCGACGTTCACGCTCTTCGTGCCGGACGTGCTGGCGCCGGACGCGGTGGTCGCCCCGCTGCCGCCGCAGCCGTCCCGCGCCGGGCTACCGTCCTCGCTGCTCATGCCGCCGGTGGAGCTGACCGAACCGGCGGCCGGCCCGACCACCCGGCGGCTGGAGGGGGCCACCGTGCTGATCGTCGACGACGACGTGCGCAACGTCTTCGCCCTCACCAGCGCGTTGGAACTGCACGGCATGACCGTGTTGTACTCGGACAACGGGGCGGACGGCGTCCGCCTGCTGGCCGAGCATCCGGAGGTGGACATCGTCCTGATGGACGCCATGATGCCGGATCAGGACGGCTACGAGACGACCCGCCAGATCCGGCGTAACCACCGCTTCGCCGACCTGCCGATCGTCTTCCTGACCGCGAAGGCGATGCCCGGCGACCGCGAGTCGGCGCTGGAGGCCGGCGGCAGCGACTACATCACCAAACCCGTCGACCTGGACGAGCTGATCGAGCTCATGGCGTCCTGGATCAGCGGCGGCCGGACCGAGGAGAGCTCGTGACCCAGATGGCGAAGGCGCTGCTGGTCGATGACCGGCGGGAGAACCTGATGGCCCTGGAGGCGATCCTCCAGGGGCTGCCGGTCCAGTCGGTCGCCGTGGAGAGCGGCGAGGCGGCGCTGAAGCAGCTGCTGGTCGACGACTTCGCGGTGATCCTGCTGGACGCGCAGATGCCGGACATGGACGGCTTCGAGACGGCCAGTCACATCAAGCGCCGGGAGCGTACCCGGCACGTGCCGATCATCTTCCTGACCGCGGCCGACCGGGACGCCCAGCTCGCGCTCCGCGGGTACGCGGTCGGCGCGGTCGACTACCTGACCAAGCCGTTCGACCCGTGGGTGCTGCGGGCCAAGGTGTCGGTCTTCGTGGAGCTGTGGGTCAAGACCCGGCAGCTGGCCGCCCAGTCCGACCTGGTGCGCGAGCGGGACGCGCAGTGGCGGATGCTGACCGACGCCGTCGACGAGGCCACCACCCTGCTGCGCGCGGACGACCCGGACGCCCGCGACCGCGCCGTCGAGATCCTCGAACAGGCCCGCTGGGGCAACACCCCCTGACCCACCCACCCTCCCGCCCCGCCCCGTTGATCATGAGGTTGGCGGTGCCGAAAGGTGCGAAACGCCCCGCTAACCTCATGATCAACGGGGCGGGGCGGGGCGGGGTGGGAGGGGGTTAGCGGGTGGTTTGGTCGTTGCGGATCATCAGGGCGGAGCGGAGGCCGGTGATGTCCAGGACGCGGAGCAGGAAATCGCCGACGTGGGTCAGGATCAGCAGGCTCTGCGCGTGACTGGCCTTGCGGCTGAGCACCACCAGGGTGCCCAGGCCCTGCGAGTCGCAGAAGGTGACGCCGCCGAGGTCGAGCACGATGCGCGGCGGGGGGTCGGCGAGCACCTCATTCACGACCGTCGACAGCTGGGCGGCCGTGAGCATGTCGATCTCACCGGCGAGGCGCAGCACTGCTTCGTCGCCCGCTCGATGTAGCGTGATGGACAGTTCGGCACGATCCACCCGGTCAGCCTATCGCGATCTCGACCGCCCGGCCCGTCGAGGCGACCCGACCGGGGCCGACCCGCGCGGCGGTCGCCGGCCGGGCGCGCCGCGGGCGGGCGGTCGCGAGCGCGGCGGAGCGCCGGCCGGGCCCGGCGCGGGCGGGCGGTCACCCGCGTGACCCGGGTGAGACTGGTAACCCCCGACCGGGGTGGCTGCCGATTCGCCGCCCGGCGCTGACACAATGGCCGCATCGTGACCGATATGTTTCCCGCCGGATCCGGCCGCTACCCGGCCGACGCGCCGGCCTCCGAGGCCCTGTTCGACCGCGCCCGCGCCATCGTGCCGGGCGGGGTGAACTCTCCCGTGCGCGCGTTCCGCGCCGTCGGCGGCACGCCGCGCTTCATGGTCCGGGGGGAGGGGCCCTGGCTCTACGACGCCGACGACCGGCGCTACGTCGACCTGGTCTGCTCCTGGGGCCCGCTGATCCTCGGGCACGCCCACCCGGAGGTGGTGGCCGCCGTGCAGGCCGCGGCCGCCCGGGGCACCAGCTTCGGCACCCCGACCCCGGCCGAGGTCGAGCTGGCCGCGGAGATCGTCGACCGCACCCCGGTCGAGCAGGTCCGGCTGGTCAACTCCGGCACCGAGGCGACCATGTCGGCGATCCGGCTGGCCCGCGGCTACACCGGCCGCTCCAAGATCGTGAAGTTCGCCGGCTGCTACCACGGGCACGTCGACGCGCTGCTCGCCGCCGCCGGCTCCGGCGTGGCCACCCTCGGCCTGCCCGACTCGCCCGGCGTCACCGGCGCCGCGGCGAGCGAGACCATCGTGCTGCCGTACAACGACCTCCGGGCGGTGGAGGAGGCGTTCGCCGCCGAGGGCGCGCACATCGCCGCGGTGATCACCGAGGCGGCCGCCGGCAACATGGGCGTGGTCGCCCCGCGCGACGGCTTCAACCAGGAACTGGCCCGGATCGCGCACGCGCACGGCGCGCTGCTGGTCGTCGACGAGGTGATGACCGGGTTCCGGGTCTCCCGCTCCGGCTGGCACGGCCTCGACGCCAGCGACGCCGACCTGTGGACGTACGGCAAGGTCATGGGGGGTGGGCTGCCCGCCGCGGCATTCGGCGGGCGCGCGGAGATCATGGCCCGGCTCGCCCCGGCCGGCCCGGTCTACCAGGCCGGCACGCTCTCCGGCAACCCGCTGGCCTGCGCGGCCGGGCTGGCCACGCTGCGGCTGGCCGACGACGCGCTCTACCGCAAGCTGGACGAGACGGCCGCCGTCGTGGGCAAGCTGGCGTCCGACGCGCTGGCCGCCGCCGGGGTCCCGCACCGGCTGTCGTACGCGGGCAGCATGTTCTCCATCTTCTTCACCGACGCCGACGTGGTCGACTACGACAGCGCCCGCACCCAGCAGGTGCCGGCGTTCAAGGCGTTCTTCCACGCGATGCTCGCCGCCGGGGTATACCTGCCGCCGAGCGCGTTCGAGTCGTGGTTCGTGTCGGCGGCGATGGACGATGCCGCGTTGGAGCAGATCGCCGCCGCGCTGCCGAAGGCGGCCGCCGCGGCGGCGTCGGCGGGACTCGGGGGGTAGCGGTGAGTACGACGGTGGTCCACGTGCTGCGGCACGGCGAGGTGCACAACCCGGACAAGATCCTCTACGGCCGGTTGCCCGGGTTCCGCCTCTCCGAACTCGGCGTGCAGATGGCCAAGGCGGCCGCGCAGGGGCTGGCCGAGCGGGAGATCGTGCACGTGGTGGCGAGCCCGCTGGAACGCGCCCAGCAGACCGCCGAGCCGATCGCCGCGCAGTTCGGCCTGCCGGTCGGCGTGGACGAACGGCTGATCGAGAGCGCCAACTGGTTCGAGGGCAAGAAGGTCTCCCCCGGTGACGGCTCGTTCCGCGACCCGCGCAACTGGTGGGTGCTGCGCGACCCGGTCACCCCGTCCTGGGGCGAGGCCTACCGGGCCATCGCGGAGCGGATGTTCGCCGCCCTGCACGCCGCCCGGGTGGCCGCCGAGGGGCGCGAGGCGGTGCTGGTCTCGCACCAGCTGCCGATCTGGACGCTGCGCCGCCACGTCGAGCGCAAGCGGCTCTGGCACGACCCGCGCAAGCGGCAGTGCGGGCTGGCCAGCCTCACCTCCTTCCACTTCGACGGCGCCAAGGTGGTCGGCATCGGTTACTCCGAGCCGGCCGCCCATCTGATCGCGATGTCGCCGACCGCCCGGACGGCCAAGGGGGCCTGATGAACGCCCGGAGGTGGACCGCTGGTCTGCTCGCCACCGTCACCGCGGTGGCGCTGGCCGCCTGCTCGTCGCCGGCCGGTGAGGAAGCCTGCGCCAACCGGGACGGCGTCATCGAGTGCGCCCCCGACCAGCGGTCCGCCGCCCCGAAGCTCGCCGGCGAACTGCTCACCGGCGGCAGCTACGACGTCGCCACCGCCCGCGGCCAGGTCGTGGTGGTCAACTTCTGGGGCTCGTGGTGCGCGCCCTGCCGGGCCGAGGCGGACGACCTGGAGGCCACCTACCAGGCCACCAAGGGTTCCGGGGTGACCTTCCTCGGCATCAACGTGCAGGACCAGCGGGACAAGGCGAAGGCCTTCGAGGAGGGCCGGGTCAGCTACCCGAGCCTGTTCGACCCGCCGAGCCGGCTGGCGCTCGCCCTGGACATCCCGCCGAACACCATCCCGGCCACCGTGGTGCTGGACCGGGAGGGCCGGATCGCCGCGGTGATCCGCGCGGCGGTCAAGCGGGAGGGCCTGCAACCCATCGTCGAGCGGATCGCCGCCGAGTCGCCGGCGCCCGCCGGTCAACGCTGATGGGCGAGACGTTCCGGGAACTGGCGCAGAGCGGCCCGCTGCTGCTCGCGATCGGCGCGGCCGCGCTGGCCGGGCTGGTCAGCTTCCTCTCCCCGTGCGTGCTTCCGCTGATGCCGGGCTACCTGTCGTACGTGACCGGACTGGCCGGCGCGGATCTGGAGGGCCGCCCGGCCCGGCCCGGCCCGTCGCCGGCCGACGGGAGCGCGCCGGACCCGTCGGGCGGGGTGGCCGTCGCCACCCGGCCGGTGGTCGCGGTGAAGGGGCGGGTGCTGGCCGGAACGCTGCTCTTCATCGCCGGCTTCACCGTCGTCTTCACGGCCACCGCGATCCTCTTCGCCGGGTTCGGCCGGATCTTCTTCGACCACGAGCGGACGCTGGAGATGGTCATCGGCGCGCTGGTCGTGCTGCTCGGGCTGGGCTACCTCGGCGTGGTGCCCGGGTTGCAGCGCGAGTTCCGGATCCACCGGCTGCCCGCCGCCGGGCTGCTCGGTGCGCCGGTGCTCGGCGCGGTCTTCGCACTCAGCTGGATGCCGTGCACCGGCCCGACGCTGGGCGCGGTGCTCGGCATGGCAGCGGTCGACGGCAGCACCGACCGGGCCGTGGTGCTCGCCGTCGCGTACTGCCTCGGGTTGGGGATACCGTTCGTCGTCTTCGGGCTGGGCTTCCAGCGCCTGCTCGGGGTGTTCCGCGCCGTCCGGCGCAACAGCCGCTGGGTCACCCGGATCGGCGGCGCCCTGCTGATCCTGATCGGCCTCGCGCTGGTCACCGGCGGGTGGACCAACTTCGTGATCTGGTTGCAGACCACCGTCGGGGTGGGCGAGGTGAGCATCTGATGACGGCCGTGGACGACCGGCCGGCGACCCCGGCCGAGGCGCCCCGGCGCCGGCCCAACCGGGTGCTGGCCCTGCTGCGCAACTCCTGGCGGCAGCTGACCAGCATGCGTACCGCGCTGGTGCTGCTCTTCCTGCTGGCGATCGCGGCCATCCCGGGTTCGGTGCTGCCGCAGCGCGGGGTCAACCCGGAGGACGTCCGGGACTACTTCGTCGCGCACCCCGACCTGGCGCCGGTGCTGGACCGGATCGGCGCCTTCGAGGCGTTCGGCTCGGTCTGGTTCTCCGCGATCTACCTGCTGCTGTTCACCTCGCTGATCGGCTGCATCACCCCCCGGCTGCGCGACCACGTCCGGGCGCTGCGGGCGAAGCCGCCGGCCGCCCCGAAGCGGCTGGACCGGCTGCCGCAGCACGCGGTGCTGGCCGCGCCGGCCGGCGGCGCGGCGGCGATCGCCGAGGTGCTGCGCCGGCGACGCTGGCGGGTGGTGGTCCACGGCGACGAGGTCTCCGCCGAGAAGGGCTACCTCAAGGAGACCGGCAACCTGCTCTTCCACACCTCGATGGTGGTGGTGCTGGTCGGCGTCGCGCTCGGCTCGTGGTACGGCTGGAGCGGCAACCGGCTGCTGGTCGCCGGCGAGGAGAACGCGTTCTGCAACACCCGGCAGCAGTACGCCGAGGCGAAGCTCGGCCCGCGGGTGGACAGTGCCGACCTGCCCGGGTTCTGCCTGCGGCTGGACGACTTCCAGGCCCGCTTCCTCGACACCGGGCAGCCGGAGTTCTTCAACGCCCGGGTGACGGTGGACGAGCCGGGCCGGGAGCGCCGGCAGGCCGACTTCTCGGTCAACTCCCCGCTGCGCCTCGACGGCGCGAACGTCTACCTGCTCGGCCACGGGTACGCCCCGGTGATCCGGTACACCGACCGGTTCGGCCGCAGCCAGACCAGCGTGGTGCCGTTCCTGACCACCGGGGACATGGGGCTGACCAGCGAGGGGCTGGCCGCCTTCCCGGACGCCAACGTCGACCCGGCCACCGGCGCGCGCGACCCGAACCTGCAGATGGCCTTCACCGGCCTCTACCTGCCGACCGCGCCCGACGCACCGCCGTACGCCCGCTCGGAGTACCCGACCGAGCGCAACCCGGTGCTCAACCTGGTGGCCTACCGGGGCAACCTGGGCCTGGACGCGGGCATCCCCGGCTCGGTCTACCAGCTGGACCAGCGGCAGGTCCGGGCCGGCAAGGTCAAGGAGGTCGGCACCAGGGTCGTCAAGCTGGGCGAGACCTGGACGCTGGACGACGGCACCCGGGTCGAGTTCCTCGGCACCGAGCCGTACATCACCCTCTCGGTGCGCCGCGACCCGGGCTCGACGCTGCTGCTGGTGAGTTCCGCGACCCTGCTGGCCGGCCTGATGGGCTCGCTCTTCGTCCGCCGCCGGCGGGTCTTCTTCCGGGTGCTCCCGGCCGGTTCCGTCACCCCGGCGGGTGCTTCCACCGACCCGGCGGGCGGATCTCCGACGGGCGGTAGTAGTTTGGTCGAGGCCGGTGGGTTGCCGCGCACCGACCATCCCGGGTTCGCCGACGAGTTCGCGCAGCTCGTCGCCGCGGTCAGCGGTGACGGGCGGCCGGACGAGCGGGCCGGTGCGGATCGCGACGGAGGCGATCCGGCCGGGACGCGAGAAGGAGCCGACTGATGTCCGCACTCTCCGACCAGCTGGTGTCGTTCGCGATCCTGGCGTACCTGGTCGCCATGATCAGCCACGCCGTCGAGTACGCGCTCGGCAACGCCCGCGCCCGGGTCGCCGCGCCCGCCCGGGAACTGGTCGGCGCCGGCGTCGGCGCGGCCGGCGGCAGCGCCCCGCCGGAGCCGGTCGTGGCCGGCCCGAACGCCGCCGAGCGCACCGCGCAGCGGGCCCGGCTGGCCGGCCGGATCGCGGTCGGCGTCACCGCGCTCGCCGCCCTGCTGCACCTCGGGGCACTGGTCACCCGCGGCCTCGCCGCCGACCGGATGCCCTGGGGCAACATGTACGAGTTCGTGCTCACGGTCTCGTTCATCGGCGTCGCCGCCTGGCTGGTGGTGCTCTGGCGGAAGCCGTCGCTGCGCCGGCTCGGGCTCTTCCTCACCCTGGTGATGGTGCTCCTGGTGGCCACCGCCGAGCTGGTGCTCTACGTGCCGGTGGTGCCGCTGGTGCCGGCGCTCAACTCGTACTGGTTCGTCATCCACGTCTCGACGATCGTGTTCAGCTCCGGCATCTTCCTGCTCGGCGTGGTGCCGGCGGTGGCCTACCTGATGCGGGCCGGTTACGAGCAGGGCAGGCGGAGCTTCCCGTACACGCTGGCCAAGCGGGTGCCGGCGGCGGCCGCGCTGGAGCGGCTGACCTTCGTGCTGCACGCCTTCGCGTTCCCGGTCTTCACCTTCGCGGTGATCGCCGGGGCGATCTGGGCCGAGGCGGCCTGGGGCCGACCGTGGGGCTGGGACCCGAAGGAGACCTGGGCGTTCATCTCCTGGGTAGTCTACGCCGGTTACCTGCACGCCCGGGCCACCCCGAGCGTGAAGCGGAACGTGGCCACCTGGCTGGCCGTGGTCGGCTTTCTCACCATGCTGATGAACCTGTTCGGGGTGAACATCTTCTTCGAGGGCCTGCACTCCTACGGCGGCCTCCCCGACTGACCGCCGGCTGCGGCTACCTGCCGGGGCGCCGTCGCCGGAGGGTCTCGTCCACCCGCAGGGTGACCTGGTACGCGACGTCCGGAACGTCGGCGAGTTCGATCCGCTCCGCGCGCAACGCGAGCTGGGCGTGCAGCTCCCGGGCCACGGCGTCGCGGAGCTCGGTCAGTAACGGCGACAGCCCGTCCGGGTCGCCCACCACGTACGCGTCGGACATGCGTCCACCGTGCGCCGGTGCGTCGCCGCCGGGCCAGCACCGGTGACATGTGTCGCCGGTGCGGTCAGCCGCCGAACCAGCCGGGCACGTCGAGGCGGAACCAGTTGGCCGGGGTGACCGCGCGCAGGTCGTCCTCCATGGCGGCGACCCGGTCCGGGCCCAGAGTGTCCGTCCAGCGCTGCCGGAGCTGGTCGAAGACCACCGCCGAGCGGCGCAGCCCGTCGTGCCCGCGCGGGGTCATCCGGACCAGCTTGCGCCGCGCGTCGTCCGGGTCGTCGGCGCGTTCCAGGTAGCCCAGGGCGACCAGCCGGTCCACCGTCTTGCCGGCCGCCTGCTTGGAGATGCCCAACCGCTGGCCCAGCTCGGTGGCCGTGGTGCCGCCGGCGCCGACCGCCTGGAGCACGAAGCCGTGCAGCGGGCGCAGCTCGGGATGCCCCTGCCGGGCCAGCTCGGCGTGCAGGTCGTCGATGAGTGTGCGGAAGCCGGCCAGCAGCAGCAGGGGCAGCAGGAAGCCGGGCCGGTCGGGGTCAGTTGCCATGTTCGACAACCAGGTTTACCATTTGGACAACCACGTTGACGATCATACGTCACGCCCGGCGGCGGCCCGTGCCCCGCGCCACCGGCTCCTTCGTCGCCGCTCCGTCACCCGCGAAAGCAGGTCGCCATGCCCGTCTTCACCCCGCACACCGCCGACACCGCGCCCGACGCCGCCCGACCCACCCTGGCGGCGGTACGCCGGAAGTTCGGCTACCTGCCCGCCGCCGTCGCCCTGATGGCCGAGTCCCCGGCGCTGCTGCAGACCTTCCTCACCGCCAACGCCGGCTTCGAGGCCGGCAGCCTCGACCCGGTGCAGCGGGAGGTGGTCGTGCTGACCGTCGCCACCCGCAACGAGTGCCACGTCTGCGTGGCCCTGCACACCGCGACGCTGACCCGGCTCGGCGCCGCCGCCGAACTGGTCGACGCGCTGCGCGCCGGCACGCCGCTGCCCGACGACCGGCTCGAGGCGCTGCGCCGCTTCACCCTGGCGGTGCTGGAGCACCGGGGCGATGTCCCCGACGAGCGGACCCGCGCCTTCCTCGCCGCCGGCCACCAGCCGCGGCAGGCCCTGGACGTGGTGCTCGGCGTCGGCGTCTACACCATCTCCACCTTCGCCAACCGGCTCACCGGCGCGCCGGTCGACCCGCCGCTGGCCGGGTACGCCTGGACGCCCGCCGGCTGACCCCGGCGGGACCGGTCAGCGGGGGCGGCGGAGCCGGCCACCGGGCGGCGGCGGGACCGGTCAGCGTTCGGCGGCGACCCGGTCGAGCCACTCGCCGTCGACATCACCCCACCCGGCGTGGGCGGGGCGACGACCGGTGCGGGAGACTGGCTCCCATGGCGGCTCGTGGCTTCCCGTACACCGATCTCAAGGACTTCCTCGCGGCCCTGGAGCAGGCGGGTGAGCTGCGGCGGGTGAGCGTCCCGGTGGACCCCACGCTGGAGATCAGCGAGATCGTCACCCGGACGGTCCGGGCGGGTGGGCCGGCGCTGCTCTTCGAACGGCCGACCCGGGGTGAGATGCCGGTGGCGATCAACCTCTTCGGCACCGAGAAGCGGATGGCGATGGCGCTCGGCGTCGGGTCGCTGGACGAGATCGGCGCCCGGATCGGCGCGCTGGTCAAGCCGGAGCTGCCGGTGGGCTGGTCCGGCATCCGGGAGGGCCTGGGCAAGGTCATGCAGCTCAAGTCGGTGCCGCCGCGCAGGGTGAGGACCGCCCCCTGCCAGCAGGTGGTCTACCGGGGCGACGACGTCGACCTGAACCGGCTGCCCGGCCTGCAGGTCTGGCCGGGCGACGGCGGGATCTTCCACAACTACGGGCTGACCCACACCAAGCACCCGGAGACCGGCAAGCGCAACCTCGGCCTCTACCGGCTCCAGCAGCACTCGCCCAACACCCTCGGCATGCACTGGCAGATCCACAAGGACTCCACCGCCCACCACGCGGTCGCCGAGCGGCTGGGCCAGCGGTTGCCGGTGGCCGTGGCGATCGGCTGCGACCCGGTGATCTCGTACGCCGCCTCCGCGCCGCTGCCCAGCGACATCGACGAGTACCTCTTCGCCGGCTTCCTGCGCGGCGAGCGGGTGGAGATGGTCGACTGCCTCACCGTGCCGTTGCAGGTGCCGGCGCACGCGCAGGTGGTGCTGGAGGGCTACCTGGAGCCCGGCGAGCGGCTGCCGGAGGGCCCGTTCGGCGACCACACCGGCTTCTACACCCCGGTCGAGCCGTTCCCGGTGCTGCACGTCGAGGCGATGACCATGCAGCGCGACCCGGTCTACCACTCGATCGTCACCTCCAAGCCGCCGCAGGAGGACCACGGTCTCGGCAAGGCCACCGAGCGCATCTTCCAGCCGCTGCTGAAGCTGCTGATCCCGGACATCGTCGACTACGACCTGCCGGCTGCCGGCGTCTTCCACAACTGCGCGATCGTGTCGATCCGCAAGCGCTACCCGAAGCACGCGCAGAAGGTGATGAACGCGATCTGGGGCGCGCACCTGATGTCGCTGACCAAGCTGATCGTGATCGTCGACGAGGACTGCGACGTGCACGACTACAACGAGGTGGCCTTCCGCGCCTTCGGCAACGTCGACTACGCCCGCGACCTGCTGCTCACCGAGGGCCCGGTGGACCACCTGGACCACTCGTCCTACCAGCAGTTCTGGGGCGGCAAGGCGGGCGTCGACGCGACCCGCAAGCTGCCCGGGGAGGGCTACACCCGGGGCTGGCCCGAGGAGATGTCGATGAGCCCCGAGGTGGTCTCCCTGGTCGACAAGCGCTGGAAGGAGTACGGAATCTGATGGCCGCCACCTCCGATCCGCGCGATCTTGCGGTTTCCGCCCCCGATTCGCCCGGTTCCTCCAGCTCTGCCGGGGCGACGAGTGCAAGATCGCGGGGCCGGGTCCGGGCCTTCCTCGACCTCGTGGCGATCGAGCACTCGGTGTTCGCGCTGCCGTTCGCGTACCTGTCGGCGTTGACCGCCATGCGGGTCGACGGGGGGCGGGTGCGGTGGGTGGACCTGCTGCTGATCACCGTGGCGATGGTCGGGGCGCGGACGTTCGCGATGGCCGCCAACCGGATCCTGGACCGGCGGATCGACGCGCGGAACCCCCGTACCGCCTCGCGTGAACTGGTCACCGGGGCGGTGAGCGTCCGCACGGCCTGGACCGGCGCGGCCGTCGCGCTGGTGGTGTTCCTGGCCGCCGCCGCCCTGCTCAACCCGCTCTGCCTGGTGCTGGCGCCGCTCGCCGTGGTGCCGCTGGTCGTCTACCCGTACGGCAAGCGGTTCACCAACTGGCCGCACGCCATCCTCGCGGTCGCCCAGGCGGTCGGCCCGGTCGGCGCCTGGCTGGCGGTCACCGGCACCCTGGCCGGCTCCGGGCCGGCCTGGCTGCTCGGCGCGGCGGTCGGGCTCTGGATCGGCGGCTTCGACCTGATCTACGCCTGCCAGGACGCCGAGGTCGACCGGCGGATCGGCGTGCACAGCGTGCCGGCCCGGTACGGGCTGCGGTTCGCGCTGCACGCCTCGACCGTCGCGCACGTGGTGACCTTCGCGCTCTTCATCTGGTTCGGCGCGCTGGTCGGGTTCGGCTGGCTCTGGTGGATCGGCCTGGCGCTGACCGCGGCCGCCTTCGGCTACCAGCACCTGGTGGTCAGCCCGACCGACCTGAGCAAGGTCAACCGGGCCTTCTTCACCGCCAACGGCTTCGTCGGCATCGCGCTGTTCGTCTTCGCCCTGCTCGACCTGGTGGTCCGGCTCGGCCTGCGGGCCTGATCCGAGCGGCTCCGGGCTCCTCCGGCCGCCGGTTGGCGGGGGGCGGGCGCCGCCCGGCGGCGGCGACCAGGCAGGCTGGTGGGCATGCGTGAGCCATGGGTGGTCGGGGTGTCCGGGGCGTCCGGCACGCCGTACGCGGCGGCCGTCGTCCGAGGGCTGCTCGACGCCGGGCAGCCGGTGGATCTGATCGTCTCCCGGGCGGCCCGGCTGACCCTGCTGGACGAGACCGGCCGCCCGTTCCGCGACGGGCACTGGGCCGAGGACCTCGCCACCTGGCTGGGCCGGGAGCTGGCCGGCGCCGACGTGCGGCACTGGCCGGCCGGCGACCTCGCGGCCGGGCCGAGCAGCGGCTCCTACCGGGTGCGCGGGATGGCGGTGGTGCCGGCGAGCACGGCGGCCTGCGCCGGCATCGCGATCGGGCTCTCCAAGGACCTGCTGCAGCGGGCGGCCGAGGTCAACCTCAAGGAGCGGCGGCCGGTGGTGGTGGTGCCCCGGGAGACCCCGGTGACCCGTAGCCACCTGGAGCACCTCATCGCGTTGCACGACGCCGGTGCGGTGGTGCTGCCGGCCAGTCCCGGCTTCTACGGCGCGGGTGCGTCGGCCTCCGCCGCGCAGCTGGTGGACTTCGTGGCCGGCAAGGTGCTGGACGCTCTCGGCGTACCGCACACCCTGTTCCGGCGCTGGTCGGGCGAGCTGGGCGCGGCCCGGGCCTGAGACTCAGGCAGGACGCGGACCGGATCCGGCGTCCGGTCCGCGTGCCGATCTCGGTGCCATTCAGTACATCCCGGCGTTGGCGGGACCCGGCCCGGTCGAGGCGGTGGGGCCCACGTTGCGCGGTTTGCCCACGTCTTCCGCCTCGTCCAGCATGCCCTCCCCTTCAAGCAGGGCTCGCACCTCGGATTCCCGAAACCGGCGATGCCCGCCTGGAGTCCGGATGCTTCCTATCCGGCCCGCCGCTGCCCATCTCGTCACAGTCTTCGGGTCAACCCGAAACAGTGCGGCGACCTCTCCCGGTGTCAGCAGGCGATCTCCAGTGTCCACAGCCCCCTCCTCGCGTCGACGAAGCCCCCGGCTGAACACACTGCCCCCGGCCGGTGCGAGCCCAGAGCCGTCATGAGGGACGTATGGCAATTACAGCACCAGCGACCTGGCCTGTCCGCCAAACGCGAAAAACGCACTGAGTGGGAAGTTAGTAAATGGTACCGGCGTCGCGCTCCCGTCACCGATGGTCTGCGAACAGTCACCTGCTGTTATAACCAACGGATGCCGAACGCCCGGCGTTACGCCTCTGCGACTAGGGTCTACATTCCGTGGACGCCATCGACCTGAGCCTCGTGGAACTGTTGCGCGGCAACGCCCGCCTGTCCTACGCCGAACTGGCCCGACAGGTCGGCCTCTCCGCGCCCGCCGTGCACGAGCGGGTCGGCAAGCTGGAGTCCGGCGGGGTGATCCGGGCCTACCGGGCGGAGATCGAGCCCGAGGCGGTCGGGCTCGGCGTGACCGCGCTGATCGGCATCATCGAGGACTCCGGCGCCGACACCGACGACGTGCTGGAGGCGTTCCGGGCGATACCCGAGATCGAGTCCTGCTACTTCATGGCCGGCGTCGAGTCGTTCCTGCTCAAGGCGCGGGTGACCACCATCGCCGAGCTGGAGCGGTTGATCGTGCGGTTGAACCGGACGCCCGGGGTGGCCTCCCCCCGCACCGGCATCGCGCTGTCGACCAAGTGGGAGAACCGCCCGCAACCGGTCAACCCGCCCCCCGCCTGACCGCCCCGCCGGCCGGCCCGGCGTCCGGGTCGGCTCCGGCGCCGCCGGTTGTGGTGCCTGCCGGGTCAGGCCGGGTGCCGCCCGGTCGGCTCTGGCGCGGCCCGGGGCGGCGGCGGTAGCGTGCGCCGATGAGTACGCCCGCGCCCGGAGCCGCCGTGGTGACCGGCGCCGCCGGCGGTCTCGGCCGGGCGCTGGCCGCCGCACTGCACGCCGACGGCTGGCCGGTGCTGCTCACCGACCTCGACCCGGCCGCGGTGGCCGCGGCCGCCGCCCCGCTCGGCGGCTGGTCCCGCCCGCTCGACGTGCGTGACGAGGCCGCCTGCGCGGACGCGGCCGCCGAGGCGGCCGGCCGGGGCGGCCTCGGGCTCTGGGTGAACAACGCCGGCATCCTGGTCACCGGGCCGTCCTGGGAGCACGACGCGGCGACCCGGCGGCGGGTCGTCGAGGTGAACACCCTCGGCGCGATCAACGGCACCCTGGCCGGGCTGGCCGTGATGCGGGCCCAGGGGCACGGGCACGTGCTCAACGTCGTCTCGCTGGCCGGGCTGATCGCCGCTCCCGGCGAGACCGTCTACGCGGCCAGCAAGCACGCCCTGCTCGCGTTCAGCCTGGGCACCCTGGCCGACCTGCGGGCGGCCGGGCACCGGGGCGTACACGTGTCGTGCCTGTGCCCGGACGGGATCTGGACGCCGATGCTGCACGACCGGCTGGACGACCCCGGGGCGGCGGTCTCCTTCACCGGCACGCTGCTCACCCCGGAACGGGTGGCCGCGCGGGCCGTCCGGCTGGCCCGGCGACCCCGGCCGGTGGTCAGCCTGCCGCGCTGGCGCGGAGCGCAGGTGCGGCTGCTGGACACGCTGCCCCGGCTCGCGCTCGGGCTGACCCCGGTGATCGGTGCGGTCGGTCGGGCCGGGCAGCGCCGGCAGCGCCGCCGGGGCGGGGCGGATCGGCCCTGACCGGCCTTGTTAGGTTTCCGGCGTGACTCATCTCGACCGGTGCGACGAGGCCAGCCGGGTCTGGGTGACCGAGGCGATCGCCACCGTGGAGGCCGACGCCAACCGGTCCGCCGACACCCACCTGCTGCCCTTCCCGCTGCCCAGGGAGTGGGGCATCGACCTCTATCTCAAGGACGAGTCGGTGCACCCCACCGGCTCGCTGAAGCACCGGCTGGCCCGTTCGCTCTTCCTGTACGGGCTCTGCAACGGCTGGATCGGCCCGGACACCACCATCGTGGAGGCCTCGTCCGGGTCGACCGCGGTCTCCGAGGCGTACTTCGCCCGGATGCTCGGGCTGCCGTTCATCGCGGTGATGCCGGCCTCCACCTCGCCCGAGAAGATCGCCCAGATCGAGTTCCAGGGCGGCCGCTGCCACCTCGTCGACGACCCGGCCAAGGTGGTCGTGGAGGCCCGCTGGCTGGCCGAGGACACCGGCGGGCACTTCATGGACCAGTTCACCTACGCCGAGCGGGCCACCGACTGGCGGGGCAACAACAACATCGCCGAGTCGATCTACGCGCAGCTCGCCCTGGAGCGGCACCCCGTGCCGGCCTGGATCGTGGTGGGCGCGGGCACCGGCGGCACCAGCGCCACCATCGGCCGGTACGCCCGGTACCGCCGGCTGCCCACCAAACTCTGCGTGGTCGACCCGGAGAACTCCGCGTTCTACCCGGCCTGGCAGGCGGCCGACTGGTCGGTCCGCACCGGCCGGGGCTCCCGGATCGAGGGGATCGGCCGGCCGAGTGTGGAGCCGTCCTTCCTGCCCTCGGTGGTCGACCGGATGGTCCAGGTGCCGGACGCCGCGTCGCTGGCCGCGATGCGGGCCGCCTCCGCGGTGCTCGGCCGGCGGGTGGGCGGTTCGACCGGCACCAACCTCTGGGGCGCGTTCGGGCTGATCGCCGGGATGCTCGCCGACGGCCGGCACGGCTCGGTGGTCACCCTGATCTGCGACGCCGGCGACCGGTACGCCGACACCTACTACGCCGACGGGTGGGTGGCCGCCCAGGGCCTCGACCTGACCCCGCACCTGGCCACCGTCGAGCGCTTCCTGGCCACCGGCGCCTGGCCGGCCTGAGCCCCTGGCTCAGCTCACCGCGGACCGCTCGGCCAGGCCCGGGTAGCGCAGCACGTAGCCGTCGGCGTCCAGGTCCAGGTCGGCGGCGTAGGTGTCGCTGGCGAACCGGACCCGTCCGGGGCCCAGCGCGGTGTAGACCTGCTCGGCGGGGACCACCAGCAGGCTCGGCACCAGCACCCAGGCGACGGTGATCCGGTGCGCGGTGTCCGGTGGCGCGTCGGTAAGCCCGAGCCGGCGTACCGGCAGGGTGTTGAAGAGGGCCGAACCGCCCAGGTCGATGTCGACCGCCTCGGCCAGCCGGTCCGGTTCGTCGGTGCCGGGCAGCCCGGCCGGTGGATTGCCGGCGGCGGTCAGCGCCGCGTCCAGGTCACCCTGCTCGGCGGTGGTCACCCGCCACCGGTCGGCCGCCCGCTCCATGCGTACGCTGCGCAGCCAGCCCGCCCCCTCGACCTCGATCTCGAGCCGGGTGCTCGCCCACCGCTCGTCTGTGGTCAGTTGATAGCGGCAGGTGTAGGGGATGGGATCCACGGCCAGCTGGGTGCCCCGTGCGGTCAGTCCCAGGGCGTCGTCGAACCGGGCGTGCTCGGCGCCGGCGGTGTCGGTACGGGTCCAGAAGAGCGACTTCGGCATGGTCGGCATGAGCCGGACGTTACGCGACCCGGCGGATGTCGGCAGCGCATGCGGAAACGCCGCCGCGGAGCCGGAGCTCCGCGACGGCGTCCATGGTCCGTCGTCCGGGTCAGTGGGTACGCGCCGCCGGCCGGCCGCCCCGCCGGTCGTCGCGCGGCCGGTCGTCCCGGCCCCGGCCCTCCGGCCGGAACCCGCCCCGGTCCCCGAAGCGCCGCTCGCCCTGCGGGCGGTCCCCGTAGCGGCGCTCGCCCTGGGGCCGGTCGCCGTAGGTGCGGCTGTCGGTCGGCCGGTCGGCGTAGCGGCGGTCGCCCTGGGGCCGGTCGCTGTAGGTGCGGCTGTCGGTCGGCCGGTCGGCGTAGCGGCGGTCGCCCTGAGGCCGGTCGCCGTAGCGGCGCTCGCCCTGGGGCCGGTCGCCGTAGGTGCGGCTGTCGGTCGGCCGGTCCCCGTAGCGGCGGTCGCCGTGCGGCCGGTCCCCGTAGCGGCGCTCGCCTTGCGGCCGGTCGCCGTAGCGGCGCTCGCCCTGAGGCCGGTCGCCGTAGCGGCGCGGGCCGCCGGGCCGGTCGCCGTGCCGGCGCGGCTCCTCGGGCTCGTTGCGCACCGGCACGCCGCTCGGCTCGCGGGCGCCGGTCAGCTCGGCGAGCGCCGGGTCGCCGGCCCGCACCCGGGTCTGCGCCGGCTCCACGCCGGCCTTCTCCAGCATGGCGAGGGTGGTCCGGCGCTGCTTGGGCAGGACCAGGGTGGCCACCGCGCCCGACTCGCCGGCCCGGGCGGTGCGCCCGGCCCGGTGCAGGTAGTCCTTCGGGTCCTTGGGCGGGTCGACGTGCAGCACCAGCGACACCCCGTCCACGTGGATGCCCCGGGCCGCCACGTCCGTGGCGACCAGCACGTTCATCCGGCCCTCGCGGAACTCGGCCAGGGTGCGGGTACGCATCCGCTGGGTCTTGCCGCCGTGCAGCCCGCCGGCCCGTACGCCCACCGCCGCCAGCTGCTCGACCAGCCGGTCCACGCCCAGCTGGGTGCGGGCGAAGACCATCGTCCGGCCCTCGCGGGCCGCGATCGACGCCGCCACCGGGAACTTGTCGTGCGGCGGGATCAGCAGCAGGTGGTGGTCCATGGTGGAGACCGACGCGGTGGACGGCGCGGTCGAGTGGGTGACCGGGTCGGTCATGAACCGCTTGACCAGCGCGTCGACGTCACCGTCCAGGGTGGCCGAGAAGAGCAGCCGCTGGGTGCCGGCCGGGGTCTTGGCGAGCAGTTCGGTGACCTCCGGCAGGAAGCCCATGTCGGCCATCTGGTCGGCCTCGTCGAGCACGGTGACCTCGACATCGTCGAGGCGGCAGACACCCCGGTCGATCAGGTCGCCGAGCCGCCCGGGGGTGGCCACGACGATCTCCACGCCGCGCCGGAGGGCGTCGATCTGCCGGTCGTACGGCACGCCGCCGACAGCGGTCTTGAGGAACACCCCGACCGCCTTGCCGAGCGGCAGCAGCGCGTCGTTGACCTGCATGGCCAGTTCCCGGGTCGGCACCAGGACCAGGGCCCTCGGGTGCAGCGGCCGGGCCCGCTCGCCGGCGGCGACCCGGGCGAGCAGTGGCAGGCCGAAGGCGAGGGTCTTGCCGGAGCCGGTCTGGCCCCGGCCGAGGACGTCCCGGCCGGCGAGCGCGTCCGGCACGGTGGCGCTCTGGATCTCGAACGGGGTGGTGATGCCCTGCCGGGTCAGCGCGCGGACCAGCGGCTGGGGCAGCCCCAGCGCGGCGAAGTCGGGGGCCGGGGTGGCGTCGACCGGCTCGGCGGCCTGCTCGGCGGCGGTCACCGCGGCGGCCTGCTCCGGGGTCTTGCCGTTGAGGGTGTCGAAGGCGGACGGAAACGTGCTGGGATCAGCAAAGGTGGTCAAGAAATGCCTTTCGAGCGGGGCGCATCTTCGCGATGGCCGGTCGCGGCTGAACGCCGCCGAATCGCCCGCAAGATCGCCCATGGGCGCGCACGACGCGCGCCGGGTCAGTGATCTCCACAAGTCTACGGCGGCGCGGCCGGTCCGCACGGCGGCGCGGAGCCGTAGTGGGCGGGCTCACCATCGCCGCCGCCGTCCGGGTCAGCCGTTCAGGACGCCGCCCACCAACCCGTCCATGGCATCGTTGGCGAGCAGTACGACCAGCACGCTGATCGCCACCAGCAGGCCCAGCGAGGCGGCCAGGACGATCACCACCCGGGTGGTGCTGGACCGCTCGGCGGCCGGGGAGTCGGCCCAGCCCTGGGCCAGGATGTGCCCGGTCAGCGAGCCCGAGTTCTCCAGCGGGTTGCCGGCCGGGAAGGAGACCGTGGCGAAGCCCGGTCCCTCGGTGCTGGCGCTGTAGACCGTGCCGGCCAGGTCCCGCCCGCCGCCGTACCGGCCGGGCTGGCCGGGTGCGGTCGCGGACGCCCGGGCGGTGAAGACCGCTGGCGGTCCCGGCGCGGCGGAGGTGGCCGGCGGTGGCGGGAACGGCGGGGCCGGCGTCGGCCCGGGCGGCGGCGGAGGCGGCGGCACCGGCGGGCCGGGCGGTGGCGCCGGCGGCCCGGGCAGCGGCGGCACCGGGCCGGGCGGGGTGGGCCCCGGCTTCGGCGGCACCGGGCCGGGCGGGTAGGGCCCGGGGGTCGGCGGCGTCGGGCGTGGCACGGGCGGGGAGGGCGCGGGCGGCTTCGGCCCGGGCACGGGCGGCACGGGTGCGGGCGCCGGTTCCGGCTCGGGAGTGGGCGGCTTCGGCGGCTGGGCCGGCTCCGGCGGCTGGGCGGGCTCGGGTGGCTCCGGGTTGACCGGTCCGGCCCGGTAGACCGTCGCCGCGCCGGCGCGGCCGTCGGCGGCCGATTCGGCCTCGTCGGCCGAGATCCGGCTCATGCCGGGGACGGCGGCGCTGGCCCGGGCCGCGGCCCCGGTGCGCTGGCCCGGAAGGGCGGGGGCGGCCAAGGCGGTGGCCCGGTAGGTGGTGGCGGCGGCCGCGGGCGGCGGCGCCCCGCCGCCCGCCGGGGAGACGGCATCCGCGACGCTCACCCGGGCGCTCGCCCGGGCGGCGCCACCGGACAGCGCCCCGGCGCCGACCGGATCGGCCGTGTCCGGTGCACCCCCGCCCGGCGTGCCTGGCCGTCCGGCGGCCGGGGCCGCCTCGGTCTTCACGGCGGCGGCCTTCTCGGCGGCGGCCGGCTCGGCCTCGTCGGCAGCGGCTGGCTCGGCCTTCACGGGCGCCGACCCGGCCACAGCGGGGGCCGGCTCGGTGGGGGCCGCCTCGGCCGTCTCAACGGCGGCTCGATCCGTGTCCTCGGCCGTGCCGGACCGGTCGGTGGTCGGCCCGGGGTCGGCGGGGGACGGCCGGACGGCGGGCGGCTCGGCCGACTCCCGAGCCGTCACCTCGGCCCGGTCGGCCGGGCGCGGCGCGTCGTCGTCCGGCTCCGCCGGAATCTGCTGATCGGCCATGTGCTCGCCCTCCGCGCCACGCTCGCACCCGGGTCCGCGGCGACGGTCCGGGCGTGCCTGATTGTCACCGTGCCACATTCCGACCCGGCCGCACAGCCGGAGTCCGTTCCGCGTCGGTACGCGCCCGGCGCCGGAAGACGCCGGCCGGCCCGCTGCCGCGTCAGCTACCCGCGCTCGGGCTCCCTGAATCGCTCGCCGCGCTGCTGCTGGCCTCGGCGCTGCTGCTGGCCGCCGCGCTGCTGCTGGCCGGGGCCGAGGTGGTCGCGGCGGTGGTGGGCGTCGGGGACGGGGAGTCGGTCGGGCTCGGCGAGGTGGTGCCGGTAGGCGTCGGCGAGGCGGTCCCGGTCGGGGACGGGCTCGTCGTGCCGGTCGGCTTCGGCGTGGGCGACTGCGTGGGCGACTGCGTGGGCTTGGGGCTGGTGGTCTGCGTCGGCGTCGGCGTCGGCGTCGGGACCTGGGTCTGGGTCGGGGTGGGTGCCGGGGTCGGAGACTGGGTGGCCGGGGCGGGCACCGCACCGATCACCCGGGTGGCCGCGTAGAGCCGGGACCAGCGGACCGTGGAGATCTTGACGACGTCGCCGGTGGTCGGCGCGTGGATCATCTTGCCGCCGCCGATGTACATCCCCACGTGGTGGATGCTCGTCCAGCTGCTGCCCGAGGCGAAGAAAAGCAGGTCGCCAGGGAGGAGCGCGGTGCGGGCCACCGTCCGGGAGCGGGTCGCGTAGTACTGGTCGCGGGAGACCCGGGGCAGGGCGCGGTAGCCCGCCGAGCGGTACGCGGCCCACATCAGCCCGGAGCAGTCGAACCGGTCCGGTCCCTCGGCCGCCCAGAGGTAGGGGTCACCGAGCTGTGCCTTGGCGTACGCCACCGCGGCCAGCGCCATCGGGTGCGCGGCCAGCCCGTTGACGGTCTCGTTGGCGAGGTAGCCGGCACCGAGCCGCTGCTCGGCCGCCTCCTGCTGCTTCTCGATCTCGATCAGCTGCGCGGCGTTGTCCTTGCGCAGCTTGAGCAGCTTGGTCTCCTCGGCGCGGAGGGCCTGCTCGGTGCTGGCGTACTCCTGCTGGGCGCCGCGGGCCCGGGAGTCGGCCGCCAGCCATGCCTGGTAGGCCACCTGCTCGCCGGTGCGGGCCCGGGACAGCTCGCCGTCGGCGGCGGTGGTGCCACCCTCGGCCTTCTCCCCCCGGGTGATCCGGGAGAGCCGGTTGAGGTCGTGCAGGTCGGAGGCGAACCCGCCCGGCGGCAGGGCCGCGGCGGCCTTGAGTGCGTCGGCCGCGGCGGCGTCCGCGCCCTGCTGCGCCCGGGCGAGCGCGTCCCGGGCGAGGTCGAGGTCGCGCTTGGCCATGGCCAGCTGGCCGTCCGCCTCGGTGCGCTTCTGCCGCAGCAGCAGCAACTGGTCACCGAGCTGGCCGACCCGCACCTCGGCCGCGTAGATCGCGCTGGCCAGGGGGCCGTTGCCCACGTTGGACACCGGCGCGCCGGGAGTGCCGGACAGGCCGGGGACCGGCGCGCCGCCGGGCAGTAGCAGCGAACCGCTGTAGGTGGGGCGGGCGCCGGTGTCGGGGACGCTGGTGGGCAGCGCGGGCTCCGCGTAGGACGGGCTGGCCAGCACCGTGGCGGCGACGGCGCCGAGCAGGGCGGACCAGAGCGCCGGGCGTAGCACCGGCGAGATCACCGGCCGCCGTCGTCCGTGTCGCCGCCCGCGCCCGCTGTCGACCATTCCGCTCCCCGTCCGGTGCTGCCGCCACGCTCGGTGGGCGCGGCCGTGCGGACGCTACCAGTGTGTGTCGCGTCCCTCCCTGTCTTACCGCACGGAGACAGCGATGTCGATGCGTCGCCAGGTAACGGCAGGCTGAGAGTTCGGTGAGCGCGGGCACCCGCGCCGACCGTGCCGGAGACCGCCGGCGGGGGCGACGTAGGCTCGATCCCGACCTGCAGGTGGAAGGGACGTGGCTTTCGATGGACGCCGGACTCAAGCGGGAGCTCGAAGCGAAGGTGTACGCCGGGGAGCGGCTGACCCGGGAGGACGGCATCGCCCTCTACTCCAGCGACGACCTGGTCTGGCTGGGGCGGTTGGCGCACCACCGGCGTACCGAGCTCAACGGCGACCGGGTCATGTTCAACGTCAACCGGCACCTGAACCTGACCAACGTCTGCTCCGCCTCCTGCGCCTACTGCTCGTTCCAGCGCAAGCCGGGCGAGAAGGACGCCTACACGATGCGCATCGACGAGGCGGTCCGCAAGGCCAAGGAGATGGAGGACGAGCAGCTCACCGAGCTGCACATCGTCAACGGCCTGCACCCCACGCTGCCCTGGCGCTACTACCCCAAGGTGCTGCGCGAGTTGAAGGCCGCGCTGCCGAACGTCAAGCTCAAGGCGTTCACGGCGACCGAGGTGCAGTGGTTCGAGAAGATCAGCGGGCTGGGCGCCGACGAGATCCTCGACGAGCTGATGGACGCCGGCCTGGAGTCGCTGACCGGCGGCGGCGCGGAGATCTTCGACTGGGAGGTCCGGCAGCACATCGTCGACCACGCCTGCCACTGGGAGGACTGGTCGCGGATCCACCGGCTGGCCCACGCGAAGGGCATGAAGACCCCGTCGACCATGCTCTACGGGCACATCGAGGAGCCCCGGCACCGGGTCGACCACGTGCTGCGGCTGCGCGAGCTGCAAGACGAGACCGGCGGCTTCGTGGTCTTCATCCCGCTGCGCTACCAGCACGACTTCGTCGACTCGGCGGACGGCAAGATCCGCAACCGGATCCAGGCCCGGACGACGATGGCCTCCCCGGCCGAGTCGCTGAAGACGTTCGCGGTCTCCCGGCTGCTGTTCGACAACGTCCCGCACGTGAAGTGCTTCTGGGTGATGCACGGGCTGTCGGTCGCCCAGCTCTCGCTCAACTTCGGCGTCGACGACCTGGACGGCTCGGTGGTCGAATACAAGATCACCCACGACGCGGACGCGTACGGCACCCCGAACACGATGCACCGGGACGACCTGCTGCACCTGATCTGGGACGCCGGCTTCCGGCCGGTGGAGCGGAACACCCGCTACGCGGTGGTCCGCGAGTACGACACCGCGCCGTCGCTGGCCGAGCGCCGCGCCGAGCCGCAGCGGGTCTGGGCCTGAGAGACCGTCGGGACACCCCCGGCAGCGGGGTCTCCCGACGGTCTCCGGGCCGGCACGTACCCTCGTAGGCGATGACCGAGCAGCAGAGCGGGTTCCCGCGGCGTGACGCCGAGGGCCGCATCCGTACCCTGGGTGACCTGCTCGGGGTGAGCCTGGCCGGCCTGGTCATCGGCGTGCTGGCGCTGGTGCTCTTCGACTGGGTGTTCGCCCTGGTCGGCGGCGGCGACTTCGGCCGGGCCAACGGCTGGCTGGCGGTGATCCTGCCGGCCTGGCTGTTCTGGGACGATTTCCGGGCGTGGGCGTTCGGCGCCGCACGGGTGGTGGCGGCGCTGCTGGCCGCCGCGGTCGGGGTGGTCGCCGGGCTGGTGGTGGCCGGCCTGGTCGCCGGTCTGCCGCCGTTGGCGTCCGGCGCGCTGGCCGCGACCGCATTCACGCTCGGCTACGCGGTGGTGTGGTTCCCGGGCGTGCGCTGGCTGGCCCGTCGGACGGGCTGAGGCTTCCGCCGGTGGTCCCGGCGGTGGAGAACGGAGTGGAAGAGTGAGCGCGAGGAGTGCGCCGGGTCTGCCAGCCCCGCGGTCGCGAACCGAGGTGACGCCGTGAGCGCGGCGGTCAAGTACACGCTGGCCCGGATCGGCCTGTTCGTCGTCGTGCTGGCGGCGCTCTGGCTGGTCGACATGAACGTCTTCCTGAAGCTGATGCTGGCGCTCGCCTTCTCCGCCGCGGCCTCCTTCTTCCTGCTGCGCGGCTGGCGCGACGAGATGGCGGAGGAGATGGCCGCCGCCGCCGAGCGCCGCCGGGCCGAGAAGGAACGTCTCCGCGCGGCCCTCGCCGGCGATGACCAGCCCGCCCCGGACGACTCCGGCGAGCGCCCCGACTCGAAGTGAGCGGGAGGTTCGCGCCACCCGGGGACGGGCCCGGGCTGACGCGGACCTCCTGGTCGTCGCCGGGTGAGCGCCGGCCCCGCCGGGGCGGGGCCGGCGGGTCAGCTCACCAGTTGGTGGAGCCGGGGACGTTCGGCCAGGGGAGGCGTTCCGGCTTGATCAGGTAGACCACGCCGCCGGAGCCGCCGGACACCCCGCCGCTGGCGTTGATCCGCTTGGTCCGCAGCCAGATCTGCTCGAACTGCTCACGGGAGTAGACGTTGCGGACCACGTCGTTGCTGGAGGAGGCGGGGTCGTTGACGATCACGTCGCCGTCGGCGGTGAAGCCGACCACCACGAAGAGGTGCCCCGAGGTGCCGTAGTTCGCCCCGTCCAGCTCGCTGGCGAGGAAGGACTGGCTGGTCACCACCGGGATGCCGGCGGCGATGAAGCGCTCCAGCTCGTCCAGCGAGTGCAGGCGGGTGACCCGCCCCTCCAGGCCGGGGAAGCTGGCGGCGTACGCGGTGTTGAACGGCCAGTTGCCGGCGCCGTCGTAGGCGTAGTCGTAGACCATCCGGGCGGCGTGGTTGACCGTCGGGTCCGGATAGGTCGGGTCGACCCAGGCGGTGTCCTCCTCGGACGCCTTCCGCCCCCAGTACTCGATCACCATCGTGGTGGAGGTGGGGGAGCACCAGGCCTGGCCGCCACCGTCGTACTCGGGGTAGTGGCCGCTGTGGACGTTCTGCGAGTAGCGCGGCACGGGAAGCTCGATGCCCCAGGCGATCCCGCCGGGGCTCGGGGCGACGGTGAACCGGTCCGGCACGGTGGAGCTCATCGCGCCGAGCGTGTGGACCACCGGTGCGGCGTGCTGGCCGGGCGCCCGGTAGAGGGTGACCCGCAGCTGGTACGCGCGCAGCAGCACGCCGGCCGCGGCGTCGTCGATGCTGAAGGTGTCGGTCCAGATGGTCGACCAGGGGTCGCCCTGCCGGTTCACGCTGGTGCGCTTGATGTCGGCGTCGCCCTCGGCCCAGCGGCCCATGACGTACCACGGGGTCTGGCCGCCGGTGTTGTACGTGCCCTGCAGCTCGACCTGGATCCAGGTGCCGGCCGGGGTGTCCGCGTTCCACGAGGCGATCAACTCGGTGGCGTCGAACCCGACCTGGGTCAGCGGGGCGGTCCAGGTGGCGTACTCCCAGGTCC
This sequence comes from Micromonospora sp. R311, assembly GCF_056780015.1. Lineage (NCBI taxonomy): Bacteria > Bacillati > Actinomycetota > Actinomycetes > Micromonosporales > Micromonosporaceae > Micromonospora > Micromonospora sp. R311. The sequence goes on from NZ_JBSWCE010000028.1 coordinate 40,399, forward strand.
GGGTGGTCCCGGTGTGCGGATCGGTGTAGGCGGTGGTGCCGGCCGGCCGGGCCAGGGTGAGGCCCGGGTGGGCGCCGGGCACGGCCCGGGTGCCGGCGTGGGTGCCCCGACGCCAGTCGGGGTACCGCGACCACTCGTGGAAGGTGATCTGCTCGTCGTGCACCACCGGCTGGCCGGCCGGGGCCGCGACCGGCGTGGCGCCGACGGGTGCCGTCGTGCCGAGGAGGGCGAGCGCGGTGACGCCGGCGAGGACGGCCGCGGATAGACGTGGTCTGGGCATCGCTACTCCACAGGGAAGGAGGTGGGGCATCGTTGCCGGTCAGTCTCCCGCTCGCAAGGAAGTTTCGCCATAGGTCGACAGATGGAAAATCCTTGCCGGTGTGAGGATCAGGCTGGCATGGACCAAACAGCGATGAATATTGATATGACCATGTGACTGGTGGTGGAGTGTCCCCCACCGAGCGGGATCTCCCGCCCTCCGAGGAGGTTGTCCATGGCCTTCCGCACCTCAACCCTCCGCCGCCGGCTGGCGCTCGCCGTCGCCACCGGGCTCGGACTGCTCACCGTCGCCGCCGCACCGGCCACCGCGCGGCCGGCCCCGGACCGCGACGCCGGACCGGCCGCCGCGTCCTACCGGGTGCTCGGCCCGCGTACGGTGGCCGACCGCACCGCGGTCGCCGGCACCGGCGCCGCGATCGACTACGTCGAGCACGGCGTGCTCAACGTCTCGGCCACGCCGGCCGAGGCGGCCGCCATCACCCGGCTCGGCTTCCGGCTGGAGGCGGTCCCCGCCCCGTCCGCCGAGGGCCACGGCCACAGCCACGCCGAGGGGGACGTCGGCACCACCGCCTTCCCGCCGGCCGACTCGAACTACCACGACTACGCCGAGCTGACCGCCGTGGTGAACCAGGTGGTCGCGGACCACCCGGCCATCGCCCGGAAGATCAGCATCGGCAGCTCGTACGAGGGCCGCGACCTGATGGCGGTGAAGATCTCCGACAACGTCGGCACCGACGAGGCCGAGCCGGAGATCCTCTTCAACTCCCAGCAGCACGCCCGTGAGCACCTCACCGTCGAGATGGCGATCTACCTGCTCAACCTCTTCACCGACAGCTACGGCTCCGACTCCCGGGTGACCAGCATCGTCAACAGCCGGGAGATCTGGATCGTGCCGACGGTCAACCCGGACGGCAGCGAGTACGACATCGCCACCGGCTCCTACCGCTCCTGGCGGAAGAACCGGCAGCCGAACAGCGGCTCGTCCTACGTGGGCACCGACCTGAACCGCAACTGGTCCTACCAGTGGGGCTGCTGCGGCGGGTCGTCCGGCTCCACCTCGTCGGACACCTACCGCGGCCCGTCGGCGTTCTCCGCGCCGGAGACCCGGGCGCTGCGCGACTTCGTCAGCAGCCGGGTGGTCGGCGGCGTGCAGCAGATCAAGGCCAACATCGACTTCCACACCTACTCGCAGCTGGTGCTCTGGCCGTTCGGCTACACGTACAACAACACCGCCCCCGGGATGACGACGGACCAGTACAACACCTTCGCCACCCTGGGCCAGCAGATGGCGAACACCAACGGCTACACCCCGCAGCAGTCCAGCGACCTCTACATCACCGACGGCGACAGCATCGACTGGATGTGGGGCACCCACGGCATCTGGGCGTACACCTTCGAGATGTACCCGGGTTCGGCGACCGGGGGCGGCTTCTACCCGCCCGACGAGGTGATCCCGCGGGAGACCTCGCGCAACCGGGAGGCGGTGCTGCTGCTCAGCGAGTACGCCGACTGCCCGTACCGGGTGATCGGCAAGCAGGCGCAGTACTGCGGCGGTGGCGGCGGCACCACGGTGTGGTCGGACACCTTCGAGACCGCGACCGGCTGGACGACCAACCCGAACGGCACCGACACCGCGACCCGCGGCGCCTGGGAGCGGGGCGCCGCGCAGGCGACCACGTCCAGCGGCGCCAAGCAGCTCACCCCGTACGCCGGCAGCAACGACCTGGTCACCGGCCGGCTGGCCGGCGTCGGCGCGGGTGACTACGACGTCGACGGCGGGGTGACCAGCGCCCGGTCGCCGGCGGTGACCCTGCCCTCCACGGGCACGCTGACCCTCTCGCTGGCCTGGTACCTGGCGCACGGGTCGAACGCCTCGTCGGCGGACTACCTCCGGGTCAGCGTGGTGCACAGCGGCGGCACCACCGCCCTGCTCACCCAGTCCGGGGCGGCCACCAACCGCAACGGCGCCTGGGCGGTGGCGAACCTGAACCTCACGCCGTACGCCGGGCAGTCGGTGCGGATCCTGGTCGAGGCGGCGGACGCCTCGGGCGCGAGCCTGGTCGAGGCGGCTGTGGACAACGTCACCATCACCAGCTCCTGACCGGTGGGGCCCCGTTCCGCCCCCGACGGGGCCCCACCCACCAGCCCGTTCGAGGACATATCGCCGCCGGACGGCCGCCGGTGACCCGCGCCAGCGCGGGCCGGACGGCCGGCCGGCGGCGATCGGTCCGTCGGCGGATGAGCACGTCCGGGCGGTGCGCTACGGTCTTACCGACCATCCCGCAGCGAAGCCGGTGCGAAACCGGCGCTGTCCCGCAACTGTGATGCCCCGTGCGGCGTCGCCGGCCCCGGCCGGTGTCCGACGCGCGGTGGACGAGCCAGGTCGCCTGCGGAGCGGTCGCGACCCGCGCTCTCGAGGAAGGGCGCCTCGCGGACGGGCGCACGGGGTCCCTGTCGGCGAAGCACCACGCTCCTCGACCGACAGGAGGACAGATGTCCAGACGTATCCCCCGGCTCTTCGCCGCGACCCTCGCGGTCGCCGCGCTCGCCCTCGGCGCCTGCGCCGAGAAGACCTCCGACACGCCCGCCGCCGGCGGCAGCAGCAGCGCCGGCACTTCCGCCTACCCGGTCACCGTCGGCGAGCTCACGCTGGAGAAGCGGCCCGAGAAGATCGTGTCGCTCTCCGCGTCGGCCACCGAGATGCTCTACGCGATCGGCGCCGGCCCGCAGGTCACCGCCGTCGACGACAATTCGAACTACCCGCCGGACGCGCCGAAGACCGACCTCTCCGGCTTCTCGCCGAACGCCGAGGCGATCGCCGGCAAGAGCCCCGACCTGGTGGTGCTCTCCGACGACCGGAACAAGATCGTCGAGCAGCTCGGCACGCTGAAGATCCCGGTCTACATCACCCGGGCGGCGACCACGCTCGACGACTCGTACCGGCAGATCACCGACCTGGGCGCGCTCACCGGCCACCCGGCCGAGGCCGCCGACGTCACCAAGCGGATGAAGGACGACATCGCCAAGCTGGTCGCCGGCCTGCCGCAGCGCGCCGAGAAGCTGACCTACTACCACGAGCTCGGCCCGGAGCTGTACACCGCGACCAGCAAGACCTTCATCGGCTCGCTCTACGCGATGGCGGGCCTTGCGAACATCGCCGACCCGGCCGACGCCGACGGCAAGAACGGCGGCTACCCGCAGCTGTCCCAGGAGGTGATCGTCAAGGCGGACCCGGACTTCGTCTTCCTCGCCGACACCAAGTGCTGCCAGCAGAGCGCCGAGACGGTCAAGGCCCGCGCCGGCTGGGCCGGGATCACCGCGGTCAAGAACAACCAGGTCGTCGGGCTGGACGACGACATCGCCTCGCGCTGGGGCCCCCGCGTGGTGGACCTGCTCCGGGCCATCATCGACGCGGTCGCCAAGGCCCAGGCGTGACCCGCACCCGGCGATGACCAGGGCCGCCGTCATGGCACCACCCACCCGGCCGGCCGGGACGCCCCGCGCGTCCCGGCCCGCCGGGCTGCGACCGCGCTGGCTCGTCGCCGGCCTGGTCGCGGTGCTGGTCGCCCTGGTCGCGGGGGTGTCGCTCGGCCCGGTCAGCCTGCCGCCGGGCAGCGTCGCGGCCGAGTTGCTCAACCTCATCCCCGGGGTACGCATCGACAGCGGGCTGACCGAGCGGGAGATCGCCATCGTCACCGAGCTGCGGCTGCCCCGGGTGGTGCTCGGTCTGCTGGTCGGCGGGCTGCTCGCCCTGGCCGGCGCCGCCTACCAGGGGGTCTTCCGCAACCCGCTGGCCGACCCGTACCTGCTCGGGGTGGCGGCCGGGGCCGGCCTGGCGGTCACCGCCGTGATCACCCTCGGGGTGGGTGCGGGCGGCGCGCTGACCGGGCTGCCGCCGACCATCCCGCTGGCCGCGTTCGTCGGCTCGATCGGCGCGGTGGCGATGACCTACCTGCTCGGCGCCGCCGGCGGCCGCGGCCGCTCCCCGGCCACCCTGATCCTGGCCGGGGTGGCCGTCTCCGCGTTCCTCTCCGCCGGGCAGACCTACCTGCTGCAACGCAACTCCGACAGCATCCAGCAGGTCTACGCCTGGTTGCTCGGCCGGCTGGCCACCGCCGGCTGGCACGACGTCCGGCTGGTCCTGCCGTACTTCCTGCTGACCGCCGTCGTGGTGCTGCTGCACCGCCGGGAACTCGACGTGCTCTCCGTCGGCGACGACGAGGCGACCAGCCTCGGGCTGCACCCGCAGCGCTCCCGCTACCTGCTGATCGCCGCCGCCTCGCTCGGCACCGCCGCCGCGGTCTCCGCCTCCGGCCTGATCGGCTTCGTCGGGATCATCGTGCCGCACACCGTACGGCTGCTCGCCGGGTCGAGCTACCGGGTGATCCTGCCGCTCTCGCTGCTCTTCGGCGGCGCCTTCCTGGCGCTGACCGACGTGGTGGCCCGGACCGCCGCCGCCCCCGCCGAGGTCCCGATCGGGGTGGTCACCGCGCTGCTCGGCGGCCCGTTCTTCGTGCTGGTGCTGCACACCACCCGGCGGATGGTCGGATGAGCGCCCCGGCCGTCGTGGTACGGGACCTGCGCGTCCGCCTGGGCGGCGCGCCGATCCTGGCCGGGGTCGACCTGACCGTCGCCGCCGGCGAGTGGGTCACCGTGATCGGCCCGAACGGCGCCGGGAAGTCCACCCTGCTGCGCGCCGTCGGCGGCCTGCTGCCCGCGCCGGGCGCCATCTCCCTCTTCGGTACGCCGAGCGAGTCGATGCGCCGCCGGGACCGGGCCCGGGTGGTGGCCACCGTGGCCCAGTCCCCGGTCGTGCCGCCCGGCATGCCGGTGCTGGACTACGTGCTGCTCGGCCGCACCCCCTACATCCCGCCGCTGGGCCGGGAGTCGGCCGCCGACCTGGCCGCCGCCCACGACGTGCTGGACCGGCTGGACCTCGCCGGCTTCCACGACCGGGAGCTGGCCACCCTCTCCGGCGGCGAGCGGCAGCGGGTCTTCCTGGCCCGGGCGCTGGCCCAGGGCGCCACCCTGCTGCTGCTCGACGAGCCGACCAGCGCGCTGGACATCGGCCACCAGCAGGAGGTGCTGGAGCTGGTCGACCAGCTGCGCCGGGCGCACGGCCTCACCGTCCTGGCCACCATGCACGACCTCTCCGTCGCCGGTGAGTACGCCGACCGGCTCGTGCTGCTCGCCGACGGCCGGGTGGTCGCCAACGGCACTCCCCGCGAGGTGCTCACCGAGCAACTCCTCGCCGAGCACTACCGGGCCAGCGTGCGGGTGGTCGACGGCGAGCACGGGCCGCTGGTGGTGCCGGTGCGGCCGGAGCCGCGGCCGGTCAGGGCGGAGTGGTCCCGAGGATCGAGAAGAACGCCCCCTGTGGATCGGTGAGCACGGCGAACCGGCCCCGCGTCAGATCCGTCGGCTGGACGGCGAGCGTCGCGCCCGTCCGCAGCGCCTCGGCGACGACCCGGTCGGTGTCGGTGACCGCGAAGTACACCATCCAGTGGGACGGCAGGTCACCCCAGTCATCGCCGATCATGGGCATCATCCCGGCGACGGGGCGACCGTCCAGCTGCCAGGTGGTGTAGGTGATCGGCCCCATCGGTTGGTCGTCCGCCGTCCAACCGAAGACCGACCCGTAGAACTCCTTCGCCCGGTCCGACTCCCGCGTGGTCAGCTCGGCCCAGGTCAGCGAGCCGGGTACGTCGAACACCTCGGCTCCCGGCATGCCCAGCGACTGCCACACCCCGAACGACGCCCCGGCCGGATCGGCGAAGAGCGCCGTCCGCCGGGAGCCGGTGACGTCGGACGGCTCGGTCAGGATCCGGCCGCCGGCGGCGGTCACCCGCCGGCCGGCCCCGGCGGCGTCGTCGGTCGCCAGGTAGGGCGTCCAGGCGGGCGGCCGTTGCGGGCCCGCCCCCGGTCCGGCACCGGCCACCGGTCTGCCCTGCTGATGGAAGACGAGGTGACCGTCGGCCGGGGGTTCCCGGTCCGCCTCGGCGACGGCCCAGCCGAACAGCGGCGCGTAGAAGCGGGTCGCGCCGGCGAGGTCGGTGGTGACCAGGTCGACCCAGGCGGGCGCCCCCGGTGGAATGTCCGTCATGGCTTCGGCTCGGCTTCCTCTGCTCGTGGGCGGTCCTGGGCGGGATGGCGGCCGCACCGCCGGCGGCCGTCAGCCGACATCGGGGCTGGCGAGGGTGATGACGTTGAAGAGGGCGCCCTGCGGGTCGCGGAGGGCGGCGAAGCGGCCGGCCGGGATGTCCTGGGGCGGGACCAGGATGGTGCCGCCCAGCTCGGCGGCACGGGCGGCCGCCGCGTCCGCGTCGGCCACCGCGAAGTACACCGACCAGTAGGCGGGCGAGTCCGCCGGAAAGTCGTCGCCGAGCGGCGGCATCATCCCCGCCACGATCTGCGCGCCGAGCCGCCAGCCGGTGTAGGTGACCGGTCCCATCGGCTGGTCGTCCGGGCGCCAGCCGAAGACCAGCTCGTAGAAGACCTTCGCGCCCTCCGGGTCGGGGGTGACCAGCTCGTTCCAGGCCATCGCGCCGGGGGTGTTGAACACCTCGGCACCGGGCATCGCCAGCGGCTGCCACACGCTGAAGGTGGCGCCGGCCGGGTCGGCGAAGACCGCCATCCGCCCCCGGTCGAAGACCTCGAACGGGGGCACCACCACCTGCCCGCCGGCCCGCTCGACGCGGCCGGCCACCAGGTCGGCGTCGTCGGTCGCCACGTACGTCGACCAGATCGGCACCTGCTCGGGGACGGCCGGGGGACCGGCGCCGGCCACCGCCCGGCCGCCGAGCAGGAAGACCGTGTAGCCGCCCGCCTCGGGCTCCGGAGCCACCCGGCCGGTCCAGCCGAACAGTTCCGGATAGAAGCGCCGCGCGTCGTCGAGGCCCGGGGTGGCCAGGTCGGCCCAGCAGGGCGTGCCCGGCGGGACGCTGCTCACGTCGACCCCTCTCGGCCCGGGGCGGCCACGGCCGGCACGCCCCTGCCGGCATCGTGGCACCGCCGCCGGGCCGTCCGGGGCGGAATCCGAGGAAAGGTCAGCTGAACCGGCGACCCTCGTCCCGCTTGTACGCCCAGCCGGCCAGGGTGGCGAGCAGCACCACCCAGACGCCGAGCATGACCATCGACAGCGGGTTCAGCGGGTAGTCGCCGACCGCCGTCCACATCAGCTCCACCGCGCCCCGGGTCGGCAGGTACGGCGCGATCGCCTCGATGAAGCCGGGCGCCTGGTCCGGGGCGGTGAGCAGGCCGCCGCCGAAGGCGAGCGGGAAGAAGACCACCTGCGCTACCACGATCGCCGCCTTGCTCGGCAGCGAGTAGCCGATGGCGAGCCCCATCAGCGTGGACGGCACCGACACCAGCGCGACGGTGACCAGGGCGAGCAGGAACGCCGGCGCGGTGATCCGCGCCTGCGTGAGCGTCGCGCCGATCACCACCACCGGCACCAGCGACAGGTAGGTGAGCGCGAGGCCGGCCAGCACCCGGCCGGCGAAGCGCGGCGCCGGCCCCGCCGGCAGGGTCCGGGTGTACGGGTTCCACGGCTGGTCGCGGTCCTCCGCCACGCCGACGCCGTACTGGAAGATGTTGGCGCTCATCACCGAGAAGGTGACCATCGAGGCGGTCGCGAAGGTGGCCGCGACCGGGTCCTTCCCGGCGAACGGCACCACGAAGAAGAGCATCGCGGCGGCCGGGAAGAACGCGCTGCCGAACACCGCCACCGGGATCCGGACGATCTCCAGCAGCTGGTAGCGGGCGTGGATCAGGGCGAGCTGCACTCCGGTCGCCTCCTCAGACGGTGGTGGTCGGTCGGGCGGCGACGGGCCGGCCGTCCGCGGTCGGCGGCTCGCCCTCGGCCGTCGCCCCGTCCCCGGTCGCGGTGATGGCGAGGAACGCCTCCTCCAGCGAGGTGGGCCGGACCTCCAGCTCTTCGAAGGCCACCCCGGTCGTGACCAGGTCCCGCACCAGCTGGTCGGCGTCGGTGGTGAGCAGGTGGGTGCGCCCGTCGACCCGTTCGGTGCGGACCACGCCGGGCAGCGCGGGCAGCGCGTCGGCGACCAGGCTCACCCGGCGTACGCCCACGATGCCGCGTACCGCCGCCACCGTGTCGTCGGCGAGCACCCGGCCGTGCCCGATCACCACCACCCGGCGGGCCAGCGCCTCGACCTCCTCCAGGTAGTGGCTGGAGAGCAGGACCGTGCCGCCGCCGTCGTGGAACGCCCGGACGGCGTCCCAGAGGGTGTGCCGGGCCTCCACGTCCAGGCCGGTGGTCGGCTCGTCGAGCAGTACCAGCCGGGGCCGGCCGACGAAGGCGAGCGCCACCGCGAGCCGGCGCCGCTGCCCGCCGGAGAGGCCACCGGTCTGCCGCCGGGCCAGCCCACTGAGGCCGAAGCGGTCGAGCAGCTCGCCGCGGGGGACCGGGTCGGGGTAGTGGGCGGAGACGAAGTCGACCACCTCGCCGACGCGCAGCGTGCCGGGCAGGCCGGTCTCCTGCGGGGTGACCCCGATCCGCTGCCGGCTGGCCGGGTCGCGCGGGTCGCCGCCGAAGAGCTCGACCCGGCCGGCGGTGGGCCGGCGCAGCCCGACCAGCAGGTTCATCAGAGTGCTCTTGCCGGCGCCGTTCGGGCCGAGCAGGCCGACCAGCTCACCGGCTTGCACGTCGAGGTCGACCCGGTCCAGCGCGAGGACGTCGCCGTAGCGGCGGCTGGCCTGGACGGCGCGGGCGAGGATCATGGCGGCTCCCTGGCGGCACCGATGGCGGTCGGGTACGGCTCAGGTGTACTCCGTCCCCGCAACCGCCGACCACCGGGCTGCCCGCCGGTGCCGGTGCCGTCGAGCCCGTCGGGCGACCGGCTGACCCCGGCCGGGGCTGACCGGCTCGCCCGCCGGGGCTCAGCCCAGCTCGGCGGGGAGCGGCGCGGCGTGCAGCACCGACAGCCGGGACACCGCCCGGGTGAGCACCACGTAGAGCCGGTGCAGGCCGCGCGGTTCGGCGGCCACGATCGCCGCCGGTTCGACGACGACGACGTGGTCGTACTCCAGGCCCTTGACCAGGGTGGCCGGCACCACGGTGACCCGCGCCCCGGCCGCCGGGTCGTCGGCCGTCGCGGTCTCGACCCCGGCGGCGGCCAGCGCCGCGCGGAGCCCGTCGACCGCGTGGTCCGCGGCGATCACCGCGATCGACCCCTCGTGCGCGAGCGCCGCGCGCACCTCGGCGACCGTCGCCGCGGCCAGGTCGCCGACGGTACGCACGTCCAGCGCACCGTCGCGGCGCAGCGACTCCGCCGGCGGCACGTCGACGGCAAGCGCCGGCAGCAGCCGGTTGGCGAACGCGACCACGGCGGCGGGCACCCGGAAGCCGACCGTCAGCGGGACCACGGTGGCGTCCGGCTTGCCCAGGTGGGCGAGGGACTCGCGCCAGTCGGTGGCGGCCCACGGCGCGGTGCCCTGGGCCAGGTCGCCGAGGAGGGTGATCGACCCGTGCTCGCTGCGCCGGGCGATCACCCGGCACTGCATCGGGGAGAGGTCCTGCGCCTCGTCGACCACCACGTGCCCGAAGCCGGTCGGGCGTTCGATCAGCCCGGCCGCCTCGTCGACGAGCACCGCGTCGGCGGCGGTCCACTTGGTGGCCTTGGCGGTGCGCGGCGGCTTCGTCCAGGTCAGCAGCGCCTGCTCGGCGGGGGTGAGCAGGCCGTCGGCCACCGCGGCCAGCCGCGCCGGGTCGGCGAACAGGGAGTGCACCAGCCCGTCCGGGGTGAGCGCCGGCCAGACCGCGTCGAGGAAGTCGACCACCGGCCGGCACCGGCCCGTCCGGCGCAGCCAGGCGTCGCTCGGCGACTCGGCCCGCCGCGCCTCGGCCTGCCGTTGCAGCAGGCTGACCACCCGGGCCCGGACCCGCTCCCGGCCGACCGCGTGCGGCAGGCCCTCCCGGCGGGTCTCCTGGACCACCCGGTGCAGCGGCTCCAGGCCGATCCGCCAGCGGAACGAGCCGTCGGAAACGGTGATCGGCCCGGTCGGCTCGCCGATGTGCGCGTGCGCCGCCCGGCGGAGCACCTCGGCCATCCGTACGTCGTGCTTGACGATCGCGGCCGCCGGGTCGTCGACCGCCCGCACCGGCACCCGGTCGACCAGGTCCTCCACGGTGGCCTGCGCGACCTCGACCTCGCCGAGCGCCGGCAGCACCGCCGCGATGTACGACAGGAAGGCCCGGTTCGGCCCGACGATCAGCACGCCGGCCCGGCGCAGCCGTTCCCGGTGCAGGTAGAGCAGGTACGCGGCCCGGTGCAGGCCGACCGCGGTCTTCCCGGTGCCCGGCGCGCCCTGGACGCAGATCGAGTCGGTCAGCTCCGCCCGGACCAGTTCGTCCTGCTCGGGCTGGATGGTGGCCACGATGTCGCGCATCGGCCCGACCCGGGGCCGCTCGATCTCGGCGGTCAGGATCCGGCTGGCCATGCCGAGCTCCTCGCCCCGGTCCAGGTGCTCGTCCTCGAAGCTGGTCAGCACGCCGTTGTTGAAGCCGAACCGGCGGCGGACCGCCAGGCCCTGCGGGTCCCGCGCGCTGGCCCGGTAGAACGCCCGGGAGACCGGGGCCCGCCAGTCCAGCACCAGCGGCTCGCCCCGCTCGTCGGTGACGTGCCGCCGACCCACGTGGTACCGCCGCCCGGCGTGGTCGAGATCCACCTGCCCACCGGCCGTCGCCGGGTCGGCGCCGCCGGCGAAGTCGAGGCGGCCGAAGAAGAGCGGGGTGGTCGGGTCGTCGGCGAGTTCGGCGACCCGGCGGGCCAGGGTGCGGCCCAGCGTTTCGGCCGCGTACGCGTCGCCGGCCACCTGGTCGCCGCTGGCGAAGAGGGCCTCGGCGCGTTCCCGCATCCGCCGCAGGGCGGCCCGGGAGGTGGCGAGGTGCTCACGCTCCGCGGCCAGGTCGGTGTCGAGGTCGAGGTCAAGTGCGGTCACGCTGATTTCCCTCGGGTCATCTGCTGATCGCTCGCGTGTCCGGTAGGCGGATGGGCCGGCCTCCGGCGCGGGACGTCCGATGCGGTGTCCACCCACCCTGGCCGTCAAGCGGCCTGCCAGCTTACGCGCAAGCACCCGGCCGTTCCACCGAATAACGCGCCGACTCTGACCGGCGGCGACGCGGGCTGATCCCGGAGCTGAGGTGGGCATGCCACCGGACCCACCCACGATCGGCCGGGGACCTCCGGCGACCTTCCGGCCGAGGCGCTCGCCGCCGACCCGATCGTGAACCATTTCCCAAATCCGGCGGAGCCGGGGGCGCAGGTCGCGTACCGACTCGAGTTCTCGGACCTCAACCAGGTCGAACTCTCTCTAGCGCCGGTGGTGCCTGGGGATCAGCCTCCGGTCCCCCGGGCCCGAAATCGACGCGGGGTACTCCCGGCACGCATCGCGCTGCACGATCGACATGACGATTCGGGCACTGCCTCCTGGGCTTCGCGCCCGGTCAGGGTCTTCGGTGCAGCAGGTTGCGGCGCGGACGCCGGTCGGGGTCGAGCCAGGCGGGTGGGAGGAACTCGGGCCGGCCGTCGGGTGCGAGCCGTACCGTCCATTCGCCCTGGTGGACGAGGCGGTGGTGGTGGCCGCAGAGCAGGACGGCGTTGGCGAGGGTGGTGGGGCCGCCGTCAGCCCAGTGCTGGATGTGGTGGCCGTCGCATCAGCGTGGTGGGCGGTCGCAGCCGGGGAAGGCGCAGCCGCCGTCGCGGAGGGCGAGCGCGCGGCGGAGCGGGCCGGTGATGAGGCGGCGTTGGCGGCCGAGGTCGAGGAGTTGGCTGTCGCCACCGAGCACGGCGGGCAGGACGGCGGCGTCGCAGGCGAGCCGGCGCACCGTGCCGGGGGTCAGGCGCAGGCCGCTGTCGAGGGTGCCGGCGCCGAGGCGGTTGCGTAGCGGGTCGAGGGGCACCGTGACGACGAGCTGGGGCCGGTCGCCGCCGTGGGCGGGCAGGGCGCCGGTGCGCAGGGCGAGGCGGCAGACCTCGGCGAGGGCATCGGCGCGGCGCTGGCCGGGGGTTCGGTCGTCGTGCGGGCCGGTCGGGGCGGTGAGCGGGTCGATGGCGGCGCGCAGCACGGCGGCGGTCTCGGCGTCGAGGGCGCCGGTGAGGCGTACCTGCCCGTCGGGCTGGGCGGCGAGGGTGAGATGGCGGCGGGCCTCGACCCGCGCGGTGGCTCGGTCCAGCGCGGCCAGCTCAGACCGATCGGCGAGGTCGGGAGCGACGTGGGCGAGCACCCGCTCGCCGAGCCGCCGCAGAATCACCGGCTCGAACCGGCCGGCCCAGTCGACCAACAGGTGTGCCGCCTTGTCGGCCACCTCCGCGCCCGCCTCGACCGGTAACGCGACGACCGCCTGCGCCACCACCGCGCCCTGCTCCACCGTCACCGCACCCGCGCGCATGGCCTCCTGCAGCACCGCCGGAGCGGCGTCGACCGTGGCAGCCAGTTCGACCAGGCGGCGGGCCGAGCGGCCCGAGATGCGCAGCCGCTTCCGCAACCACACCGCGGTCGTCGACGCACCCTCGCCGACGGCCAGACCGCGACCGTCGAGCTCCCGCACCAGGCCCAACTTCACCGCCGCCAGCCGCTGCTCAAGCACGTGCACCCCGTCGAGCGACGCCCTCACCTCGGCGTCGGACAGCGCCCACGGCGACGCGTCGGCACACCTGTCGACCACCTCGCCGACCTGCGCCAACGTCGCCATCACGACCGAATGCTAGAACACCCGTACGACAACTTCGGGTGGCGGTGAACCCGTTCCGGCGGCACCACCGCGGCGGGCCGCCTTCTACTCCGGCGTCTTCGTCTTCACGGGCGCCGATGATCAGATGGGGCGGAGGCTCGCTCGCTCCGGGCCGACCGATGAGTCGACCGGCCCGTACCGCAGGTCGACGACGTCGCGTCGTTGCTGGCTGAGGCTCCAGTCGGAGACCTCGGCCAGGTCGACGGTGAGCCGGAGGGTGCCGGTCTCACCGGCCGGCAGTTCCGCGAGCACCTCGCCGCGCGGTGAGATGACCATGCTCGGGCAGTGTTGGCGCGGGTCGGCGAGGTTCACCGCGAACACGAAACGCTGGTTCTCGGCGGCACGGCTGATCAGGTGACTGCGCCAGACGCCCGCGGCGGCCTCGGGGCTGGCGGCGTTGGTCAGGAAGACGAAAGCGGCGGCGCCGGAGCGGGCCAGGTGCTGCCACTGCTCGGGGTAGCGGATCTCCCGGCAGATCTGCACGCCGACCAGCAGGTCACCCCAGGGCTGGGACACCCGCCGGGTGGGCAGCTCGGCTCCGGCCCGGAGCACCCCGCGCTCCTTCACCGCCAGGTTTATCTTGCGGTACGCCCACCGCTCGCCGGACGGGGTGAAGTGCAGGGCCACGTTCCACCAGGCGCCGTCCTCGGGCAGCAGTGATCCGCAGAAGAGGTGGACGCCCCGGTGCCGGGCCAGTTCGGCAACCGTCTCGACGGCCCCGGCGAGGCGCGCCCGGTCGAGCGTGGCGAGCGGTGCCAGATCCGGGGCGTACCCGGAGAGGGCGCCCTCGGGCAGCAGCACGAGGTCGTTGGGCCGGGCGTGGCCCACCACCTGCTCGATCGAGGCGAGATTCGCGTCGATGTCCCAGCCGGTCGGGACCTGGCCGATGGTCACGGTCGTCTTCATGTCACCGTCCTCCCGGCCCGGCCGGTCGTGGCTCGTCGCGGCACCAGGGTGCGTGGGGCGGTGGTGCGGCGCCGGGGTGGGCCGGGATCATGGTGGGATGACCGAGCCGCGTGCCGAGCGTAGCCGCGTGACGATCAGCGATCCGCGGGTGATGCGGGCGCTGGCCCACCCGGCCCGACTCGCGATCACCGAACACCTCAGCGGGCTGGAGGGCGGGGCGACCGCCACCGAGTGCGCGGAGATTGTCGGCCTCTCCCCGAGCGCCACCAGTTACCACCTGCGGGAACTCGCCAAGGCGGGGCTGGTGGAGCAGGCGCCGAGCCGGGGCGACGCCCGGGAGCGGGTGTGGCGGACGGTCAGCCAGAGCTGGACCGTCGACGCCGGCCGGGCCACCGAGCCGGAGGCGCAGGCCGCCGAGCGTGCGCTGGTGGAGGCGTGGCTGGCCCGGGACGTGGAGCGCAGCCGGGACTGGTTGCGGCGCGCGCCCGACGAGCCGCCCGAGTGGTACGCGGCGAGCCGGCTCTCCGACACCCAACTGCTGCTGACCGCCGCCGAGATGAGCGCGCTGAACGAGGCGGTGGACCGCCTGCTGGAGCCGTACCGCAAGCGGTCCCGGGTGGATCCGCCGGCCGCGGCCCGCACGGTCTCGGTGCAGTTGAAGGTGTTGCCGCAGGACTGAAAGGGGTTGAGCCGATCGGGTGTGAAGGACTATTTTCGAAGTATGTCTTTCACGCCTGTCCGGTCGCGCTGGCCCGACGTCTGGCTCGCCACCGCCGCCCGGGGCATCTCCAGCTGCGGGGACTTCCTCGCCGCCAGCGCGCTCACCCTGGCCCTGCAGTCCGCCGGGGCCGGCGGGCTCGCCGTGTCCGGGTTGCTGCTGGCGGCGACCCTGCCGCTGGTGGCGCTCGCGCCGCTGACCGGGCGGCTCGCCGACCGGGTGGACAGCCGCACCATCCTGGTGACCGCCGGGGTGGCCCAGGCCGGCATCTGCCTCGCGCTCGCCTACGCCGGGCACCCGGTGCTGGTCATCGTGCTGGTGGCGCTGCTCGCGTCCGGCCTGGCCGTCACCCAGCCGGTCCTCGCGGCGCTGGTGCCGGCGATGGTCCGCGCCGGGGACCTGCCCCGGGCCAGCGCGCTCAACCAGTCGGCCGGCACGCTCGGCGCGCTCGCCGGACCGGCCCTGGCCGGGCTGCTGGTGGGCGAGTTCGGGCCGCGCCTGCCGCTGCTCGTGGACGCCGGCAGCTACCTCGCGCTGGTGGTGGCCGGGCTGCTGATCCGTACCCGTCGTGGCGGCCGGCGGCACCCGGAGCCGGCGCTGGCCGGCGGCGCGGTGACGGCGCCCGGCTGGCGGCTGCGGCAGGACAAGCTGCTGGTCGCGATGGTGGCCAGCGTCGCGGGCGTGGTCGGCGCGGTGGGCGCGATCAACGTGGTCGAGGTCTTCTTCATCCGCGAGACGCTCGGCAGCTCGACCACCATGTACGGCCTGGTGACCGGTGCCTGGACGCTCGGCATCCTGGTCGGCGGGTGGCTGTTCGCCCGGGTGGTGCGGCGGCTCGACCGGGACGGCGCGCTGGTCGGGGCCGGCCTGGCGCTGCTCGGCGGCTGCTGCCTGATGGTGCTGGTCTCGGCCGCGGTGCCGGCCGCCCTGCTGCTCGTGCCGATCTGGCTGGTCGGCGGCGTCCTCAACGGCGGCAACAACGTCTTCGACAACGTGCTGCTGGCCCGCCGGGTGCCGGAGGCGGCCCGGGGACGTGCCTTCGCCGCCTTCGGGGCGTCGGTGCAGGGCGCGGCGATGGTCGGCTTCCTGGCCGGCGGCCTGCTCCTGGAGGTCGCCGCACCCCGGCCGCTGGTGGCCGGCTGCGGGGTGGCCGGGCTGCTGGTGGTCGCCGCCATCGCGCTGCCCCTACGCCGGGCGCTCCGCGCGGCGGCTCCGCCGGCCGATCCGCAAGCGACCGGCGCAGGGCCCGCGCCGACCGGCGCGGGGACGGCCGGCGGGACCTTGGTTGGTACGGCGGCGGGCGGGGCGGATGCGGGGTTGGCCACTCCGGCGCCGACCCGCTGAGCTCCGGCCGGCGGGCCGGGATACGGTCGGGCCATGGTCGAGCATGTCGCGCGCCCCCGCGTCGGGCATATCCAGTTCCTGAACTGCCTGCCCATCTACTGGGGTCTGATGCGCTCCGGCGCGCTGATCGACGTCGACCTGCACAAGGACTCGCCGGACCGGTTGAGCGCCGCGCTGGTCGCCGGCGACCTGGACATCGGCCCGATCTCGCACGTCGAGTACCTGCGGCACGCCGACGACCTGCTGCTCCTGCCGGACCTGGCGGTGGGCAGCGACGGCCCGGTGCTCTCGGTGAACATCGTCTCCACCCGGCCGCTGGCCGAGCTGGACGGGGCCCGGGTCGCGCTCGGCTCGACCTCGCGGACCGGGGTGCTCCTGGCCCAGCTGCTGCTCGGCGAGCGGTACGGCGTCCGGCCGGAGTACTTCCGCTGCCCGCCGGACCTGACCCAGATGCTGCTGGAGGCCGACGCCGCGGTGCTGATCGGCGACGTGGCGCTGCGGGCACTCTACGAGGCGCCGAAGCGCGGGCTCGAGGTCACCGACCTCGGGCAGGCCTGGCGGGAGTGGACCGGGCTGCCGATGGTCTTCGCCGTCTGGGCGGTCCGCCGGGACTTCGCCGCCGCCCACCCGGGGCTGGTCAAGGAGGTGCACGAGGCGTTCCTGCGCTCGCGCGACCTCTGCCTGGCCGAGCTGGACCAGGTGGCCGAGGCGGGCGCCCGCTGGGAGACGTTCGACGCGGAGACGCTGGCCTCGTACTTCCGGGCGCTGGACTTCTCGCTCGGCGAGCGCCAGGTGGCCGGCCTGCGCGAGTTCGCCCGCCGGGCCGCGGCTCTCGGCGCGACCCCGGCCCTCCCCGCCGGCGGCCCCGCCTTCTTCTCAAGCTGACAGCTCAGGTCCGACGCGGCCCTCCGCTTCAGCTGGACGCCACGCATCTCTGGTAGCTCGGTAGGGTGCGTGCATGACGTTGGGTAGATCGGTCTCAATGCCGCTATTCGCGCTCGTGGCTGGCGTCGCGTTCGCTGCCGCCGTCGGCGGGGTGGTCACTCACGTCCTGCGCGGCGATGCTTCAGCCGCAACAGTCGTCCGAGGCACCGTGGTCGGAGTGAACGTGGCGGGAACGGCGATCGTCTTCCGTGAAGGTTCGGGCAGTACGTCCGGCGATGGCCGAAGCTACGACTTGCGGTCGCCAATCTGGATAGACCGCGACGGCGACATGCACGAAAGCGGGCACCCTGAGTGTGTGGAGCCGGGATCCAGCCGGCACCGACCAGCCGAACTTGGCCTCATCCACGTCGATGGCGCGCGGATCGGGGCGGGCGTTTTCCCCCATATCGTGTGGATCCGCTGCCTCGACTGACGGACGTCGATAAAAATTTCGAGGATGTAGGGGCAGGTCACGTCGACTTCTTCACCGTCTGTCACAAGTGCGGGGCAGCACGGAGCGGATGGCATCGTTACAGTCACATGCATCGTTGTCGCCAACTATCGCGATGCGGTTGGCATTCGTTCCGTAGACGGGGAGGAACATGTCTGAGCACGTCCATGCCTATGAAAGGGAGCGCCCAATCCGGCGCTCGCTCACGTTGGCGATTAGCGCCACGATCGTAGCCTCGGCATTGGTCGGATTCGGCAGTCCAGCGACTGCCGGGGCTCCGAAGGATGGCGACGTCAGAATCACCAAGTTCGACAGCAGTTCCTTGCTGGCCGCCCACAAGGACGCGAGCGCCGTGCAACGGTCGCGGACCAGCATCAACGACCGCGCGACGACGAGGATCAAGGAGCATCTGACGGAAGCGGCACGCGCCGGCCGTCTCGTGGACGAGCGGGCCGTCCACACCAGTTCCGTTCCGGATCCCTATGCCCCGGGTGCCGACATCACTCTGGTGTGGGATGGGCACAAGGCTCCGGAGAGCATGACCTACGCGCAGAAGGACTTCGGCGCGGAAGGAACCGCGGCGGCCGTCGGCATCCAGTACGGCGGGGGTGACTCCGCCCAGCTGCCGAGAGCGCGGAAATCGCAGCCGAAGGGCAGTTCCGGCTACGGTGCGGGCTTCGACGTGAAGAACATGTACAAGGAGGACAACGGGTGCACCACCACCTGGTTCGTCCCGGTGTACGCGCATGACCGCGACCACAAGATTGTCTCGTGCTATGAGGTCTGGGCGCAGGACAAGACGGTCCACTTCATCTACAACCGTTGGGCGTTGTGGACCCCTGCGCCCCTGAAGTTCGGTGGGAATGTCTACACCAACGACTTCTACGTTGCGGCCCGTCCCTGGAAGGGGCACGAATACAAGCTGGTCCGCCTGAACGATTGGGCGCCACGCTCGCCGAGCCGGGTCTGTGACAGCAACCAGAACTACACCCTCGGCGGTGGTTACGGCGGCGTGACCGGCAGCGTCACCTTCCCCATCAACGTCTGCCAGGACTACTGGCTGGACATCAACTCGAGCACTCGAAAGATCGGCATCGACTTCGACGGTAGCCGGACGGGTCAGATGTACATGGATGTCGCCGGCGACTACGACGC
This sequence comes from Micromonospora sp. R311, assembly GCF_056780015.1. Taxonomy (NCBI): domain Bacteria; kingdom Bacillati; phylum Actinomycetota; class Actinomycetes; order Micromonosporales; family Micromonosporaceae; genus Micromonospora; species Micromonospora sp. R311. The sequence goes on from NZ_JBSWCE010000028.1 coordinate 58,927, forward strand.
CGTCAACGCAACGGTGTTGCCGATCTGGGCAGACTACAACTGGGTCGAGGTCAGGCCGGGCTGCACCCAGGCGTGTACCACCGAGTACTGGGTGGCCAAGGACAGCGGCTGGTGAAGCGAGCCCACCCGACGGCCGGTGCTACCGGGAGGGCGTCGCGGTTCATCCGCGGCGCTCTCCGCCGCCCGGTCCTGACGACCGCCGTATGCCTGGCGCTGGCTGCCGCGGCCACGTTCATCGTGGTCCGGTCTGAAAGCAGTCCGGACGAACTGACTTCGGCAGCGAGCAGCGAGACGGCCGCGCCGCCGCTGGCGAAGACCTGTCAGGCGCGGCCCACGCGGGAGCCCTGCCGGGACATCACCATCGGCGGTCGAACCTGGCGGTACGCGCTGCTGGAGGCGCAGACCAAGACCACTGAGACCGTCGTCGTGGACTTCGGCGGACCAGGCCAGTCCGCACTGTCAGGCAGCGTGGGCCTGGCTGACTTCCGTGCCGCGTTCCCGGATCTGTCCAACCGTTTCAACCTCCTGGTGGTCGAGGAGCCTTGGGTCACCGAGGATCTGCCGGACGGGTGTGATGAAGCCCTGACCGCCTATTACCGCGCGCTGCGGGATTCAGTAGGAATCGACGACCGTGGGGCCGGGCTGGCGCGAGCGTGCGACATTGCTGGCGTGGGCCATCACTGGGGCTTCACTCCGGACACGTATCGCAGCCTGGTGAACGGAATACGACAACGAGATGGGCTGGATCTTCGGGGTTTCGTTGGCCGATCGTGGGCGTCTGCACGGCTGGGATATCTCGGTGCCGACGCAGTGGATTTCGCCGTTCTGGTAAGGCCCTACCCGGTTGGTGCGGATGTCACCCGCCTGGTGACTGAGCGTTTGCGACGAATCGGTGAGAGGAACCTTCCGTCGGCTCCGTTGGAGGCCGCGAGCATCGAGACGCGGTCACTGCCGGTAACCGAATTCGACCGGCGATCCGCCCTGGTCGAGTTGGGGTACGTGGATGACCGGTACTTCGCCGAGAACGTAGCGGCTGTGCGCCAGGGCACGGACAGGGAGGGGATTGGCACTCTGTCCGACCGGCTATGGGGGAGGTACGGGGTGGATTCGCTGTCGCCGGCAATTCTTGCTCAATTGCAGGAAATCTGTCCGGAGACCGGCGCGCTACCGGAACCGGGGCCGGCGACGGCCACGGTGGGAGGAGTTATCGCGGCCAGCTTTGCGCCGTGTCGTTCGATTGCGCCCAGGGATGCAGAACCCACCACCGCGCGCAGGACATGCATTGTGACCTCGCCCTCCGATTCAGTGGTGCCGGACACGCTCGTCAGGGCGGCGTTCGGACGGTCGAAGACGGTCCGGGAGGTGGTCGTGCGATCGCGATCTCACGGGTCCTTCGAAGGCCTCACGTCCTGCCTCAAGTCCGTCGATAAGTGATTGCGGGCAGTAAGGCGCGATAGCGGCCCCTGCGACCCACTGGGCCGCAACGAGTCGGTTGGTCGGCCGCATGCTGTGGCGACGATGGTGGCAGAAACGGAAATGCTCAATGGCGACGTTGCGTGACTGCAGGTACAGAGAGTCGCCCTCTGATCGCCGAGGCGAAAGCCTGCGACACTCGACATGAGATTGGAAACGAAATGATGAGACGAGTTTTCAGCGGCCTGGTGGTCGGTCTGTTCGGAGCTGCGGCGTCGATTGTGCTGTCGGCCGGGCCCGCGCAGGCGGCGACCTGCTACGGGGGAGCTGTGAGCTGGAAGACCGGAGCGTTTGGCCTGAGTAGCACGGCCACATTCGGGCCGTACTACACCAGTTCGCGCTGCGCGGACATCAACCTGCGCGTCACCAGCGCACCTGACGCCGACGTCCATTCGGCCTGCGTGCGGTGGGGGTCGCCGACCGCGCCGTGCAACTACAACACCATCGTGGCTGGCGGGTCGTGGCGGGTGATCGCGACGAACGTCAAGGACGGGACGAAGTTCTACTTCTCGATCTTCAACGGCAACGGCGGCAGCCCCGTTTCGGGGTTGGTCGCCTACTGACAGCGATCGTCAGCGGTGGTTGCCGGGCAGAGGTCGCTGGACCTTCACCCGGCGACCACCGCTCGATTACGTGGTGGACCGGAGGAGAGCTGTCGTGATCTTCTGGCAGTTCTTCATGCCGTAGTCGTAGCCCATGCCGATCGGGTAGCGGACCATCACGCCCATCGTCCAGGTGTCGCCGATGGCCAGGCAGTTGATGTGCATCTCCTGCTCTTTGGTCCGGTCGATCCACCCGTTCTTGATGGCGATGGACTTCCGCTCGGCGGCCGGGAACGCCTTGCGGATGCCGAAGTCACCGGCGCCGCGGACCTGCCGCATCTCGCTGAGCAGCCACTTGGTCCACTTCGGCCCGGCCGCCCGCCCGTCGGCGATGCAGTTGCCCAGCCGGGCGGTGTCCCGCGGCGACAGCTTGGTACGGCTCCAGCCGCCGTCGCTGGCCACGCTGCTGTCGGTCAGCTCGCACATCGAGAGCAGCCGCTTGATCGAGGCGGACCCGCCGATGGCGTTGTAGAACTGCTGCGCCCGGGTGTTGTCGCTGTCCCGGATGATCTTCGTGGCGTCGGCCAGCTTGGCGTCGCTCGGGGTCTGGCCCTTCTCGTCGGCCCGGCGCAGGTAGTCGGCGACGATCCAGGACTTGATCATCGAGGCGGTGGTGCTGGTCTCGTCCATGTTGTCCGAGCCGATGATCTCGCCGGTGCGCCGGTCCAGCACGCTCCAGGCGTACCAGCCCTCGATGTCCAGGTCGAGGTCCTTGGCCTCGAACGGCAGCGGCTCCAGCGTCTCGCTGGGGCTGGGCGTGGGCGACGGCCGCGAGCTGCGGTCGGTGGGCGTACCGGTGGAGCGATCGCCGGAGCCGCCGCCTTCGCCCCACCGGGCGGCGGCCCGGGACTCGAACGGCGAGCCGGGGAGCAGCCGCAGGGACACCAGCACCAGGCCGATCAGGATCACTGCGACGGCGATCAGCCTCAGTGGTGAGGCGTCCCGACGCTCGCCCCGGCGGCCGGCCATCAGAGCTTTCCGACCGGCTGCTGCGGCACCTTCAGCGCGGCGCCGGGCTGCGGGGTCACCAACTGGCTGGCGACGCTGGCGCAGACCTGCGCGCCGTACTTCAGCCCGCTCTTCACGGGGTAGCGCAGGAGCACGGCGAGGCTCCACCGGTCGGTCACCGCGAGGCAGCTGACGTGCCAGTTGCCGTCGTAGCTCAGCGGGGTCCAGCCGTTCTTCATGCTCACCGGACCCTGGCTGGTGATCGACTTGGGCAGGCCGTCGATGATCCCCCAGCGGCCGCCGCCGGACTTGGCCTTCTGGTCCTTCGCGGCGGTGGTGCCCCGGACCTTGCTCATCTCGTCCAGCACCCACTTGGTCCACTTCGGCCCGGCCGCCTTGCCGTCGGCGATGCAGTCACCGAGACGGACCGCGTCCCGCGGGGACATCCGGGTGAAGCTCCAGTAGCCCTCGTAGCCGGCGACGTCGCCACGCTTGGTGTCCGTCAAGCCGCAGATGCTGATCGCTCGCTTGATCACCGGGTTCGGCTGGCCGTCCGCGGACTTCCGGTAGGAGCCGCCCGCGGCGTAGTAGACCTTGTTCGCCGCGTCGTCGTTGCTGTCCCGGATCGCCACGCTGGCGGCCTTCTTCATCTCCGACGACGGCTCCTTGTCGCCGAGTTGGCGCAGGTAGTCGGAGACGATCCAGGCTTTGATCATCGACTCGGTGGAGCTGGTCGAGGCCATGTTCTTCGAGCCGGAGATCTTGCCGGTCTCCCGGTCCATCAGGGCCCACGAGAAGAACTCGCCCTTGAAGGTCACCGCGACCGGTCCCGCCGCGAGGGTCGGCGGGGGCGGTGGCGTCGGTTCGGGTGCCGCGACGCTGCCCGCGCCGCCTCCGCCGCCCCCGGCGTCGCCGTCACCGGCGAGCCGCGCGTACGCGGCGGGGACGAGCAGGACGCCACCGAGGAGGACCGCCACGAGGGCGAGCACCATGGTCACGCGGGATCGCATGAGTGGGTGAGCTCCAGATGTCAGGGCCGGGGGGAACCGGCTTGTTGCCCGGACGGATCGGCGGACGGCCGAGGCCGGGGGGACGGCCTCGCTGGCTGACGATCGTCGGCAGCCGATCGGTGTGACGGCGAAAGTCTACGTCCGGATCGGCGACGCGCCAGAACCCCACACCTGGCAACTTGCCATGAAGACGGGATATCAGACCGGTATGCGTTTTCTGGGGGGATTCATCTTTGCCGCGTGACCCAAGTCATAGTTTGAACCTCCACGGGGAGCGGTCGGCCGGTGACGAAGGGTGCCGGCAGAATCCTGTTACACCCTCTGGTTTCTTGAGTCGACAGCTGTAACACTTGACCTCATGTATGGCAACGACTTCCCCGCCGAGGACGCGCCCGGCGGCGGTGGCCTGCTCGGCGAGGTCGAGGCGGCCGAGGCGGCGCTGCGGGAGGCCGCCGAGCGCGGGCGCCGTGGCGGGCCCGCCCCCGACGAGGACCTGGCGGCGTACTTCGCCGCGGTCGTCGACGCCGACCAGAAGATCGAGCCACGCGACTGGATGCCCGAGGCGTACCGGAAGACGCTGATCCGGCAGATCGCCCAGCACGCCCACTCCGAGATCATCGGCATGCAGCCGGAGGGGAACTGGATCAGCCGGGCGCCGTCGCTCAAGCGCAAGGCGATCCTGCTCGCCAAGGTGCAGGACGAGGCCGGCCACGGCCTCTACCTCTACGCCGCCGCCGAGACCCTCGGGGCGAGCCGGGACGAGTTGGTCGAGCTGCTGCTGGACGGCCGGCAGAAGTACAGCTCGATCTTCAACTACCCGACCCTCACCTGGGCCGACGTCGGCGCCATCGGCTGGCTGGTGGACGGCGCGGCGATCGTCAACCAGGTGCCGCTGTGCCGCTGCTCCTACGGCCCGTACGCCCGGGCGATGATCCGGGTCTGCAAGGAGGAGTCGTTCCACCAGCGGCAGGGCTACGAGATCCTGCACACCCTGGCACACGGCACCCCGGCGCAGAAGGCGATGGCCCAGGACGCCGTCGACCGCTGGTGGTACCCGTCGCTGGCGATGTTCGGCCCGCCGGACACCGACTCCACCCACTCGGCGCAGTCCATGGCCTGGAAGATCAAGCGCTTCTCCAACGACGAGCTGCGCCAGCGCTTCGTCGACATGTGCGTGCAGCAGGCCGAGGTCCTCGGCCTGACCATCCCCGACCCGGACCTGCGCTGGAACGACGAGCGGCAGGCGTACGACTTCACCCAGCCGGACTACGCCGAGCTGATGCGGGTGATCTCCGGCGACGGGCCGTGCAACCGGGAGCGGATGGCGCACCGGCGGGCCGCGCACCGCGAGGGCGCGTGGGTCCGCGAGGCCGCCGCGGCGTACGCCGCCAAGCGCGCACAGCAGCAGAAGGAGAAGGTGGCCGCGTGAGCAAGGAACAAGCACCGCTCTGGGAGGTGTTCGTCCGGGCCCGGCGCGGGCTGTCCCACACCCACGTCGGCAGCCTGCACGCGCCCGACGCCGAGCTGGCCCTGCGCAACGCCCGGGACCTCTACACCCGCCGTCAGGAGGGGGTGTCGATCTGGGTGGTCCCGGCCGCCGCGATCACCGCGTCCAGCCCGGACGAGAAGGACGCCTTCTTCGACCCGGCCGCGGACAAGGTCTACCGCCACCCCACCTTCTACGAGGTGCCGGACGGGGTGGCCCACCTGTGAGCGAGCGCAGTGAGCGAACCATCCGGCTCAGCACCGGGGCGCGTCGCGCCGCCGCCGAGCGGAGCGAGGTGGCGGCGTGACCGGCCCGTTCGACTTCACCCTCGCCCTCGGCGACGACGCGCTGATCGCGGCGCAGCGGCTCGCCGAGTGGACCACCCGCGCGCCGGAGATGGAGGAGGACATCGCGCTGGCCAACATCGCCCTCGACCAGCTCGGCGCGGCCCGGCTGCTGCTCACGTACGCGGGCGAGCTGGAGGGCGCCGGCCGCGACGAGGACGCTTTGGCGTTCCGCCGCGACGACCGAGAGTTCCGCAACTGCCTCCTGGTCGAGCTGCCCAACGGCGACTTCGCGGTGACCATGGCGAAGCTGTTCTTCCTCGCCGCCTACCAGCTGCCGCTCTACACCGCGCTGGCCGGCTGCGCGGACGAGCGGTTGGCGGCGATCGGCGCCAAGGCGCGCAAGGAGTCGGCCTACCACCTGGACCACGGCTCGCTCTGGGTGAAGCGGCTCGGTGACGGCACCGAGGAGTCGCACCGCCGGATGCAGGACGCGGTGGACCAGGTCTGGCCGTACACTGCGGAGCTCTTCGCCCCGGACCCGGCGGCCCCGGTCGACCCGGCGACGCTGCGCGACCGGTTCGACGCCACCGTGACGGCCGTGCTCGACGAGGCGACGCTCACCCGGCCGGAGACCGCATGGGCGCCGGCCGGCGGGCGGGACGGCGTGCACACCGAGCACCTGTCGTACCTGCTCGCCGAGATGCAGGTGCTGCACCGCGCCCACCCCGGGGCGGCGTGGTGACCGATCCCAGGACGGCCGTGGCGGCGGTGGTGGACCCGGAGATCCGCGTGGTCACCATCGACGAGCTGGGCATCCTGCGGGCGGTCGACGAGGATCCGGCCACCGGCCGGGTGGTCGTCACCATCACCCCCACCTACACCGGCTGCCCGGCGATGGACGTCATCCGGGCCGACATCCGCCGGGCGCTGGCCGCCGCGGGCCATCCGGACGCCGAGGTCCGCACGGTCTACAGTCCGGCGTGGAGCACCGACTGGATCTCCGCGAGCGGGCGGGCCAAGCTCGCCGCCGCCGGTATCGCCCCGCCGGCTCCGGTGCGCGCGGCCGGCGTCGTGCCGCTCACCCTGGCGGTGCGCTGCCCGCGCTGCGGTTCCCCGGAGACCGAGCAGGTCAGCCGGTTCGGCTCCACCGCGTGCAAGGCGCTCTGGCGCTGCCGCTCCTGCTCCGAACCCTTCGACCACCTGAAGGCGCTGTGACAGTCACCATCACCCGCCCGGTCCGCCGCCGGCCGGTCTTCCACCCGCTGCCGGTCGCCGCCGTCGACCGGCTCACCGACGACGCCGTGGCGATCACCTTCGCCGTACCCGAGGAACTGCGGGAGACCTTCGCGTTCCGGGCCGGCCAGCACCTGACCGTGCGGCTTCCCGCCGGAGCCGGGCTCACCGGCTCGGCCGGTGCGGCCGGCGAGGACGTGCGCCGGTCGTACTCGATCTGCTCCACTCCGGACGACCTGGCCCGGCGCGGCCGGCTGCGGATCGGGGTGCGGGAGATCCCCGGCGGCGCCTTCTCCGCGTTCGCCTGCGGCGCGCTGCGCGACGGCGACACGGTCGAGGTGCTCCCGCCGCTGGGGCACTTCACCACCGCGTTCGCCCCGGACCGGGTCCGCCACTACGGCGCGGTGGTCGCCGGGTCGGGCATCACCCCGGTGCTCGCGCTGGTCGCGACCGCGCTCGCCGTCGAGCCGGCCAGCACCTTCACCCTGGTGTACGGCAACCGCACGGCTAACACGGTGATGTTCGCCGAGGAATTGGCCGACCTGAAGGACCGCTACCCGACCCGGCTGCACCTCGTGCACGTGCTCTCCCGGGAGCAGGGGGAGTCGGCGCTGCTCTCCGGCCGGATCGACGCCGAGCGGCTGGGTCGGCTGCTGGACACCGTGGTGCCCGGCGAGGCCATCGAGGAGTGGTTCCTCTGCGGCCCGTACGGCATGGTGGTGGACGCGAAGGCGGCGCTGACCGGGCGCGGCCTGCCCGAGTCGGCGGTGCACACCGAGCTGTTCCACGTCGACGCGCCGCCGGAGCCGCCGCGCCGCGCCGCCGACGAGTCGGGCAGCGGCACCGAGGTGACCATCCTGCTGGACGGCCGCTCGTCGAGCTTCACCATGGGCCGCCACGAGCGGGTGCTGGACGCGGCGCTCAAGGTGCGCGGCGAACTGCCGTACGCCTGCAAGGGCGGGGTCTGTTCGACGTGCAAGGCGAAGGTCGTCGACGGCGAGGTGACGATGGCCCGCAACTACGCCCTGGAGCCCGACGAGCTGGCCGCCGGCTACGTCCTCACCTGCCAATCCACCCCAACCACCGACAATCTCACCGTCGACTACGACGCATAGCCCCGTCCACCTCCCCTCGGCGATCTTGCAGTTGTGGTCCCGACTTATGCCGCTTATCGGACGGACAGCGGGCCGAAAGTGCAAGATCGCGGGAGGAAGGGGCGTGGGATGGGTGACAGGGGGCGGGGCACCCGGGGGTGGGGGTGCGCGGGGGGACGTAGGCTCGGGGGCGTGACGGTGAGCCGGGAGATCGACGACATCCTGCAGCGCGGCGCGGACGGCGGGCGGATCACGCCCGAGGAGGCCCTGCTGCTCTACACCGACGCGCCCTTCCACGCGCTGGGCGAGGCGGCCGACGCGGTACGCCGGCGGCGCTACCCGGACGACATCGTCACGTACCTGATCGACCGCAACATCAACTACACCAACGTCTGCGTCACCGCGTGCAAGTTCTGCGCGTTCTACCGCGCGCCGAAGCACAAGGAGGGCTGGACCCACCCGACCGAGGAGATCCTGCGCCGCTGCGGCGAGGCGGTCGAGCTGGGCGCCACCCAGGTCATGCTCCAGGGCGGGCACCACCCGGACTACGGCGTGGAGTACTACGAGGAGCTCTTCTCCGCGGTCAAGCAGGCGTACCCGCAGCTCGCCATCCACTCGATCGGCCCGAGCGAGATCCTGCACATGGCCAAGGTTTCCGGCGTCAGCCTGGACGAGGCGATCGCCCGGATCAAGGTGGCCGGGCTGGACTCGATCGCCGGAGCCGGCGCGGAGATGCTGCCCGAGCGGCCCCGCAAGGCGATCGCCCCGCTCAAGGAATCCGGCGAGCGCTGGCTGGAGGTCATGGAACTGGCCCACCGGCAGGGCCTGGAGTCGACCGCCACGATGATGATGGGCACCGGCGAGACGAACGCCGAGCGGATCGAGCACCTGCGGATGATCCGCGACGTGCAGGACCGCACCGGCGGCTTCCGGGCGTTCATCCCGTGGACGTACCAGCCGGAGAACAACCACCTCAAGGGTCGGACCCAGGCCACCACCCTGGAGTACCTGCGACTGGTCGCGGTGTCCCGGCTCTTCTTCGAGACCGTGCCGCACCTGCAGGCGTCCTGGCTGACCACCGGCAAGGACGTCGGCCAGCTCGCCCTGCACATGGGCGTCGACGACCTCGGCTCGATCATGCTGGAGGAGAACGTCATCTCCTCGGCGGGTGCCCGGCACCGCTCCAACCTGCACGAGCTGATCGGCATGATCCGGTCGGCGGACCGGATCCCGGCCCAGCGGGACACCCTCTACCACCGGCTGGCGGTGCACTGGACCCCGGCCGACGACCCGACCGACGAGCGGGTGGTATCGCACTTCTCCTCGATCGCGATGCCGGGCGGCGGCGCCGGGAAGTCCCTGCCGCTGGTCGAGGTCAACTGACCCTGGCCGGTTGGTCCTGTTCCGGGCTTTCCGGTGGGGTCGGTCGGCGCGGTCCGGGTTTCGGGCGGACAGGCAGGACACGACGGCCCGGCGTGGGGGGTGGCGACGGTAGTCGTCGATCGCTAGCATCCGCTCGGCGCGAGGCGATGTGGATGACAGCGACAACACCGACGGCGTCGCGGTGATCGTGGCGGCCCGCACGGCGGCGGTGGCGGGCTGCGGGTGACCGGCCCGCAGGCCGGCCTGATCGGCGGGATCGGCCTGGCCGTGCCGGCCGCCGGTGGTGTGATGTTCCTGGTCGCGCGGCGACGCCGGGTCGTCCTGGTGACGCCGGGCGACGAGCGGCCGGCGGCCTGAACGCCGTCCTCCATCGGCCCGCGCGGGCCGTTCACATAACGCACGGCGGTGCGGGCGGGACGGGTGACCAACCCGCCCGCACCGTCCATGCCGTCCGGGCCGGACGGATGAAAACCGGCGGGCGGAACTGGCGTGCCGCATCGACCTTCGATAACGTCCGCTCGGTTCCGCAACCATCAGTTTCTTTCCCTAACCCCGGGGGATCGATGACACCGTTCCACCGTTCCGCGCTGGCGCGCGCCGGCGTCGCAGCCCTGCTCGCCGTCGGCGGCGTGACCGTCGCGGCGGCCCCGGCCCAGGCCGCCGACCAGGCGGAGCTCCAGCTGATCCCGCTGAGCTACGAGCTGGCCAAGGGCGTCAAGGAGGCCAAGGCCAAGCCGTTCAAGTTCCAGGTCGTCAACACCACCGCCGTCGACGCCGAGGACGTCCGCGTCACGGTGGACACCAAGGGCCTCAACCCCAAGAAGCCGAAGGTCGGCGTGGTCGTGCCCGAGGGTTGCGAGGTCGACGGCACGACCTTCAGCTGCCTGCTCGGCGATCTGACCGGCGGCACCACCGAGGACTTCGGCATCCCGATCTTCTCCACGGGCGGCCGGGGCGCGGCGGGCACGCTGGTCGTCACGATCAGCGCGGCCAACGCGAAGGGCGACAGCGTCGAGCACGACATCACCGTCGCCAAGCCCGGCTACGACCTCACCACCTGGGTGCAGGACGTCTACGCCGACGTGCAGGTCGACGGCGACGAGGCCGGCGAGAGCGGGCTCAAGCCCGTCCGCCCCGGAGACACCGCACCGCTGGACTGGGCGGTCTACAACGGCGGCAGCCGCAAGGCGACCGGAATCGCGTACGGCATCACCCTGCCGGCCGACGTCACCTTCGCCGAGCTGCCCGAGGGCTGTGTCGAGCAGACGCTGGGCGGCTTCGCCCATGCGTACTGCGAGGACTCCGGCGCGGTGTTGAAGCCGGGCCAGTTCTACACCGCGGACGTGCGGGTCAGGGTCGGCGCAGGCGTCACCGAGCCGGTGCTGCGCCCCGGCTTTCTCTTCGCCGCCGGCCTGGACGCCGCCGAGGGCACGCCGGAGGAGACGCCGCGGATCGCCAGCGGAGCGCAGCGCAAGGCGTTCACCGAGACCGACGACGGCGACAACACCGCCCAGTTCGACGTCTTCGTCGACCTGAGCGCCCAGCCCACTCCGACGCCGACCCCGAGCGGCGAGCCGACGGTGACCCCGAACCCTGGCACCGGCGGCGGTGGCGGCGGCCTGCCGGTGACCGGTGTGCAGGCCGGCCTGATCGGCGGGATCGGCGCGGCCGTCCTGCTGGTCGGTGGCGCGCTGCTGCTGATCTCCCGGCGGCGCCGGGTGGTCCTGGTGGCCCCGGGCGACGAGACGTCGACCGACTGACGGGTGACACGCGGCGGGCGGGGTGGGTGACCACCCCGCCCGTTCGCATGTCCGGGGGGCGGCCGGGCGCACGCCCGCCCGGCCGGGACCGCGGCCGACCCAGCGGTCCGGTGCGGGCGCCCGGCTGGCAGAGTGGAGGGGTGAGCCGTACCCCCCAGGGCCAGCGCGCCAGCCTGGACAAGCAGCCGCACGAGGTCGCCGCGATGTTCGACGGCGTGGCCGCGCGGTACGACCTGACCAACACGGTCCTCTCCTTCGGCCAGGACCGGTCCTGGCGCCGGTCCACCCGGGCCGCGCTCGGCCTGCGCCCCGGCGAGCGGGTGCTGGACGTCGGCGCGGGCACCGGCGTCTCGACGGAGGAGCTGGCCCAGTCCGGGGCGTACGCGGTCGGGGCCGACCTGTCGCTCGGCATGCTCCACGCCGGCAAGCGTCGCCGCCCCCTGGTGCCGCTGGTGGCCGGGGACGCGCTGCGACTGCCCTTCGCCGACGCCAGCTTCGACGCGGTGACCATCTCCTTCGCGCTACGCAACGTGGTCGACACCGACGCGGCGCTCCGTGAGCTGGCCCGGGTGACCAGGCCGGGCGGGCGGCTGGTGGTCTGCGAGTTCAGCCGGCCGGTGAATCCCGCCTTCCGCACGGTCTATTTGTCGTACCTGATGCGGTCACTGCCCGCGGTTGCCCGTCGGGTCTCCAGCAACCCGGACGCCTACGTCTACCTGGCCGAGTCGATCCAGGCCTGGCCCGACCAGGCGGCGCTGGCGGCGCGGATCGGCGGAGCAGGCTGGGGCAGGGTGGCCTGGCGCAACCTGACCGGTGGGGTCGTCGCGCTGCACCGCGGGATCCGCCCCTGACCGTGGCGGCACCACGGTTGCCGGTGACCCGTGCCGGTCCGCGAGGGAACCGGTGAGACGCCTTTGCTCTGCGTCAACCACCGCAGCGGTTCGGGCGGTCGACCGTTGCGCCGGTTGAAGCAGAGCAAAGGGCGTGCACCAGGGCCCGGCGACCCGGACCCTGGGGCCGTACCACCTGGTTCGTGAATATCCGTCTTTGGTCCATTTTGTTCCGTAGGCTCCCGCTATGAGATCTGAGCAGCCGGACGAGGTGGCGGCCACCGACGACGACGCGGCCGAACTCATCGCGCAGCTCAAGGAGTTGGCCGGCGCGGATCCCGCCGACGTCCGTCAGGTGGTGGCCGAGGTCCTCGCCGCGCTCGATCGGGCCGCCGGCGGCGCGCTGCGCGAGCACCTGCCGGAGACGATCCGGGTCGACGCCGGCCTGGACTCGGCGAGCCCCGCCCGGCGCTGACGACCGCACCCGAGGCGCCGACCGGCGGGCGTTCCGCCGCTGGTGAGCGCCCCACGACCGGGTTTCCGGCAAGTTAGGTACCCCTCAGCGGGCGCCGGTGTAACCCCGGTCATAGACTCCTCCCGTCTGGGCTTGTGAAGCATTTCACGAGCATGCGGGAGGAGGCGCGGATGACCGCGGTGGAGCACGACGCCGACGTCATCGTCGTGGGCGCCGGTCCCGGTGGGTCGGCGACCGCGTACCACCTGGCTCGGCACGGCGTACGGGTGCTGCTGCTGGAGAAGACCGAGTTCCCGCGGGAGAAGGTCTGCGGCGACGGGCTGACCCCGCGCGCGGTGCGGCAGCTGGTCCGGATGGGTGTGGACACCTCCGAAGAGGCCGGCTGGCTGCACAACCGGGGGCTGCGGGTGATCGGCGGCGGGATCCGGCTGGAGTTGGACTGGCCCGATCTGGCGAGCTTCCCCAACTACGGCCTGGTGCGCACCCGACTCGACTTCGACGATCTGCTCGCCCAGCGTGCGGTAGCCGCCGGCGCGAAGCTGCGGACCAGCGTGAACGTCACCGGCCCGGTGCTCGACCCGGACGGCCGGGTGATCGGTGTGGAGGCCGAGGTGGGCCCGGACAAGGCCCCGGCCACCTTCCACGCGCCGCTGGTCGTCGCGGCCGACGGCGTCTCCGGCCGGTTCCCGCTCGCCCTCGGGCTGGCCAAGCGGGAGGACCGGCCGATCGGGGTCGCCGTGCGGCGCTACTACCGCTGCGCGGCCAAGCACGACGACAACTACCTGGAGTCCTGGCTGGAGTTGCGCAGCAAGGACAGCGGCGACAACCTGCTGCCCGGGTACGGCTGGATCTTCGGCCTGGGTGACGGCCGGGTCAACGTCGGCCTCGGGGTGCTCAACTCCTCGTCCGCGTTCGGCAAGACCAACTACCGCCGCCTGCTGACCGACTGGCTGGCGAACACCCCGGCGGACTGGGGCATGACCGACGAGTCCAACGCGGAGGGTCCGATCCTCGGCGCGGCCCTGCCGATGGGCTTCAACCGGGTGCCGCACTACACCCGCGGGGTGATGCTGGTCGGCGACTCCGGCGGCATGGTCAACCCGTTCAACGGCGAGGGCATCGCGTACGCGATGGAGTCCGGCGAGCTGGCCGCGGAGATCGCGGTGCAGGCCCTGGCCCGACCGGCCGGCGCCGAGCGGGAGCGGGCGCTGAACGCGTACCCGACCGAGCTCAAGGCGCGGTTCGGTGGCTACTACCGGCTCGGCGGCATCTTCGTGAAGCTGATCGGCCGTCCGGAGATCATGCGGATGGCCACCCGGCACGGCATGCCGCACCCGATGCTGATGCGCTTCGTACTCAAGCTGCTGGCCAACCTGACCGACCCGCGCGGCGGGGACGCGATGGACCGGGTCATCAACGCGATGACGAAGGTGGCGCCAGCCGTGTGACCGCCGGGTCCACGGTCGGTGACGACGGCGGACCCGGCGCACAGAGATCGGCCCCCCGGCGAAGGTTGCCGGATGGGACGTGAATAGTGTGATTTTCGTCAAGCACCGAGGGCAGGGAAGGACGAGCAGGAGAAAACGATGTCGCTCTCGCCTTACGCACCGATCATCGGGCTGTTCGCCCTCGCCGCGGGGTTCGCGCTGTTCTCCGTGGCGGCCGCCCGCTTCGCCGGCCCCCGCCGCTACAACAAGGCCAAACTCGAGGCGTACGAGTGCGGCATCGAGCCCAGCCCCCAGCCGGTCGGCGGCGGGCGGTTCCCGATCAAGTTCTACCTGACGGCGATGCTCTTCATCGTCTTCGACATCGAGATCATCTTCCTCTATCCCTGGGCGGTCTCGTTCGACGCCCTGCCGATCTTCGGCTTCGTGGAGATGGTCCTGTTCATCGTCGCGGTCTTCGTCGCGTACGCCTACGTGTGGCGGCGTGGCGGCCTGGACTGGGACTGAGGGAGGAACCTCAGATGGGTATCGAGGAGAAGCTTCCCGCCGGTGTCCTGCTCACCTCGGTGGAGAAGCTGGTCAACTGGTCGCGGAAGTCGTCGGTCTGGGGTGCCACCTTCGGTCTGGCGTGCTGCGCGATCGAGATGATGGCGGCCGGCGGCCCGCACTACGACATGGGCCGCTGGGGCATGGAGGTGTTCCGCGCCTCGCCCCGGCAGGCCGACCTGATGATCGTGGCCGGCCGGCTGAGCCAGAAGATGGCCCCGGTGCTGCGCCAGATCTACGACCAGATGGCCGAGCCCCGCTGGGTCATCTCGATGGGCGTCTGCGCCAGCAGCGGCGGCATGTTCAACAACTACGCCATCGTGCAGGGCGTCGACCACATCGTCCCGGTCGACATGTACCTTCCCGGCTGCCCGCCCCGGCCCGAGATGCTCATCGACGCGGTGCTCAAGCTGCGCGAGAAGATCATGTACGAGCCGCTCGGCCCGAACGGCCGCAAGATGCTCGAGGCACGCCAGGCCCGCGGTGACGTTCCGGTCGTCCCCTACGGCGCGATGCCGTCGTCGTACCGCAGCGACAAGGCCCGGCGGGCCGAGTGGACGAAGGCCGTCCGCGAGGGCCGCGAGGAGCAGCTGCGGATCGAGAACTGGATGAAGGCCCAGAACCACCTGCACCAGCACGGGGGTGTCCAGAAGTGACCGCACCCAACGACAGGATCGACGGCGGCGGCGTGCCCGTGCCGACCACGCCGGCCGGCGCCAGCAGCACCGCGCCCGCCGAGTACCCGCCGGCCAGCCCGGCCGGTCGCGGCATGTTCGGCAACCAGGGCACCGGCGACGTCTCCGGCTTCGGCGGCCTGGTCCGCCCGCGCCGGGCCGTGGAGGACTCGCCCCGGCCGTACGGCGGCTACTTCGACGAGGTGTGCGACGCGCTGGAGGAGGCCTACCCGGCCTTCGGCGACGCGATCGAGAAGGTCGTGGTCGACCGGGGCGAGCTGACCCTGCACGTCCGCCCCGAGCGGATCGCCGAGGTCTGCCAGGTGATGCGCGACGACCTCGCGCTCCGCTTCGAGCTCTGCTCGTCGGTGTCCGGGGTGGACTACCTCGGCGCCGACTCCCGGCGGCTGCACGTGGTCTACCAGCTCACCTCGATGACCTACCGCCGCCTGGTGCGGCTGGAGGCCGCGGTCTCCGTCGAGGAACCGCACCTGCCCAGCGTCACGTCGGTCTACCCGACGGCCGACTGGCAGGAGCGGGAGGCGTACGACATGTTCGGCATCGTCTTCGACGGCCACCCCAACCTGACCCGGATCCTGATGCCGGACGACTGGGAGGGCCACCCGCAGCGCAAGGACTACCCGCTCGGCGGCGTGCCGGTGGAGTACAAGGGCGCCGAGATCCCGCCGCCGGACCGGAGGAGGTCGTACCAGTGACCACGTCCAACTACGCGACCGAGCGTGAGACCGCCGAGGGCAAGGTCTTCACCGTCACCGGTGGGGACTGGGACAGCGTGGTCTCCGGTACCGACCCGATCAACGACGAGCGGATCGTCGTCAACATGGGTCCGCAGCACCCGTCGACGCACGGGGTGCTCCGGCTGATCCTCGAACTCGAGGGTGAGACGGTCCGCGAGGCCCGTTCGGTGATCGGCTACCTGCACACCGGCATCGAGAAGAACCTCGAGTACCGCAACTGGGTCCAGGGCAGCACCTTCGTGACCCGGATGGACTACCTCGCCCCGCTGTTCAACGAGACGGCGTACGCGCTGGCGGTGGAGCGGCTGCTCGGCATCTCCGATCAGGTCACCGAGCGGGCGAACACCATCCGGGTGCTGATGATGGAGCTGAACCGGATCTCGTCGCACCTGGTCTGGCTGGCCACCACCGGCATGGAGCTGGGCGCGATCAACATGATGCTGTACGGCTTCCGGGAGCGGGAGCACATCCTCGAGATCTTCGAGATGATCACCGGCCTGCGGATGAACCACGCGTACGTCCGGCCGGGCGGCGTGGCGCAGGACGTGCCGGACGAGGCGATCGTCAAGATCCGCGAGTTCCTCAAGCTGATGCCGAAGAAGCTCAAGGAGTACGAGGACCTCCTCTCCGGCCAGCCGATCTGGATCGAGCGCACCAGGAACGTTGCGGTGCTCGACGTGACCGGTTGCATCGCGCTCGGCGTCACCGGGCCGGTGCTGCGCTCCGCCGGGCTGGCCTGGGACCTGCGCAAGACCATGCCGTACTGCGGCTACGAGACGTACGAGTTCGACGTCCCGACGCACACCGACGGCGACGTGTGGGGCCGCTACCTGGTCCGGCTGGCCGAGATCCGCGAGTCGCTCAAGCTGGTCGAGCAGGCGCTGGACCGGCTCAAGCCCGGCCCGGTGATGGTGGCCGACAAGAAGATCGCCTGGCCGGCGCAGCTGGCCATCGGGGTCGACGGCATGGGCAACTCGCTGGAGCACGTGGCCAAGATCATGGGTCAGTCGATGGAGTCGCTGATCCACCACTTCAAGCTCGTCACCGAGGGCTTCCGGGTGCCGCCGGGCCAGGTCTACGTCGGCATCGAGTCGCCCCGCGGCGAGTTGGGCGTGCACGCGGTCTCCGACGGTGGCACCCGGCCCTACCGGGTGCACTACCGGGAGCCGAGCTTCGTCAACCTCCAGGCCCTTCCGGCGATGGCCGAGGGCGGCCTGATCGCCGACGTGATCGCCGGCGGCGCCTCGCTGGACCCCGTGATGGGTGGTTGTGACCGATGAGTGTTTTCACCGAAGAGACCCGGCAGCGGGCGCGGGAGATCATCGCCCGCTACCCGGCGGACCGGTCGCGTTCGGCGCTGCTGCCGCTGCTGCACCTGGTGCAGTCCGAGGAGGGCTACGTCTCCCCGGCCGGCGTGGAGTTCTGCGCCGAGGTGCTGGGGCTGAACAAGGCCCAGGTGGGCGCGGTGGCCACCTTCTACACCATGTACAAGCGCCGGCCGACCGGCGACTACCTGGTGAGCGTCTGCACCAACACCCTGTGCAACGTGCTCGGCGGCCAGGAGGTCTACGACACCCTCGCCGAGCACCTCGGCGTCGGGCACGACGAGACCACCGCCGACGGGAAGATCACCCTGGAGCACGCCGAGTGCCTGGCGGCCTGCGACTACGGCCCGGTGATGACCGTCAACTACGACTTCTTCGACAAGGTGGACCCGCAGGCCGCGGTCGGGGTGGTCGACGAGCTGCGCGCCGGCGGCCGGCCGATGCCGACCCGGGGCGCCCGGCTCTGCACGCTCAAGGAGATGGCGGTGCAGCTGGCCGGCTTCGCCGACGAGCGCGAGGGCGCGGTCGCCGACGGCGGACCGGGCGAGCCGACCCTGCGCGGCCTGCGGCTGGCCCAGGAGCACGGCATCTCGGTGGCGGGCTTCGACCCGAACACCCCGATCCGGAGCAAGGCGGAGGCCGACGCGGCCGCGGCGAAGGCGAAGGCCGAGGCGGCCAAGGCCGAGCAGCCGGCGCCCGCCGCGGCGCCCGTGACGACCGCGCCGGTGAAGGGTGGCGACGGCGCGTCCGCCCCGACCGGTACGGCCGGCAACGCGGGCGCCGGCGAGCCGGCCCGGCCGGAGCAGGCGACCGGCAGCACCGCCCCGGACGTCAAGGGGCCGGACGACAAGTCGCCGGAGGTGCGGGCGGCCGAGACCCGGCAGCCGGACGCGGCGACCGCCGTGCCGGACGCCCCCGGCACCAAGGTTCCGGTGGACACCGCGCCCCCGGCCCCGCGCGACGCGCAGGAGGCCGAGGTCGCCGGCGCGGCGGCCAACCCGCCCGCCGGTGACGGCAAGCCCGCCGGCGACGAGGCCGGGGCGCAGGAGCGCAACCTCAAGGAAGCGGAGGCTCAGAAGTGACGACGCCTCGACGGGAGACCCTGGCGAAGCTCACTCCCGTGCTCACCAAGCGCTGGCTCTCGCCGGACGCCTGGCGGATCGGCACCTACGAGAAGCTGGACGGCTACGCGGCGCTGCGCAAGGCGCTCAAGGCCCACCCGGACGACCTGATCCAGCTGGTCAAGGACTCCGGCCTGCGCGGGCGCGGCGGCGCCGGCTTCCCGACCGGTCTCAAGTGGGGGTTCATCCCGCAGGGCGACGGCAAGCCGCACTACCTGGTGGTGAACGCCGACGAGGGCGAGCCGGGCACCTGCAAGGACCTGCCGCTGATGACCCACGACCCGCACTCGCTGGTCGAGGGCGTGATCATCGCGTCGTACGCGATCCGGGCCAACCGCGCCTACATCTACATCCGGGGCGAGGCGGTGCACGCCGCGCGCCGGCTGCGCAACGCGGTGCGCGAGGCGTACGCCAAGGGCTACCTCGGGAAGAACATCCTCGGCACGAAGTTCGACCTGGAGCTGGTGGTGCACTCCGGCGCCGGGGCGTACATCTGCGGCGAGGAGACCGCGCTGCTGGACTCGCTGGAGGGCTTCCGCGGCCAGCCTCGGCTGCGCCCGCCCTTCCCGGCCACCCACGGCCTGTACGCCAGCCCGACGGTGGTGAACAACGTCGGCACCATCGCGAGCGTGCCGTACATCGTGCTGGGCGGCGCCGACTGGTGGAAGACGATGGGCACGGAGAAGTCCTCCGGGCCGATGATCTACTCGCTCTCCGGCCGGATCGCCAACCCGGGCCAGTACGAGTGCTCGATGGGCATCACCCTGCGCGAGCTGCTGGAGCTGGCCGGCGGGATGCAGCCCGGGCACAACCTGAAGTTCTGGACCCCGGGCGGCTCGTCGACGCCGCTGCTCACCGCCGAGCACCTGGACGTGCCGCTGGACTTCGAGTCGGTGGCGGCGGCCGGGTCCATCCTCGGCACCACGGCCACCCAGATCTTCTCCGACCAGGACTGCCCGGTCTACGCGACCTACCGGTGGCTGGAGTTCTACCACCACGAGTCGTGCGGCAAGTGCACGCCGTGCCGGGAGGGCAACTACTGGATGGTCCGGGTCTACCGGCGGATCCTCTCCGGTCAGGGCACCCACGAGGACCTGGACACCCTGCTGGACACCTGCGACAACATCCTCGGCCGCTCGTTCTGCGGTCTGGGTGACGGCGCGACCAGCCCGGTGACCTCGTCGCTGAAGTACTTCAAGCAGGACTACCTCGACTACATCGAGGGGCGCACGGCGCCGAAGCTGTCCGACAAGCAGTTGGTGGGAGCCCATTAATGACTGACGTCGTCAAGGCCCCGGAAACCGTCACGCTCACCATCGACGGCGTCGAGGTCACCGCCCCCAAGGGTGCGCTGCTGATCCGCGTCGCCGAGCAGCTGGGCATCGAGATCCCCCGGTTCTGCGACCATCCGCTGCTGGCCCCGGCCGGCGCGTGCCGGCAGTGCCTGGTCGAGGTGGAGGGGCAGCGCAAGCCGGTCGCCTCGTGCACCCAGACCGTCGCCGACGGCATGGTGGTCCGCACCCAGCTCAGCTCTCCGGTCGCCAAGAAGGCGCAGGAGGGGGTGATGGAGCTGCTGCTGCTCAACCACCCGCTCGACTGCCCGATGTGCGACAAGGGCGGCGAGTGCCCGCTGCAGAACCAGGCGATGTCCACCGGCCGCGCCGACTCCCGCTTCCACGAGCACAAGCGGGAGTACGAGAAGCCGCTGGAGATCAGCACCCAGGTGCTGCTGGACCGCGAGCGCTGCGTGCTCTGCCAGCGGTGCACCCGGTTCTCCGAGGAGATCGCCGGCGACAAGTTCATCGACCTGATGAACCGGTCGTCCGCCGAGGAGATCAACATCTACCGGGACGACGCGTACGGGGTGGAGGACGGGGACGGCGACGTGCCGTTCAACTCGTACTTCTCCGGCAACACCGTGCAGATCTGCCCGGTCGGCGCGCTGACCGGCGCCCAGTACCGGTTCCGAGCCCGCCCGTTCGACCTGGTCTCCAGCCCGAGCGTCTGCGAGCACTGCTCGGCCGGCTGCGCCCAGCGCACCGACTGGCGGCGGGGCAAGGTGCTGCGCCGGCTGGCCGGCGACGACCCGGCCGTCAACGAGGAGTGGAACTGCGACAAGGGGCGGTGGGGCTTCCAGTACACCCGCGCCTTCGACCGGCTCACCACCCCGCTGGTCCGCGACGAGGGCACCGGTGAGCTGCGCGAGGCGTCCTGGAGCGAGGCGCTGAGCGTCGCCGCCGAGGGGCTGCGCGCCGCCCGGGACGGCGGTCAGGGCACCGCGGTGCTCACCGGCGGCCGGCTGACCGTCGAGGACGCCTACGCGTACGCGAAGTTCGCCCGGGTCGCGCTGAACACCAACGACATCGACTTCCGGGCCCGGCCGGCCTCCCGCGAGGAGGCCGAGTTCCTGGCCAGCACGGTGGCCGGGCGCACCGACGTCAGCTACGCGGACGTGGAGAACGCGCCCGCCGTGGTGCTGGTCGGCCTGGAGCCGGAGGAGGAGTGCCCGATCCTCTTCCTGCGGCTGCGCAAGGCGTACCTGAAGAAGAAGCTGACGGTCTACGCGATCGCGCCGTTCGCCACCCGCGGCCTGGAGAAGCTCGGCGCCAAGCTGGCCCGGGTGGTGCCGGGCGAGGAGGCCAGTGTGCTCGCCGAGCACGCCACGGTGGCCGAGGCGCTGAGCGCCGAGGGCGCCATCCTGATCGTCGGCGAGCGGCTCGCCGAGGTGCCGGGTGGCCTCTCCGCGGCGGCCGACGTCGCCCGGCGTACCGGCGCCCGGCTGGCCTGGGTGCCGCGGCGCGCGGGTGACCGCGGCGCGGTCGACGCGGGCTGCCTGCCCAACCTGCTCCCCGGGGGGCGCCTGGTCACCGAGCCGGCCGCCCGGGCCGAGCTGGGCGAGGCGTGGGACATCGCGGCCGGGGTGATCCCCAGCCAGGCCGGCCGGGACACCGACGGCATCATCGCGGCCGCGGCCGCCGGTCAGCTCGGCGCGCTGGTGGTGGCCGGCGTCGACCCGGCCGACCTGGCCGACCCGCGGCTGGCCGAGCAGGCGCTGGACACGGTGCCGTTCCTGGTCAGCCTGGAGCTGCGCAACAGCGCGGTGGCCCGCCGGGCGGACGTGGTCTTCCCGGTCGCCCCGGTGGACGAGAAGGCCGGCAGCTTCCTGGACTGGGAGGGCCGGCTGCGCACCTTCGAGGCGGTGCTGCAGACCGCCGCGATGAGCGACGGCCGGGTGCTGGACGCGCTGGCCGCGCAGCTCGACGTGCGGCTCGGCACCGGCGACGTGCCGAGCGTCCGGCGCGAGCTGGGCGGGCTGCCGCCGACCCGGACCGAGCGGCCCGCCGCCCCGGCGGTCGAGCCGGCCACGGTGCCGCAGCCCGGCGCCGGCGAGGCGGTGCTGGCCACCTGGCACCAGCTGATCGACCTGGGCAGCCTCACCGACGGCGACGAGCATCTGACCGGCACCGCCCGCCCGCCGGTGGTCCGGCTCGGCAAGGGCACCGCGGAGGCGCTCGGCGTCGCCGACGGCGACCCGGTGACGGTGGGCACCGACCGGGGGGCGCTGACCCTGCCGGCGGAGATCACCGAGATGCCGGACGGCGTTGTCTGGCTGCCCACCAACTCACCCGGTTCGACCGTCCGGCGCAGCCTCGGCGCGTCGTCCGGCGCGGTCGTCCGGGTCAGCGCCGCGATCGCCGCCGACGCGGCCGGCCGTCCGGGCCCGCTCCTCAACGCAGGGGGTGCAATCCAGTGAACGCGGTCTACCTGGCCCAGGACCCGACGCTGGCCGACTTCGGCCGGGACCCGTGGTGGCTGGTCCTCATCAAGGTCGTCTTCGCCTTCGTCTTCGCCGTGCTCGCCACGCTGCTCGGGGTCTGGTTCGAGCGGCGCGTCGTGGGCCGGATGGCGGTGCGGCCCGGCCCCAACCAGGTCGGCCCGTTCGGCCTGCTGCAGACCCTCGCCGACGGTCTCAAGATGGCCTTCAAGGAGGACATCCTGCCGAAGGCGGCCGACAAGGTCGTCTACTTCTTCGCGCCGACCATCTCGGTGATCTGCGCGGTCACCGCGCTGTCGGTGGTGCCGTTCGGCCCGATGGTGAGCATCTTCGGCCACTGGACGCCGTTGCAGGTCACCGACGTGTCGGTGGCGGTGCTGGTGCTGCTGGCCTGCTCCTCGATGGGCATCTACGGCATCGTGCTCGGCGGTTGGGCCTCCGGCTCGACCTACCCGCTGCTCGGCGGCCTGCGCTCCAGCGCCCAGATGATCTCGTACGAGGTCGCCATGGGGCTGAGCATCGTGGCGGTGTTCATGACCGCCGGCACGATGTCGACCAGCGGGATCGTCGCCGCCCAGCGGGACGCCACCCAGCTGACCGTCTTCGGCACCGAGCTCCCGGCGCCCGGCTGGTACGCGATCCTGCTGCTGCCGAGCTTCGTCATCTTCTTCATCGCCACCGTCGGTGAGACCAACCGGGCGCCGTTCGACCTGCCCGAGGCCGAGTCCGAGCTGGTGGCGGGCTTCATGACCGAGTACAGCTCGCTGAAGTTCGCGCTCTTCATGCTCAGCGAGTACGTCTCGATGGTGACCATGTCCGCGGTCACCACCACGCTCTTCCTCGGCGGCTGGCGGGCGCCGTGGCCGATCACCCTCTGGGAGGGCGCCAACTCCGGTTGGTGGCCGATGCTGTGGTTCTTCGGCAAGGTGATCGCGCTCGTCTTCGTCTTCGTCTGGCTGCGGGGCACCCTGCCCCGGCTGCGCTACGACCAGTTCATGCGGTTCGGCTGGAAGGTGCTGCTGCCGATCAACCTGGTCTGGATCCTGGTGCTCGCCGGGCTGCGCTCGATCGAGGACTGGGACACCCGCGGCAAGCTGATCGCGGTCGGCATCCCGGCCGGCATCCTGCTGCTCGCCACGCTCTTCTGGCCGAGCCGCAAGCCGGAGCCGGAGCCGACGCTCCAGGAACAGGTCAACAGCCGGCCGCACGGCAGCTTCCCGCTGCCGCCGATGGACCTGCAGGTACCACCGAGCCCGCGCACCAGGCGCGTGGTCGCCGAGCGGGAGCCGGCCAACATCGCCGCCGGCTCGGACTCCAGGGAGGTGTGACGTGGGCGCGATCACCGGAACGTTCAAGGGCTTCGGGGTCACCTTCTCGCACATGTTCAGGAAGGTCGTCACCACCGACTACCCGTTCAAGCCGCCGGTGTCGGCGCCGCGCTACCACGGGCGGCACATCCTGAACCGGCACCCGGACGGGCTGGAGAAGTGCATCGGGTGCGAGCTGTGCGCCTGGGCCTGCCCGGCGGACGCGATCTACGTCGAGGGCGGCGACAACACCGACGAGCAGCGCTTCTCGCCGGGTGAGCGGTACGCCAGCGTCTACCAGATCAACTACGCCCGGTGCATCTTCTGCGGCCTGTGCATCGAGGCCTGCCCGACCCGTTCGCTCACCATGAGCAACGAGTACGAGCTGGCCCGGGACAACCGGCAGGACCTCATCTTCACCAAGGAGCAGCTGCTGGCGCCGCTGCTGCCGGGCATGGAGCAGCCGCCGCACCCGATGCGGCTGGGGGACAGCGAGAAGGACTACTACGTCGGCGCGCTGGAGAACCCGGGCACCTCGGCCGGCGCCGAGCGCTCCCCGATGGGCCCCGGGCGGTACCGGCTGGAGGAGCACCCCGGGGTGACCTTCCCCGGCGCCGAGCAGCACGCCCAGCGGGCCGCCGCGGGCAAGGGAGACGGAGCATGACCACGCAGACGGTGCTCGCCGCGGCGGGCTCGGTGTCCACCGGCGA
Source organism: Micromonospora sp. R311 (assembly GCF_056780015.1). Taxonomy (NCBI): domain Bacteria; kingdom Bacillati; phylum Actinomycetota; class Actinomycetes; order Micromonosporales; family Micromonosporaceae; genus Micromonospora; species Micromonospora sp. R311. The sequence goes on from NZ_JBSWCE010000028.1 coordinate 83,169, forward strand.
GGCGGTCACCTTCTGGATCCTCGCCCCGCTGGCACTGGTCGGCGGGATCGGGATGGTCGCCGCCCGCAACGCCGTGCACTCGGCGCTCTGGCTGGTGCTGACCATGCTCTGTCTCGGCGTGTTCTACGTGCTCCAGGCCGGGCCGTTCATCGGCATGGTGCAGATCATCGTCTACACCGGCGCGATCATGATGCTGTTCCTCTTCGTGCTGATGCTGGTCGGCCGGGACGCGTCGGACTCGTTGATCGAGACGCTGCGCGGGCAGCGGACCGCGGCGCTGCTGCTGGCGCTCGGCTTCGCCGGCCTGGCCGGCACCGGCCTCTACCGGGGGCTGGACGGGGTCACCGCGGTCGGTCTGGCCGAGCCGAACGCCGAGGGGAACGTGCAGGGCATCGCCCGGCTGCTGTTCACCAAGTACGTCTTCGCCTTCGAGCTCACCTCGGCGCTGCTGATCACCGCCGCGGTCGGCGCGATGGTGCTGGCCCACGTCGAGCGGCGCAAGCAGGACAGGCTCGACCAGCCGGCGACCATGCGGGCCCGCTTCGCCCCGGGCAACTACCCGGGCCCGAAGCCCGGCCCCGGCGTCTTCGCCACCTCCTCCTCGGTGGCCACCCCGGCCCGGCTGCCGGACGGCCGGCTCACCGAGCGGAGCACTCCGGAGATCCTGCCGGTGCGCGAGATGACCGCCGACGAGACCGCGCTGAAGGGGACGGACCGGTGAGCGCGAGGAGTGAGCTTGCGAGCCCCGCGGCCGCGAACGAAAGGTGGGCCCGGTAATGGACCAGTTCTTCTCGGTCGAACCGAACTACTACCTGGTGCTCGCCGCGGTGTTGTTCACCATCGGCGCCGCCGGGGTGCTCGTCCGGCGCAACGCCATCGTGTTGTTCATGTGCGTCGAGCTGATGCTCAACGCGGCCAACCTGACGCTGGTCACCTTCAGCCGGATCAACGGTGACCTCAACGGCCAGATCATGGCGTTCTTCGTGATGGTGGTGGCGGCCGCCGAGGTCGTGGTCGGGCTGGCGATCATCATGTCGATCTTCCGGACCCGGCGCTCCGCGAGCGTCGACGACGCCAACCTGCTGAAGTACTGAGGGGTCCTGCGGTGGGAACGATTCTGACGAACGCCCCGGCCGAGCCGGCGGGCACCGTCGCGTACGCGACGGCCGACGGGCTGCTGGGCAGCGTCTGGCTGCTGGTGGCCATCCCGCTGGTCAGCGCGGCGATCCTGCTGCTGCTCGGCCGGCGGGCGGACCGCTGGGGGCACTGGCTCGGCGTGGCGGCCATCGGCGCCGCCTTCGTGCTCGGCCTGACCTACTTCTTCCAGCTGCGCGGGCTGGAGAACAAGTCGGTCGAGCTGAGTCTCTGGGACTTCATCACGGTCGGCGACCTGCGGGTGGACTTCGGTCTGCTCTTCGACCCGCTGGCCGCGGTCTTCGTGCTGCTGATCACCGGGGTGGGTTTCCTGATCCACCTCTACGCGGTCGAGTACATGGCCCACGACGCGGGCCGGCGGCGCTTCTTCGGGTACTTCAACCTGTTCGTCGCCGCCATGCTGCTGCTGGTGCTCGGCAACAACTACGTGATGCTCTACTTCGGCTGGGAGGGCGTCGGCCTGGCGTCGTACCTGCTGATCTCCTTCTGGTACGAGCGGCCGAGCGCCGCCACCGCCGGTAAGAAGGCGTTCCTGATGAACCGGGTCGGCGACGCCGGCCTGGCGATCGGCATCTTCATCATGTTCGCCACCCTCGGCACCACCCAGTACGACGAGGTCTTCAGCGGCGTCGGCGCGCTCGGCGCGACCACGGTGCTGGTGCTCGGCCTGCTGCTGCTGCTCGGCGCGACCGGCAAGTCCGGCCAGTTCCCGCTGCAGGCGTGGCTGCCGGACGCGATGGAGGGCCCGACCCCGGTCTCGGCGCTCATCCACGCCGCCACCATGGTCACCGCGGGCGTCTACCTGATCGCCCGGTCCAACCCGATCTTCTCGGCGAACTCCACCCTCCAACTGGTGGTGGTGAGCGTCGGCGCGCTGACCCTGCTGATCGGCTGCGTCATCGGCGCGGCCAAGGACGACATCAAGCGGGTGCTGGCCTGGTCGACGGTGAGCCAGATCGGCTACATGTTCCTCGGCGTCGGGCTCGGCGGTGCGGCGTACGCGCTGGCGATCGTGCACCTGCTCGCGCACGGCTTCTTCAAGGCGAACATGTTCCTCGGCGCCGGCTCGGTCATGCACGGCATGAACGACCAGGTCGACATCCGCCGCTTCGGCGGGCTGTCGAAGTACATGAAGGTCACCTGGATCACCTTCATGATGGGCTGGCTCGCCATCATCGGCATGTTCCCGTTCTCCGGCTTCTTCTCCAAGGAGCCGATCATCGTGGCCGCGTTCGAGCGGGAGGACTGGACGGCCTGGCTCTTCGGCATGGCCGCGCTGCTCGGCGCCGGGCTGACCGCGTTCTACATGACCCGGCTCTTCGTGCTCACCTTCCACGGGCCGAAGCGCTGGACCGAGGACATCGAGCACCCGCACGAGTCGCCGGCGCTGATGACCGTCCCGCTGATCCTGCTCGCCGCGGGCTCGGTCGGGGCCGGCTTCCTGCTCGCCACCTCCGTGCCCGACTGGCTGGAGGCGACCGCCGGGCTCGGCGGCCAGGAGGCGGCGCACCACGCGGTGCTCTCGCACACCGTGATCACCGTGCTCTCGCTGCTGGTCACCGTGCTCGGCGCCGGGCTGGCCTGGTTCCTGTTCCGGGCCGGCACGGCCACCGCGCCGCAGCCGGCCGGGGTGCTGGTCACCGCCGCCCGGGGCAACCTGTACACCGACGCCTTCAACGAGGCGGTTTTCGAGAAGCCGGGCATCTTCCTCACCCGGGCGCTGGTCTTCCTCGACAACCGGGGCGTGGACGGGCTGGTCAACGGCCTCGCCGCGGCGGTCGGCGGCGGCTCAGGCCGGCTCCGGCGGCTGCAGACCGGCTTCGTCCGGTCGTACGCCACCTCCATCCTGACCGGCGCGCTGCTGGTGCTGGCGGCGTTCCTGGCCGTCGAGGCGGGGTGGCTGGCGTGATCGACCTCTTCCAGGCGGCCGTCGTCGGCGGACCGCGCAGTGACGACGGAGGTAAGGCCGCATAATGTCCGACTTCCCGTTCCTCTCGGTGCTCACCGTGGCGCCGCTGGTCGGCGCCCTGGTGGTGGCCCTGGTGCCGCGGACGCGGCCGGAGTTGGCCAAGCAGGTCGCGCTCGGCTGGTCGCTGCTGGTGCTGGTGCTGTCGGTGGTCATGTGGGTCACCTTCTCCGTCGGCGGTGAGCGGTTCCAGTTCCGCGAGTCCTACCCGTGGATCCCGAACTGGGGCGTCAACTTCACCTTCGCCGCCGACGGCATCGCGCTGGTGATGCTGATGCTGATCGCGGTGCTGGTGCCGCTGGTGATCCTGGCGTCCTGGCACGACGCCGAGTCGTCGAAGCGGTCGGTGCCGGTCTACTTTGCGCTGCTGCTCGTCCTCGAGTGCACGATGATCGGCGTCTTCGCCGCCGCCGACGTCTTCCTGTTCTACGTGTTCTTCGAGGTCATGCTGGTGCCGATGTACTTCCTGATCGGCAGCTACGGTGGCCACCAGCGGCAGTACGCGGCGGTGAAGTTCTTCCTCTACTCGCTCGTCGGCGGTCTGTTCATGCTCGCCGCGGTGATCGGCCTCTGGGTGGTCGGCGGGAAGACCTTCGACTGGCAGGCGCTGTCCCAGGTGGACATCTCCACCGGCACCGAGCGCTGGCTCTTCCTCGGCTTCTTCCTGGCGTTCGCGATCAAGGCGCCGTTCTTCCCGTTCCACACCTGGCTGCCGGACGCCGGTGGGGCGGCGCCCGCGGGCGCCGCCGCACTGCTCGTCGGCGTGCTGGACAAGGTCGGCACGTTCGGCATCCTGCGCTACTGCCTGCCGCTCTTCCCGGACGCGGCCAAGTGGTTCGCCCCGTGGGCGCTGGCGCTGGGGCTGATCGGCATCATCTACGCCGCGCTGCTGGCGGTCGGCCAGAACGACCTGAAGCGGCTGGTGTCGTACACCTCGATCGCGCACTTCGGCTTCATCGGGGTCGGCATCTTCGCCTTCACCACCCAGGCGGGCACCGGCGCCGTGCTCTACATGGTCAACCACGGGCTCGCCACCGGCCTGCTCTTCCTGGTGGTCGGCATGCTGATCGCCCGCCGGGGCTCGGCGCTGGTCAGCGACTTCGGCGGCGCCGGCAAGCTGGTGCCGCTGCTGGCCGGGGTGCTCTTCTTCGCCGGTCTCGCCTCGCTGGCGCTGCCCGGCACCGCCCCGTTCATCTCCGAGTTCCTGGTGCTGATCGGCACCTTCACGGTGAACAAGCCGGTCGCGGTCATCGCCACGCTCGGCATCATCCTGGCCGCGGCGTACGTGCTCTGGATGGTGCAGCGCACCACGCAGGGCACGCTCAACCCGGCGCTGACCGAGGTCGAGGGCATGCGGCGCGACCTCAACCTGCGCGAGAAGGTCGTGGTCGCACCCCTGATCGCGCTGATCGTGCTGCTCGGGTTCTATCCGAAGCCGGTCACCGACGTGATCAACCCCGCCGTCCAGGCGACCATGGACGACATCGGCAGGACCGACCCTGCGCCCTCGGTCGGCACCGTCCAGGAGGCCGCAAAGTGAGTGAACTCAAACTCCCCTCGATCGACTACGCGGCGCTCGCGCCGAGCCTGATCATGCTGGGCGCCGCGTTGCTCGGCGTGCTGGTCGAGGCGTTCGTGCCCCGGCGGCTGCGGCACCTGGTGCAGTTGTCGCTGGCGCTGCTGGCGGTGCTCGGCGCGCTCACCATGGTGGTGCTGAACGCCGACGACCGGCTGATCACCATCGGCGGGGCGATCGCGGTCGACGGGCCGACGCTCTTCCTCCAGGGCGCGATCCTGGTGCTCGCCGCGATGGCGCTGCTGCTCATCGGCGAGCGTTCGGTGGAGCGGGGCGGGGCGTTCGTCGCCCAGGCCGCGTTCCCCGCGGAGTCGGCCGACGACCGGCGGCAGGCCGAGGGCTCGAACGGCGCCACCGAGGTCTACCCGCTGACCACGTTCGCGATCGGCGGCATGCTGATCTTCGTGGCGGCGAACGACCTGCTGACCATGTTCATCGCGCTCGAGGTCTTCTCGCTGCCGCTCTATCTGCTCTGCGCGCTGGCCCGCCGTCGGCGGCTGCTGAGCCAGGAGGCCGCGCTGAAGTACTTCATGCTCGGCGCGTACGCCTCGGCCTTCTTCCTGTTCGGGGTGGCCCTGGTCTACGGCTTCACCGCGGGCATCCCGAACGGCTCGGCCGGGGTCGACTTCGCCACCGTCAACGCGGCCGTGGCCGAGTCCACCGCCAGCCCGCTGCTGCTCTTCGCCGGCATGGCGCTGCTGAGCATCGGTCTGCTGTTCAAGGCGGCGGCGGCTCCGTTCCACGTCTGGACGCCGGACGTCTACCAGGGCGCACCGACCCCGGTCACCGGTTTCATGGCCGCCTGCACCAAGGTCGCCGCGTTCGGCGCGCTGCTGCGGGTGTTCCACGTCGCCTTCGACGGGGCCCGCTGGGACTTCACCCCGGTCCTCGGCGCGGTCGCCGTGCTGACCATGCTGGTCGGCGCGGTGCTCGCGGTCACCCAGACCGACATCAAGCGGCTGCTCGCCTACTCGTCGATCGCGAACGCCGGATACCTCCTGGTCGGCGTGCTGGCGCCGAGCCGGGACGGGCTCTCCGGCACGATGTTCTACCTGGTCGCGTACGGCTTCTCGGTGCTCGCCGCGTTCGCCGTGGTGACGCTGGTGCGGGACGCCGACGGGGAGGCCACCCACCTGTCCCGCTGGGCCGGGCTGGGCAAGCGCTCGCCGTTCTACGCCGGGGTCTTCACCTTCATCCTGCTCGCCTTCGCCGGCATCCCGCTGACCAGCGGCTTCACCAGCAAGTTCGCGGTCTTCGGGCCGGCGCTCGACGGCGGGCAGGCGTGGCTGGTGATCGCCGGCGTGCTGACCAGCATGGTGCTGGCCTTCCCGTACCTGCGGGTCGTGGTGATGATGTGGCTCTCCGAGCCGGGCGAGTCCACCCCGACGGTCACCGTGCCGGGCGGGCTCACCTCGGCGGCGCTGATGATCGGCGTGATCGCCACCCTGGTCCTCGGGGTCGCCCCGGCGCCGCTGCTCGACCTCGCCACGGGTGCCGCCGAGTTCGTGCGCTGAACCGACGTCCGGGCCGACGGGGGCCGGTCCGCCGCGGCGGGCCGGCCCCCGGTCCGTATCCCCAGTCCGGAGCAGGTCGAGGGGGTGTGGCATGGTGGATAGCGTGGTGATTCCGGCTGGCGAGCGTTCAGGTGCCACCGGCTCCGGCGGCCGCCGGAGCCGGGTGAGCACGAGTCAGTTCGGCGCGCTCGGCCTCTATCTCGCCGATCCCCGCGTCGAGGCGTCCGTGCTGGGCCTGCTGGAGGCCGTCGAGGTCGAACTGCGGGCCAGCGTGGCCAGCGCCGACCCGTTCGTCACCGAGGCCGCCCGGCACCTGGTGGAGGCCGGCGGCAAGCGGTTCCGGCCGCTGCTGGTGGCGCTGGGCGCCCAGTTCGGCGATCCGGCCGGGCCGCAGGTCGTACCGGCCGCGGTGGTGATGGAGCTCACCCACCTGGCGACGCTCTACCACGACGACGTGATGGACGAGGCCGCCGTGCGCCGGGGTGCGCCGAGCGCCAACTCGCGGTGGACCAACTCGGTCGCCATCCTGGTCGGTGACTACCTCTTCGCCCGCGCCGCCGACATCGCGGCCGACCTGGGCACCGAGGCGGTACGCCTGCAGGCGCGCACCTTCGCCCGGCTGGTGCACGGGCAGATCGCCGAGACGGTCGGCCCCCGCCCGGGTGACGACCCGGTGGCCCACTACCTGAACGTGATCGCCGACAAGACCGGTTCCCTGATCGCCACCTCGGCCCGGTTCGGCGGCATGTTCGGCGGTGCCTCCCCTGAGCACATCGAGGCGCTGGCCGGCTACGGCGAGACCATCGGCGTCGCCTTCCAGCTCTCCGACGACCTGCTCGACATCGCCTCCGAGTCGGTGCAGTCGGGCAAGACCCCCGGCACCGACCTGCGCGAGGGCGTGCCGACCCTGCCGGTGCTCTACGCGCTGGCCTCCGACGACGCCGACGCCGCCTCGGTGCGGCTGCGGGAGATCCTGGCCGCCGGCCCGGTCACCGACGACGACCTGCACGCGGAGGCGCTCGGCCTGCTGCGCGAGAGCCCGGCCCTCAAGCGCGCCCGGGAGACCGTCCGCAGCTACGCCGAGGACGCCCGCGGCCAGCTCACCCCGCTGCCCGCCAACCCGGCCCGCCGCGCCCTCGAGTCCCTCTGCGACTACATCGCCGACCGCACCAGCTAACCAACCCCCACCCCGGCCCCCGGCCCCCCGCCCCAGCGACGTTGATCATGAAGTCTGCGTCACTGGCGGCGGCGTGTCGTGACGCGAACGTCATGATCAACGCCGTTGGGGGCGTTAGGCCCCGGCCGGGGGTGTTACGCCTGCTGGGGGCGGCGTTCAGGGCGGGGAGGTGGGGGGTTAGGGAAGAGGCGGGTGGCGGTGAGCATGAGGGTGGCGGCGAGGAGCATCGCCGTGGCGGCGACGGTCCACATGGCCGGGTAGCCGGCGTAGGCGGCCACCGTGCCGAGGGCGAGGGGGCCGAGGCAGCCACCGGCGTACACCCCGGTCTGGGTGATCGAGGTGGCGGCGGCCGGCGCCTGCGGGTGCAGCCGGACCACCGCGAAGTTCATCAGGCCCGGCCAGGCCCAGCCCAGCCCGAAGCCGAGCACCACGCCGACCACCAGCGGCCCGGAGCCGGCCAGCGCGAGCAGGCCGAGCCCGCCGGCCCCGATCACCAGCATGCCGGCGATGACAGCCAGGTGGCCGCTGGCGCGGCGGTCGGCGAGCCAGCCGGCGCCGACCCGGGCGGCGACGCAGACCGCGCTGCCCAGGGTCAGGGTCAGGCCGGCCGCCCCGGGCGCCAGCCCGCGGTCGACGGAGGAGTCCACCACGAAGGTGCCGAGCGCGTTCGCGGCCGCCGCGGCGAGCGTCGCGGCCACCCCGACGACCACCAGGGCCCAGGTGGCCCGGCCGGCGCGGGCGACGGCCCGCTGCGCCGGCCGGGGCTCCCGGGCGGGTACGGCGGGCAGGGCGGCCAGCGCGGCGCCGGCGGCCGCCACGAACGCCCAGCGCCAACCGGCGGTCAGCGCCACGGTCGGCACCGCCACGCCGGCCAGCAGCGTGGAGACCGGGATGGCCGCCTGCTTCACCCCGAACGACAGCCCCTGCCGGCGGGGCGGCACGTGCCGGGCCAGCGCGGCGTTGCTGGCCAGCTGACCGAGGGCGTTCGCGGTGCCGCCGAGCGCGAGCAGCCCGACCAGCACCGGGTACGAGCGGGCCAGCGCCGCCACGGCGAGCAGGCAGCCGGCGGAGAGCAGGATGCCGGCGCGGGCCACCACGGCCGGCCCGTAGCGCTCGGCGAGGGCGCCGGAGGGCACCGAGGCCAGCGCGCCCACCCCGAAGTAGACCGACACGGCCAGGCCCAGGCCGGCGGGGGAGAAGCCGAGGTCCTCGCCGAGCTGCACGGCGAGCCCGCCGACCAGGAAGACCGGCAGGACGCAGGCGATGGTGACGGCGACCGCGCCGGCCGCGGCCCGGACGGGACGGGTCGGCGCGGTGCCGGGGGCGGGATGCAGCGCGGTGTCGGCCATGATTGGCAAACGTACGTGAGCCCAGCTCACACCACGCTTCGTGTCGGTCGGGGCACTACTGGTCGATGACGATCTGGCATCCTCCACCCGAACAGGCATTTCGCACCTGGCCGGTTTTTCATATGGTGTAAGTCCCCGGCGGCGGAGGTGGTTGTGCGCGACCCCCTGGCGGAACCCTCGGACCTGATCCGGAGCGTGTCCCGCGCGCTACGAGTGCTCGAGTCGGTCGGCCGTGCCCCCAAGGGGCTGACCGTGAAGCAGATCGCCCGGCGCTGCGAGCTGACCGTGGCGACGACCTATCACCTCGTCCGCACCCTGGCCTACGAGGGCTACGTGATCCGTCGCGAGGACGGCACGTACATCGTCGGCCTGGAGGTCGCGGACCGCTACCGCGAGTTGGTGACGGCCTTCCGCGGGCCGCCGGCGGTCGGGGAGAGCCTGCGCCGGGCCGCCGTGGACACCGGTTACAGCCACTACCTGGGCCGGTTCGTCGGCGGCCAGGTGGCGATCACCGCGGTGGCCGAGGGCCCGCGCACGCCCTACCTGGAGGACCTGGTCCCGGGCTTCGACGAGGGCGCGCACGCCACCGCGCTGGGCAAGGCGCTGCTCGCCACGCTCACCGCCGAGCAGCGCTTCCGCTACCTGCGCGAGTACGGCATGCGGCCGTTCACCAGCGCCACGTTGACCAGCGTGGAGGCGTTCGAGGCCGACCTGGCCGCCGGTGACCGGCGCGGCATGCAGCTGGAGCTGGGGCAGTTCCGGCAGGGCGTGGCCTGCGCGGCGGTGCTGGTCGCCCCGGACAAGGACATGGAACGTCGGGTGGTGCTGGCCTGCGCGCTGCCGGCCAGCGAGATGATGACCTCCGCCCGGGTGGTCCGCGCCAAGCTGCTCACCACGGCCCGGGCCATCGCCGACGGCATCGCCGCCGAGAGCTGACCGGGAAGGCCCCGCGGCCGACATGGGCGTGGCTCGTAACGGCGCGAGGCCCTCCCCCGGGCTGGGAGAGGGCCCCGCGCGGCGGTCCGTTGCCGGGACCGCCCGAGTGACGTCAGCTGCCGACCGGCCCCCCGTCCAGCCGCCAGGTGACCACCACGCCCGGCTTGGCGAAGTCGCCGTCCGGCCAGGTCGAGGCCGGCTTCTCCACGGACGCCCCGGTGATCTCGCCCGGGTGCTGCACGGCCACGAAGACCGACCGGTTGTCCCCGGTGATGAACGGACCGCAGGCCTCCGCGCCGAGCGGCACGGTGAGGAACTGCTTGAGGTGCCCGCGCTCCGGCCCCTCCACCGGGCTGGCGAAGAGGCCGTCGTTGCTGCCCAGCGCGTTGCCGTCGGTGGAGATCCAGAGGTTGCCGGTGGCGTCGAAGGCGACGTTGTCCGGGCAGGAGATCGGGGAGACCCTGGTCTTGTCGTACCCGGCGAAGTAGGTCGACGGGTCGCCCGGGTCGCCCGCCACGATCGGCAGCGACCAGGCGAAGGTCTCGGCGGAGTTGTCGCCCCGGTCCTCGACCAGCTCCAGCACGTGGCCGTGCTTGTTGGCGGTACGCGGGTTCGCCTCGTCCGCCTTCGGGTTGCTGCCGACCCCGCGGTTGGTGTTGTTGGTCAGCGCCACGTACACCTTGCCGGTGAGCTGGCTCGGCTCGACGTCCTCCGGCCGGTCCATCTTGGTCGCGCCGACCCTGTCACCGGCCAGCCGGGTGAAGGTGAGCACGTCGGCGGCGGTCATCCCGTCGACGTACGAGCGGTTGCCGCTGACCAGCTTGATCCAGCGGCCCCGGCCGTTGAACGCCCCGTCGGCCGGGAGCTTGCCGGAGCCGTCGATCTCGCCGGCGCTGGTCGGGTCGAGCTTGGCGACGTAGAGGGTGCCGGACTCCAGCAGGGTGAGGTTGTGCTTGCGGGCGACCCAGGAGTTGCCCGCCATGAACTTCTGGTCGGAGACGAACTTGTACAGGTAGTCGAACCGCTCGTCGTCACCCATGTACGCGACCGCGTGCCCGCTCCTGGCGATGATCACGTTCGCGCCCTCGTGCTTGAACCGGCCCAGCGCGGTGTGCTTGCGCGGGCGGCTCTCCGGGTCGAACGGGTCGATCTCCACGATCCAGCCGAACCGGTGCGCCTCGTTCGGGTGCTTCGCCAGGTCGAACCGCTCGTCGGCGCGCTCCCACTTGCGGCTGCCGCTCGGGTAGCGGGCGGTGGTGGTGATGCCGTACCGCTCCAGCTTCGGCTTCAGCTCGGCCGGCACGCCGTCGCCGCCGACGAAGTACTGGTTGAAGTTCTCCTCGCCGGAGAGCACCGTGCCCCACGGGGTGACCCCGCCGGCGCAGTTGTTCAGGGTGCCGACCACGGTCCGGCCCTTCGGGTCGGCGGCGGTCTTCAGCCAGGCCGAGCCGGCGGCCGGGCCGGTCAGCTCGAACTTCGTGCCCGACGCGGTGACCCGCCGGTTGTACGGCCGCCGGCCGCCCTCGACCGGCCGCCACTGCCCGGTGCCGGCCACCCGCTCCAGCTCCACCACGGACATGCCGTGCGCGGCCATCGCGATCCGCAGCTGCTCCACGCTCAGCGCGTCCTGGCTGGTGAAGCCGGGGAACATCAGGTCCTCGTTGGTGTACTCGTGGTTGACCACGAGCAGCGCCCGCCGGCCCTGCTTGTCCAGCGGCAGCACCCCGACGAAGTCGTTGTTGTAGCCGAACTGCTTCGCCTGCTTGGCGGCGGTCTGGTCGTGCACGTCGAACTCGGGCGCGCCGGGCAGCACCGGGTCGCCCCAGCGGATCACCACCGCGTGGTCGTACCCGTTCGGCACCACCAGCGTGTCGAGCTTGTTCGCCGGGATCGGCGTGAAGGTCAGCGCGCCGCTGCCCACGCCCTGGCCGGGACGGCCGAACCCGGCGGCCTCGGGGACCACCGGGGTGGCCGGGGCCGCCGCGGCGGGCGCGGCGCCGGCCAGCGCGCCGGCCGCGGCGCCGCCGAAGCCGAGGACCAGCGCACCGACGGCGCCGGCCCGGACCACGCCGCGGCGGGACACCTCGGCGTTCACCACATCGCCGAAGTACGTGTTGTCGGAGGTGTTCGGCACCGGGTGGTCGCAGGCGTTGCCGCACCGGTACAGACAGGTCATGGCGTCACGGCCGCCGTGGCGGGTGGCGCCCAGCAGCGGGAGCAGCCGGGGACGGTCGCTCATGGGGAGGAGCCTCCTGAAAGGGGTCGATGCACGCCGGGAACAGCTCGTGCGTACCCGGCGGACGCTAGGAGGGCGCGGTGAGCGGTCGCCGGCCGCGGCGTGAACCGGGCATGAACACCTTGCCGGGAAGACCGCGATGACCTGCGGCTGAACCGATCGGCGTGACCGCACGTAATACCGAGCGAACGCACCGCCGGACTCGCGCCGAGAGCGAGGAGACCGCCATCACCGACCATGACGCCCAACTGCTCCGCGCGTTGCACGACGAGCACGCGGAGGCGCTGTACGCGCACGCCCTGCGGCTGGTCAACGGTGACCGGCAGCGGGCCGAGGATCTGGTGCAGGAGACCCTGCTGCGGGCCTGGCGCCACCCGGAGTCGCTGGACCCCCGGCGCGGCTCGGTCCGGGCCTGGCTCTTCACCACCGCGCGCAACCTGGCCATCGACGCCTGGCGGCGCCGGGCCACCCGGGTCGGCGAGGTCTACACCGACGAGCTGCCCGAGCCGCCGGAGACCGTCGACGAAGCGGAGCGCGCGGTGGAGGCCTGGACCGTGGCCGAGGCGTTGAACCGGCTCAGCCCCACTCATCGGGAGGTGCTGGTCGAGTGCTTCTACCAGGGTCGCTCGGTGGCCGAGGCGGCCTCTCGGCTGGGCGTGCCACCCGGCACGGTGAAGTCCCGGACGCACTACGCCCTGCGCTCACTACGGTTGGTCCTGGCCGAGATGGGGGTGACGGGATGACCCGGTGCGAGTTCGCGCACGACGACGGCGCGTACGTGCTGGGTGCGCTGGCTCCCGCCGAGCGGGCGGCCTACGAGCGGCACCTCGCCGGCTGCGCCGCCTGTCAGCAGGCGGTCGCCGAGATCGCCGTGCTGCCCGGCCTGCTCGGCCGGCTCGACCCGGCCGGCCTGGAACAGTTCCTGCCGCCGCCGGCGGAGACCACCCGGATGCCCGAGCTGCTCGCGGCCGCCCGGGAGCGCCGGCGCCGCGAGCGGTCGGCCACCCGCCGGCGGTACGCGGTCACCACGCTCGCGGCCGCCGCGCTGGCCCTGGTGGCCGGCTTCGGCACGGCCGCCCTGCTGCCCCGGGCCGAGCCGGGCCGCGACGTGCAGATGGTCGCCATGCAGCCGGTCGCCGGCACGGTGCCGGTGCACGCGGAGATCGCGCTGACCGGCACCGGGTGGGGCACCGAGGTGACCATGCGCTGCGGGTACGAGGCGCGGGCCGGCTACGGCAAGGCGTACACGTTCCGGCTGGTGGCGCACGGACCGGACGGGGCCACCGAGCAGATCGGCTCCTGGCTCGCCGCACCCGGCGACGACCTGCGGATCAGCGGCGCGACAAGGTTCACCGGCGCGGAGCTGGTGCGGCTGGAGCTGCTCCGGGCCGACGGCACCCCGGTGCTCGCCTACGACGTCCGCTGAGTGCGCCCGAGCGGCTCGCCGCCCGGCGGCGGGCCGCTCAGCGGGCGGCGGGCACGGCGGCCGCGGCCGCCCGGCGGGTGGCGGCCTGGGCCGCGCGGGTACGCCGGGACTGGCGCACCGCGTCCGCGGTGAAGACCACCAGCGCGACCCAGACCAGCGCGAAGCCGGCGAGCCGGGCCGGCGGCATCGGCTCGTGGAAGATCAGCACGCCGCAGCCGAGCTGGAGGATCGGCGCCAGGTACTGGATCATGCCCAGGCTGGTCAGCGGCAGCCGGTTGGCGGCGCCGGCGAAGAGCAGCAGCGGGATCGCGGTGGCCGCGCCGGCCAGCACCAGCAGCACGGTGTGCCCGGCCGAGACGTGGCCGAACGCGGCGTCCCCGGCCGCGGTGAGCCAACCCAGGTACGCCAGCGCGGGCAGCGCCAGCACCGCCGACTCCACGAAGAGCCCCTCCGCGGCGGGCAGCCCGAGGCGCTTCTTGACCAGGCCGTACCCGCCGAAGCTCAGGGCCAGGGTCAGCGCCAGGTACGGCAGCCGGCCGTAGTCCACGGTCAGCACGGCCACCGCCAGCGCGCCGATGCCCAGCGCCACCCACTGGGCGGGGCGCAGCCGCTCGCGCAGCACCGTCACTCCGAGCAGCACCACGACCAGCGGGTTGATGAAGTAGCCGAGCGCGGTCTCCACCACCCGGTCGGAGTTCACGCCGTAGATGTAGGTGCCCCAGTTGACCGCGATCAGCGTGGCGGCGACGCCGATCCCGGCCAGCGCCCGGGGCCGGCGCAGCAGCGCCCGCAGGAAGCCGATGTTGCGCATCGCGGCCAGCAGCAGCGCGACGAAGACCACCGACCAGACGATCCGGTGCGCGAGGATCTCCAGCGGCCCGGCCGGGCGCAGCAGCTTGAGGTAGAGCGGGAAGAACCCCCACAGCAGGTACGCACCGATGCCGTAGAGATATCCGAGGCGGAGCGGCGTCACGCCTCCACCGTAAGGGGTGAACCGCCGTTTTGCTCCTTGCCGGTGACCTGGCTCACCGGCAGCTCACGCCGGTCGAGCTGCATCCACCGGTGCGGATCGGGCACCGGGGTGAAGCCGACCTTCGCGTAGACCCCGTGCGCGTCGGCGGTGGCCAGCAGGATCCGGCGTACGCCGAGCGCGTCCAGGTGGTCGCGGACCGCCTCGGCCAGCCAGCTGCCCAGGCCCCGGCCGCGTTCGGCCCGGTCCACGTAGACGTCGCAGAGCCAGGCGAAGGTGGCCCGGTCGGTGACCGCCCGGGCCACCGCGACCTGCCGCCCGTCGCCCGGACGGTAGACGCCGAACGGCACCGAGCCGGCGAACGCCCGGGCCACCGTCTCCCGGTCCCGCCCCAGCGCCCAGTACGCGTCGGTGGAGAGCCAGTGGTGCACCCGGTCCAGGTCGATGCGCCGCGGATCGGTGCTGAGCAGGTAGCCGTCGTCACGGGTCAGGGTGAACACGCCGCGAGACTAGTCCCGCCACCCGGCCGGCGCGCCGGCCAATTCCCGCCTACTGGTCCCGCTCGGCGCCGCGCCGGCCGGCTTCGTGGACCGGCGGCCCGTGCCCCGGCTGAGGCCACTCCTTGCAGGAGGTAGTGGCCTCAGCCGGGGCCGGAGGCCACTACTTCACTGAAGGTGTGCGATCAGGACCGGGACGCCGGTCCACCGGGCGGCCCGAAGGGTGTGGGCCGTGGCCGGTGAACTCGTCAGTCGCGGTCGAGCAGGGCGCCGAGGATCCAGGTCACGATGCCCACGAAGAGCGCGCCGAGCACGGCGGCCGGCCAGAAGCCGTCCACGTGGAACGGCAGCCCGGCCTGGTCGGCGATCCAGCTGGTGAGCAGGAACAGCAGCCCGTTCACCACGAGCGCGATCAGCCCGAGGGTCAGCAGGTAGAAACCGCAGCCGACGGTCTTGATGATCGGCTGGAGCACCGCGTTGACCACGCCGAAGATGACCGCCACCAGGATCAGGGTGGTGACCGTCTCGGTGGCGGAGTCGGCATCCAGCGTGATGCCCGGAATGACCAGCGTGGCCAACCAGAAGGCCAGCGCCGTGACGGCCAGGCGGATCAGCAGACCCTTCAGAAAACCCATGGCGGGGATCGTGCCACGGACCGGGCACCGGCGGAACCCGGAAGATCTACCAATCGGGACTACGGGGTCAGCGGCGGGACGGCCGGCCGATCAGCTGCGACTCGATCGGGGTGGGCGACAGCAGCGCCCAGCGCAGCGCCCGCCGGTTCACCACCGCCACCATGTCGTCCCGGATCCGGGTCAGCCACTCGGCGGACGCGCCGAGGCCCAGCGCCCCGCCGGCCAGCACGGCCTCCGGCGGGCTGAGCGGTTGCAGCACCGCCAGGTCGGCCCGGCCCAGCGCGTCGGCGTCCGCCGGGGTCAGCTCGTCCCGGACCAGCAGGGTGGCCCGCCAGGGCGGCCCGGGTTCCGGCCCGGTGGGCAGCGGACCGGCGTCCACCACCACCAGTTGCGGGCGCAGCGGGGTGCCGGGCTCGCCGCCGACCGGCCGGCCCGGCGGGAGCAGCGGGATCGCCCCCGCCGGCGTGCCGACCCCCCGGACGAACGGCTCCCAGCCGCGCGGGCGGGCGGTCTGCACCGCGACCCGGGCACCGAGCGCCAGCGCCCGCAGCACCACCAGCTGTGCGGCGCGGACCCCGCCGACCAGCATCACCCGGGTGCTCTCCGGCCGGAACAGCCGGACGGTCACCGCGCCCCCGCGCCGGTTGCTGCCGATCATCAGCCCCGCCTCGCCGAACGGCAGCTCCAGCGCCTCCGGCCTCGGGCCGCCGGGCACGCCGGCGCCGGCCGCCGCGAGGGGCAGCGTGGCGGCCAGCCCGTCGAGCTGGGCGCCGTCGAGCCGCTGGAGGTCGCCGCCGGCGCCGGTCACCAGCCGGTCCAGGGTCTGGGCGGCCACGGCGAGCTCCGCCGGGCCGGCGGCGGCCAGCCGTACGGCCAGCTCGGTCGGCGCCCCGGCCGGGTCGGTGTGCGGACCCGGCCCGGCGCAGAGCGACACCGTGGTCGCGGTGGCCGGCAGCGCGAGCAGCCGGGGAACCAGCCGGCGCCCGGCCTCCACCCGCGGGTCGGGCCAGCGGCGCAGCCGGAAGCTGGCCTGGAGCAGGCCGCCCGAGCGCAGCACCGGCCAGGACTCCTGTGCCGGCCGGCCGTCGTGATGGGCCAGCTCGGCCAGGACGCGCAGCGCCGCGTGCTCGCCGAGCGGGCGTGCGGTGACCGGCCCCAGCCGGCGCAGCAGGCGACGCACGGCGCCGGCCAGGGCGCGCCGCAGCTCCACTTCGGACCAGCCGTCGACCCGGAGCACCCGGACGGCGAGCACGGCCCGCTCCCGCCCGGGCAGCCGCCCGTCGGTGAGCTGGTGGTAGGAGGTGGCGACGATCCCGCCGCCAGCGCCGACGGCCGGCGCGGGCGCCCCGGTGAGCAGCAGCTGCACCCGCACCGGCGGGCCGTCCGGCGGGACCGCCGCGAGCAGCGACGCCGGGGCGGGCAGCTGCCGCGGACCGTCGCCGAGCAGGTCGGCCGGGTCGCCGAGTTCCAGCACGGCGACCAGGCCGGTCGCGTCGTCGACCAGGGCGGCGGGACCGCCGGCCAGTTCCGCCGAGCGCACCACGGCCGTCGGGTCGACCAGGTCGAGCAGCGTGGCCGGGTCGGCCGACCCGGGCAGCCCGCGCCGGCGGGTCAGGTAGCCGAGCGCGGTGGTCAGCCACTCGAACAGCCAGCGACCCCGGATCCGCAGCCAGGCGGCCGGTAGCAGCAGCGCGGCCAGCGCGACGGCGGCCAGCACCGGGCCCGGTCCCCGGCCGGCGGCGGCGGCGAGCACCGCCACCGCGACCTGCGCGGCGACGACCTGACCGGCCCGTACGCCGGTGGCCGGCCGGCGCCCGGCGGGGATCCACTGTGCCGGGAGGGCCGCCCGGCGGGGCGGTGACGGGCCGGCTGCCCGCGGCGGGTCGGCGACCAGCCCGGCGGCCGTGGCGGGCGGCGCACCGACGCCGCGCCCGGTGGCGGCGACGTCCGGCGTGGCACCGCCGACCGGGGCCGCCCGGTGCGGGCTCGCGCTGGTGGTGGCCGGCACCCCGCCTCCTCCCGATCACTCGCCGCGACGACGTTGCCGCCCATGGTAAGGGCGGGGGCGGGCGCGGCGGGACCCGTGGGTTGTCCACAGGGGAGGCGAGCGGGGTAGCAGAACCGCGACCGGGCCGCTACCGTCAGCGACGAGTTCCGCTGACCCGCGCCCGCCGTGCTCGTGTCCCGGGCGGCGCGAGCGGCGCGTCCTGAGGGCGGGCGCGCCGACGGCCAGCCACGACCGACGAGACGAGGTGACGTCCGGGTGTCCCAGACCCAGGCAGAAGCCGCGGTGATGCAGCAGACCGCCGCGAAGTTCGAGCAGGTGGACCAGTCGTTGCAGACCATGCTGAGCAGCCTGATGGCCGAGCTGGAGGTGTTGCAGCAGGCCTGGCGGGGCGCCGGCGGGCGGTCCTTCGAGCAGGTCAAGCAGCAGTGGGCGCAGGACCAGGCGACCCTGCAGCGGGCGCTGCGGGAGACCGCCTCCGCCATCCGCACCGCCGGCCAGCAGTACGACGTCGCGGACACCGAGGCCGCCGGCCGGGTGTCCACCACCAACCGCGGCGGCATCCAGCTGCCGCTGTAGACCCGGATCCCGGGGGAGGGAGCCATCCGATGGACCACGGTGTGCTGGTCGTCAACTTCGCCGCGCTGCAACAGGCCAGCGCGGACATCCAGAAGGCGCTGAACACGCTCGACTCGCAGGTCGGGCAGCTGGAACGGGACGCCGCCCCGCTGGTGGCGAGCTGGAGCGGCGAGGCCCGCCAGGCGTACGAGCAGCGGCAGGCCCGGTGGCGCTCCGCCTCACAGGACCTGCAGGCGATGCTGCGCGACATCAAGCTCGCGGTGGACGACTCCGCGACCGACTACCTCGACACCGAGAAGAAGAACGTCGGCCTGTTCCAGTGACGCGTCGGGTGGCGCCGGCCGGAGCGGCCGGCGCCACCCGACCACCGCTCGGCCTTACGTCGCGCTGCGGCCCGCCGTAGCCAGCGCCCGCCTTGGCCGGCGCCGGACGAGGCGATGCGGGGTCAGACCGGGCCGCCCGTAGCCGGCGTCCGCCCCAGCCGGGGCCGGACGGGGCGGTGCGGGGTCAGGCCGGGTCGGCGGGGCGCCACCGCCGGCGGGCGCCGCGCGGGAGCACCAGGGCCGACAGCGCCGCCACGGCGACCACCGCCGCGGCCAGCGTGGCCACCAGCAGGGCCCGGTCCTGGGCCGTGGCCCGCCGCGCCCGCGCGGCCAGTGCGGCCGGGTCGGGCCGGTCGTCGGCGAGCGCGGTGGCCGGGCGCGACCGCTCGGCGACCCCGCCGCCGGTCTCGGTGACCGCGCGGTACGGGTTGAGCACCCCCGCGCCGTACCCGCCGCCCCGGCCGTCACCGGGCGCCGGATCGGCGGTGGCGAGGATCCGCTGCGCCACCTCGGCGGCGGTCAGCTCGGGCCGGTACTGCCGGAGCAGGGCGGCGGTGGCCGCCACGAAGGGCGCGGCATAGCTGGTCCCCTCGGCCCGGTGGTGGCCCCGGCCCGGCGCGGCCATCAGCACGTCGCTGCCCGGAGCGACCAGGTCGACGTACGGGCCGGTCTGGGAGAAGGCGGAGCGCCGCCCGTCCACCCCGATCGCGCCCACCCCGAGCACCCCGTCGTACGCGGCCGGGTACGGCCGCGGGTCGCCGCTGTCGTGCAGGTTCCCGGCGGCGGCCACCACGACCACGTCCCGGGCCACCGCGTAGTCGACCGCGGCGCGCACCGCCGGGTTGTCCGCGTAGAGCACGACGGAGAGGTTGAGCACATCGGCGTCGTGGTCGACGGCCCAGCGGATGGCCCGGGCGAAGTCCTCGGCGCTGACCGTACGCCCCGACTCCCGCCCCTCGACCACCTGCTGCTCGCTGACCCGGACCGGGAGGATCCGGGCGCCCGGCGCCAGCCCGTGGAACGCGATCCCGGACCGGGGCTCGGCGGCGATGATGCTCGCCACGCCGGTGCCGTGCCCGGCGCAGTCGCTGGTGCCGTCCCCACCCGGGTCGAGCAGGTCGGTGCCGTCGAGCACCCGGCCGGCGAGCTGCGGATGACGGCGGTCCACCCCGGAGTCGACCACCGCCACCGTCACCCCCGCCCCGGTGGCCAGCGGCGACAGCCGCTCCGGGGCGTACCGCTGCTGGGGCCAGGGTGGCGCGGACACGGGCCGGACCGGGGCGAGCGGGGTGGCGCAGTCCGGCGCGGCGGCCCGGACGAGGCTCGGCCCGGCGATGACGACAGCGGCCCGGGCGAGGCCCGGTCCGGCGGTGGCGACAGCTTCCGGTGTGGCGGCCCGGGCGGGACCGGGAGCGGCCGGCGCGGCGGCGGCCAGGACGGCCGTGACCGCCGCGAGGAGCGGACGCGCGGGGGACCGGAACATCGACCGCCTCCGTATCGTGTCGACTCCGGAACGGGATGTTAGCGCCTTCGGCGAGAACCGGCGCACCGCCGTCGGCCAGCCATTGTGATCTTGTTACTACCTTGTAGGTTGTACGCGATGCCTATGGCCTGTGCGCGGGAGGAGGGGTGGCCGTGACCGGATGGGAGCCGGCCACCGAGGCCGAGGCCGCGTTGCGGGACGCGTTGCGCGCCAGCGACCAGCAGCGTTACTTCCGGATCCTGGCCCGCACCGACCTGCTGTTGCCGGTGCCCGCACCGGCGCAGGCCGGTCAGGCTTCGGGCTGGGGCACCTGGACCACGGCCGGCCGCACCCACGTGCTGGCCTTCACCTCCGCCGCGGCCATGCGCGCCTGCCTCGGCGAACACGCCGGCGCCAGCCGGCTCACCAGCTACGCCGACCTGGCCGGCGGCTGGCCCAACCACGAGTGGTGGCTGGCCGTCAACCCCGGCCTGCCGATCGAGGGCTACCTACCGGCCTGGTACGTCTCGCAGCTCTCCCGGGGCGACGTCCGGCTGCCCGGCCGCACCATGGGAGCCCGCGCCCGACTGGAGCGCGCGGAGACCGTCGCCCGGGTCCGGGCCGCCGGCCCGGAGAATCCCGCCTCCGGCGCCCCGGCGCCCGCCGATCGCCCGCCGGCTCCCGGCAACGGCGTTCCGCCCCACCCCGCGGCGCCCACCGTGCCACTGCCTCCTCGGGTGGCGGCCCCCGCCGGCCCGGTCGGATCGGCGCCGGACCGCCGTTCGGTCGAGGCGCTCCGCCCGTCCCTCCCGCCGTCGTACCCGGCCGATCCGGCCGGGCGGGACACCGACGACTCCGGGCGGGCGGACCACTCCGCCCCTTCGGCGTTCCCGCCGTCCGGCGGAGACGACCCGGCCGCCCGCTCCCGCCCGGGCGTCCCGCCGGCCGGGGCGTCGTCCGAGCCCGGTCGGCCCGCGCCGGCGAACGGTCGGCCCACCGGGGACGCCCCCGCCCGACCGCGCCCACGCTCCTTCTTCGAACCGGCGTCCGGTCGCGGCTCGGCCCACCGGGACCTCCCGGTCCGTCCCGCTGACCGGTCGGTGCCGCCGTCGCGCTTCGCGCGGGGCGGCCAGCCGTTCCCGCGCCGCCGTCCGGCCGGCGAGCCGGTCCCCGAGGGGCCGACCGTGGCGTTCCCGGCCGCTCCGCCGCACACCCCGGCGGGTCCGCCGCCCGGCGGCGGGTCGGCGCAGTGGCCGCCGCCCCCGGAGGAGGTCACCCGGGCCATCCCGGTCGCGACCGAACGGGCGTACCCGGGCCCGGCGCCGGGCGGGGAGACGACGCAGGCCCTGCCGCGGCGGCGGCCCGCCCCGGCACCGGCCGACCCGGTGGACGACCTGCCCCCGTCGGTCGCCGAGCCGGTCTCCGGGCCGCCCCTGCCGAGGCGGGGGTTCACGCCGATCGTCATCGAGGGCACCATCGTCGAGTCCCGCGACCTCGACGAGCCGCTCGACGCCGGCCCGCCCGTCTCGGGGCCACCCGGACCCGACGTCGCCGGCGAACCCCTTCCCGGGTCGTCGCCTGACGCCCGACCGGCGGCCCCGCCTACCGCCGAACCCGCCGGACCGCCCGCCTGGTCGGCGGAAACACCCGCCGCCGGATCGGCCAGGACGCCCGCATGGTCCGCGGAAGCGGTCGACGCCGGGCCGGCCGGACCGCCGGCCTGGTCGGCGGAGGCGGCCGGCGCCGGGCCGGCCGGACCGCCTGCCTGGTCGGCGGAGGCGGCCGATGTCGGGCCGGCCGGACGGCCCGCCCGGTCGGCGAACGGGGCCGAAGCGGGTGGCTGGCCCGCGCCGGGGAAGCAGTCCGAGCCGGCCGGCGGAACCGGGCCTGAGTGGCCCGGCGGCGATCGGCCGGGGCCGGGCGTCCCGTCGGCGTCGACCGACCAGCGGACCGCCGGTTGGCTTCCGACCCCGTCCGCGTCGACCGACCAGCAGGCCGCTGGTCGGGTTCCGGCCCAGCCGGCGTCGACCGACCCGCAGGCCGCCGGATGGCTTTCGAGCGGGTCGGGTTCCACCGAGCAGCGGGCCGGCAGCGGGGTCCCGCCGTCCTCGGCCGAGCAGCCCGTTTCCGGGTGGATCCCGGCGCAGCCGGCGTCGGCCGAGCGGTCCGGCCCCACGTGGCTCGCCTCGTCGGAGGTGGCGGTAGCACCCCGGGCCGGGACCGCGCCCGAGGCCCCTGGGGCAGGGCCGGCGCACGCCCCCGCCCCGGCGGAGAACGCGTCCGATCTCGCGGACACCGGGCCGCTGTGGACGGTGCCCGGCTTCGACGCCGGCCCGCAGACCGGCGGCGCCCAAGCCGCCGTCCCGCAGCCCGCCGGCCCCGAGGCCGGCGCGCACACCGCCGGGCCCGACGCCGGCTGGCCGGGCGAGTCCGTTGCGGCACCAGCCGCCGGGCCGGCCCCGGCCGAGTTCGAGCCGGCGAACGCGGTCGAGGAGGACCTGCTCGACGCAGCCGGGGCGGGCAGCACCGACACCTTCCTCTCCACGCTGCTGCTGGCCCGGGTACTGCTGCCGGTGTCGCCCGAGTCGGTGCCGGGCAGCCGGCCCGGCGAGCCGGGCTTCGTCTGGCGTACGGAGGAGCTGGACGGCGAGACCTTCGTGGTGGTCTACACCTCGCCGGAGCGGCTCGCCGATCACACCGACGCGTCGGTCGAGACGGTGCGGGTCCGGTTCGTGCAGCTGATCCGGCGCTGGCCGGACGAGGCATGGTCGTTCGCGGTGAACCCGGGCACCCCGGTCGGCGCCAAGCTGCCCGGCGAGCAGATCGTCGGGCTGGCCAACTGGGCCGCCGAGGTGGGCCTCGGTGACGACGAGAGCGAGCCCGAGGCGCCGATGGCCCCGGCGCCCGCCGAGCGCACCCGGTACACCCCACCGGCCGCCGACCCGGCGCGGCCGGTCGTGATGCAGAAGGCCGTCGCCCCCAGCCAGCTCGCGTACTACCTGGAGCGCGGCTACGACCGGGTCTCCGGGTTCGTGCACCGGGCCGGCGAGCTGGCCCACCTGACCACCCCGGCCCAGCTGTTCGAGGCCCTCGGCCTGGGCTATCCCGACTCGCCGTTCGCGCGGGAGGCCGAGGAGATCTACGTGCTGCGCTGGCCGGCGCACCGGCCCAGCCTCTACCGGATCCCCTACGGCGGGCAGAACGAGGCCGCCATGCGGGCCATGGAAGGCTGGGTCATCGAGCGGTCGCCCTTCCGGGGCAACGGCTTCGCCCCGGGCGAGAGCAGCGACGTGGTGGCGGAGTTCAAGGTGGACAGCGCCCGGTTGCCGCACGGCGCGCAGCTGTGGCGGATCGGTGCGGACGGCACCGAGCAGATGGTCGCCGTGCTCGACACCGACGCGCTGCTCTGGCGACCGGTCGGTGCGCCGTGACCCGGGACGGCTACGTGGCCCGGTGGCGGGGGCGGGAGTACCAGGCCAGTCCGGACGGCGACGACATCCGGCTCTACCAGCCGGAACCGGGCGAGGGCTTCGAGGAGGTACGCCCCGGCCGGTACGTGCGGGTGGTCCCGGCGACCGAGGTGGCGGACCTGGCGTACGTGCGGACCACCTGCACCTGGCAGGGTCAGCCGTTCATCGTGCTCGGCGAGCACGACGGCTGGCTGCGGGTCGAGTACACCGGCGGGCGCTGGCCGGTCGCCAGGGCGATGGGCCTGGAGGTGTTCGACTTCGGCGTGTACCAGGGCTGGGCGCCCGCCGCCGAGGTCGCCGACCTGCGCGAGCAGCGGGTCTGAGTCAGGACTTCGCCCAGCGCAGGATCTCGCCGAGCACCACGTCCCGGGCCTCCACGTGCGGGAAATGCCCCACGTCGTCGAGCAGCCGCCACTCGTACGGCGCGACCACGTACCGGCCGGAGCCCTGTGCGGTGCGCGGCAGCGACGCCCGGTCGAGCGCGCCGTGCAGTTGCAGGGTCGGGGTGATCAGCGGCTTCTGCATCAACCTGACGAACCGGTAGCCGTGCAGGCGGAGCACCGAGCGGAACGCCCAGCGGTAGCCCTCCAGCGCGCAGAAGGCGGCCTGCGGGATCCGCATCGCCTCCCGGCACCGCTGGGCGTACGCCGCGAAGCCCGGCCCGGACACCCACCGCGGTCCGCCCCAGCGGCGCAGCATCTCCTCCACCGCCGCCGCGCCGTCCCGGGTGAGCAGGTGCTCGTAGCGGGGCAACTGGAACTTCAGGGCCGGTGTGGAGGCGGCGAACTGCCCGCGCGGATCGGCGAAGATGGCGGCCCGCAGCCGCAGCGGGTGCGGTGCGCCGAGCACCACCAGCCGCCGGACCAGTCCCGGGTGGAACGACGCCACGGTCCAGCCGATCAGGCCGCCGGCGCCGGTGCCGACCACGGTGGCCGACCGTTCGCCGAGCGCGCGGATCAGCCCGGCGATGTCGGCGGCCAGGGTGTAGCCGTCGTACCCCCGGGGTGGCTTGTCGCTCGCGCCGTAGCCGCGCAGGTCGACGGCGACGGCGCGGAACCCGGCGTCGGCGACCGCCGGCAGCATCTCGTGCCAGGCCCACCAGTGCTCGGGGAAGCCGTGCAGGAAGAGCACCATCGGCCCGGCGCCGGCCTCGACGACGTGGAACCGGCTGCCGTTCGCCCCGACGAACCGGTGCGTCCACGGCCCCTCGGTGAGGACGCAGGACTCGTCGACGGGCCCGTCGTGCTGCTCGGTCATGGCAGACAGCCTAGGACCCCCGTGCCGGCCGGCCCGCCCGCCGGCCGGGCGGGTGGCCGGGATCGCTCGTCCCGGGTCACGCCACCGGGCTGATCGTGACGATGCTGGCCGGGGTGCCGGGGCCGCAGTCGGCCGTCGGGTCGGCGGGGCCGATGGTGACCCGGACCCAGCTGCCGGTGGCGAAGCTGCCCTTGCCGACGCCGTGCAGCGCGTACTCCCGGCCGTCGTCGGTGACCAGGCCGTAGCAGGGCCCGGCGCCGCCCCGGGTGATCCGGCCGGCCACGATGTTCGCCTTGCGCAGGTCGGTGGGCTGGCTGGGCGGTGCGGTCGGCGGGCCCATGGTGGGTGGCCGGGTCGACGAGAGCGGCGGCTCGCCGCGTCCGGAGGGCGCCGCGGCGGTGGGACCGGTGGAGGGCGTCGGGTCGGCGTCGGTGGGCGACGTCGGCGCGGGCCCCGATCCACTGGCGGACGGCGTGGGTTCGGTGGGCACGGTGGCCTCCTCCTGAGAGCCGGCGCAGCCGGTCAGGGCGAGGGCGGCGGCCAGGCTCGCGACGGTGGCATGGGTTGCACGGCGCACGAAGGATCGGACGCGCCGGCGGAGCTGCCGGTTCCCGCCGTGGCGGCCCCGGAAACCGCCGCCGGAAAGGGCGATGCCCGGGCAGGTGACCTGCCCGGGCATCGCGGGGTGTACCGATCAGCGGATCAGGAGAAGCGGACCTTCACCGAGGTGCCGTTCTGCTCCAGAACGCGGATCTTCGTGCCGGTGGCCGGGAGCTTGACGCCGTGGTTCGGCAGCTCCGCGTACCAGTACTTCTGGGTGTCGTCGAACAGCGGCTGCGCCGCCTGGCCGCGGATGTACTGCGGCTGGCTGTTGAGGTGCAGCGTGAACGAGTCGGCCTTCTTCAGGCTGAACGGCGCGTCGTAAACCTGGACGCGGGCCCGCCAGGGCTGCCCCGTCAGGTTGTAGATCGGCCGCGGGTGCGCGTCGATGTAGAGGTTGCGACCCTCACCCGGGTGCGCGAACGTGTCGTTGTCCGCCCACCGGAGGTTCCAGTAGGAGATCAGCAGACCCTCCTGGTACGCGTAGTGGTCCACGTAGTCCGGGCGGGTGTTCGCGTAGCCGAAGAAGTACGGACCGGTCTTGAGGTACTTGTCGTACGAGACGTAGGACCGGTTGCCGGCGATGTAGTAGTTGTCGAAGAGCCGGGTGTAGGTCTCCTCGACGATGCTCCAGCCGTTGAGGGCCCAGTCGCCCGCGCCGGCCTCGGCGCCGTCGGAGAGAACCGTCTGCCCGTCGGCGGTCACGGTGATCGCGTCACCGTAGAAGCCGCCCTCGGCGACACCACCGTCGGTCTGGTAGCGCAGCCGGAACTGCGCGACCTTGCCCGCCGCCACGTCGAGCGGGATGTTGATGTCCACCCACTCGCCGTTGCTGCTGCCGTCCAGGGCCGGACGTCCGGGCGAGATCTCCGGGAGCGGCTGGCCGTTGACGGTGCCGTGCTGCGGGGCCCAGGTCTGGCCGTTGTCGGTCGAGACCTCGAAGAACAGGTAGTCGTACCCGGCCTCGATGTCGTAGCGGCCCTTCATCGACAGCGACGCCGACGACTTCCCGGTGAGGTCCACCGTGCGGGTCATCGTGTTGTTGAGGTCGTCGTCGTTGCCCGAGAAGAACTGCTTGGTGCCCTCGAACGGCGCGCCGTTGTTGAACGTGTACTCCCGCTGCGGGAGCACCACCACGGCGGCCTGCGGCTTGTCGGAGTTGTACTCCTGCGGGCCGAGGGTCATGGTGCGCTTCTGGCCCGCGACGATGACCTCGTAGTCGAGCCAGCCGAGCTGGAGCTTGTTCCAGGCGCCCAGGTCGCCACCGCGCTCGCCGATGCCGCCGTCGTTCTTGCCACCGAGCCGGCTCTGGGCCATCAGGGTCCAGTGCTCGTTGTTGTTGTCCCCACCGCTGAGCACGTTGTAGTCGTCCGGCAGACCGAGGTCGTGCCCGTACTCGTGGTAGAAGACGCTCCGGCCGCCGTTCTCCGGCTGGATGGTGTAGTCACCGATCCAGATGCCGGTGTTGCCGATCTGGGTGCCGCCGGCCGGGAAGTTCGCCGGACCGGTCGAGCCCTGGTCGGACGCGAAGGCGTACCAGCGGTGGCTCCAGATGGCGTCCTCGCCCTGGTACGGGTCACCGTCGGCCTCGTCGCCGCCGGAGTGGACGATCTGGAAGTGGTCGATGTAGCCGTCCGACTCGTTGAAGTTGCCGTCCGAGTCGTGGTCGTACCGGTCCCACTGGTCCATCGCCTTGACGTCCGCGGCGATCTGGGCGTCGGTGCGGCCGGCGGCCTTCTGGCCGGCGACCCACTGGTTGGCGGCGTCGCGGACCAGCGCCCAGGTGTTGGTGCAGACGTTGTCGTCGCACGGGAAGCCACCGGAGCGGCCGTAGCGGGCCTCGTTGTAACGGACCTTGACCCAGTCCGTCACCGTGCCCTCGACGCTGTAGCGACCCGAGGACTGCGCCTCGTAGTACTGCTTCAGCGACTCGTCACCGGGCGCGGTGCCGAAGTAGAGCTTGCGGTAGTGGTCCGCGTTGTAGTCCGGCTGCCAGACGGTGGAGTTGTCCACCGCGCGGTTGGGGGCCGGGATCTCGTTGTGCAGCGGCCCGTCGAACCGGGTCGGACCCGGCGTGCCCGGGTCGGTGTCCTGGTCCGGGTAGCTCGGGTGCCGCTCGTTGCCGAACTCGGCCAGGATCACGAAGATCCGGTCGGTCCGCTCGCGGGAGAGCTCGACGTACTGGTCCTCGGTCTGGGCGGTGCCGGCCCGGGCGGAGCGGGCGGTAGCCCCCTCGGCCTGGGTCTTGCCGACCTTGACCACCGTGCTGCCGTTGATCCGCTCTGCCTTCGCCCTGCCGGAGAGGACCTCGCTGAGGCCCTCCTGGCGCAGCGCGCGGCGCTTGTCCTCGAGCGGGTTCGGCAGGTCGTGGTCGACATGGGCGGGCTCGGCAACCGACGGAGCGGCCGTCGGCAGTTTCGGCTGCGGCGCGGCGCTGGCGGATGTGGTGAACGCCAGCCCCGACGCTGTCAGCCCAAGCCCGAGCAGACCCACTGCGACTTTGCGCACGTGGTACCTCCGGTGTGAGGGAACCGGCCCTACGGGGGTATGGGCCGGTGGAAATCGATCCCACTAGTGGGACCAATGGTGAACATAGACACTGGTGGGACCGGTGGGAAGATGCGTGCGTCGATTTGTTGCAAGATTTTGTTGGGAATGCTTTTCACTGTCACACCCCGGATCTTCATCAACCATGGTGGGCTGGGCGGATGGATGGCGAAGGGTGTCAAGTGAGACCTTTCGATCAATTGTTTGCGTACGCAAAAAAGGGGGCCGGTGGCGTCACCGCCACCGGCCCCACAGATAACGCTGTTGTCAGTTGCTGACCCGGACCACCATGTCGTCGGTCGGGTTGGTGCCCTGCTGGACGATCTGGATCCGGGTGCCGCTACCGGCCACCTTCACCGAGTTCCAGTTGTTCTCCGCCGACCAGTACCGGTTGGCCCGGGTGTCGTCGAACACGGGGTTCGGCGCCAGCTCCGGCAGGGTGGTCGCCACCCCGTTCAGGTGGAACGTCTGGGCCGGCTTGGCGTACAGGCTGAACGTCGAGTCGAACCCGTTGCGCCGGTTGGTGATCGTGCCCTGACCCTTGACCCTGATCGAAGCCGGCCGGACGTCGACCGGCAGGTTCAGGCCGAAGCCCGGGTGCACCGAGGTGTTGTTGTCGCCGTACGCGTAGTTCACGTACCAGACCAGCATGCCGGGCTGGTTCGAGAACCGCTCCACGAAGTTCGGCCGGGTGTTGTTGAAGCCGAAGTTGTACCCGCCGGTCCGCAGGGTGTCGTCGTACCCGACGTAGCTCCGGTTCTCCGCCATGTAGAACCGCGGGTACGTGTCGGTGACCGAGCCGGTCATCCGGGTGAAGCCCTTCGCGGTCCACTCCGCGGCCAGCGTCTCGGCGTCGTCGGTCCAGACGGTGGCACCGTCGGCGACCAGCGAGACGTTGTCCAGGAACGCGCCGGCGAGGTGCACGCCGCCGTCGGTCTGGTAGCGGTAGCGGAACTGCACGGTCTGCCCGGCGTACGCCGACAGGTCGTAGCTGAGGTCCACCCAGTTGCCGCTGGTGGAGCCGTCGACCCCGGTCTCCCCGGCGTCGATCGACGAGTTGCCCAGCGGGGTCCAGGTGGCGCCACCGTTGGTCGACACCTCGGCGTAGAGGTAGTCGTAGTCCTCTTCTATGTCGTACCAGGCCTTGGCGGCGATCGACGCGGCGGTCTTACCGGTCAGGTCCAGCTGACGGGTCAGCGTGGTGTTCAGGTCGTCGGCGCTGCCGCCCCACCACTCGTACGACCCGCCGAACGGCGTGTTGTAGCTCGTGGTCTGGGTCTGCGCGGGCAGGTTGACCACGACCGCCTGGGCCTTCGGCCCGTCGCTGTCGCCGGCCGGCCCGAGCGTCACCTGGGTAGTGCCGCTGTCCTCCTCGACCACCGAGTAGTTCAGCCAGCCAAGGAAGAGCTTCGACCACGGGTCCATGTAGCCCGGGGTCGACCCGATGTCGTCGGTGCCGTGGCTCAGCCACGAACCCGAGGACATCAGGCTCCAGAAGCCGACGCCGTTGTCGCCACCGGCGGTGTCGTAGAGGTCCGGCAGACCGAGGTCGTGGCCGTACTCGTGGGCGAAGACGCCCAGTCCGCCGTTCTCCGGCTCCGTGGTGTAGTCCCGGATCCACATGCCGGTGTCGCCGATCTGCACGCCGCCGGCCTTGTTGCCCTCCGGGCCGGCGCTGCCGGCCAGGTTCGGGAACGCGGCCCAGCGGTGCGACCAGATGGCATCCTCGCCCTGGGCGCCGCCGCCGGCCTCCTCGCCCTCGCCCGCGTGCACCGCCTGGAAGTGGTCGATGTAGCCGTCGGCCTCGTTGAAGTCGCCGTCACCGTCGAAGTCGTACCGGTCCCAGATGTCGAACTGGGCCAGGTACTCCTTGATCTGCGCCGGGGTCTTGCCGGCGGCGACCTGGGACTCGTACCAGGCGGTGGCGCTGTCCTTGACGAAGTTCCAGTACCCGTCGGCCTCGGAGATGTTGTCGTTCGGGTTGTCCGGGTCGTCGTTGTGCCCATAACGAGCTTCGTTGTAGGGCACGGTGACCCAGTCGCTCACGTCGCCGCTGACGGTGTATCGGCCGCCGGACTGCTTGAGGTAGAAGTCCCGCATCGACTCGCCCGGGCCGTACATCATGTCCAGGTAGTGGGCCCGATCGAAGTTGGACCGCCACAGGGTGCTGTTGTCGTCGGTGGCGCTGCCGTCCCAGTTGCGGTCCGGCTCGGGGATCTGGTTGACCCTCGGGCCGGGCGACCCGCCAGCACGCGGGTCGGTACGGTCGCCGAATTGCACCAGCATCGTGAAGATCGGGTCGGTTTTCGGCGCCTGCTGGTACTCGACGAAGAGGTCGTCCTTGACCTGGATGACCTTCGAACCATTGCGCGTCTGCAGTTTGGCCTTGCCGGAGAGCAGGTCGGCGATCGCCTGCTTCCGGACCTCCCGCCGCTGATCCGCCATGGGATCGGGGAGGTTGTCCTTGCCGTGCTTCGCCTTGTCGGAACCGGGGGTCGGGCCCGCGACCGGTGCGCCGGAGGCCGGCGCCGACACGACTCCCGCCGCCAGCAGCGCGGCCGTGGCAGTGGCCAGGCCGGCTGTGACTCGTCTCCTCAAAGGTCCTCCTCCTTTGTGGATGTGTTACATGGCAGGCGTGACCTACGTCTGCGCTGTCATGTCATGCGCTCCACACCCTGGCAGAGCGATTGGCGGTTGTCACGGGGCAATCAGGATGGGAAAAGGTTGTACGCGGGGCCCGAACGCCATCAAATCGGGCTTAATTGGTCCAGCAATGTGAGGTCGATTCGCGTTGCGTTTGGCCACGATCACCCAGATGGACCCCCGCCTTGGGCGGGGCCTCTGGTCCGAGGGTGCAGCATAGGCGATCCTGGAGGTGCAGTCTCGCTGCGGCGGGCCAGCGGGACTGCGCAAGGCCGGCCGCCGCAACGTGCTGTCCATCGCCAAACCCCACGCCCTAAACGCGACGACGTGGCTGGTGAGGTCGAGAGGATGTTCGATGCACGCCCTCTCGCCGCAGTCCTGACCTCGATGCCCAGCATCGAGGTCAGGACCGGTGCCCGGATCCTCCTGGAAGTCGGCAAGGGCACCGTCTTCGCCACCCCCGGCCACCTCGCCGCCTACGCCGGCCTGCCCCGTCACCCGCCGCTCCGGAAGCAGCATCCGCGAGAGGCCCAACCCGAGGCGGCAATAAGCCAACTCCAACGCGCGCTCTTCCTCGCCGCGTTCGCCGACCTCGCCAATTCCACAGGCAGGGCAGGGCCTACTACGACCGCAAGAAAGCCGAAGGCAAACGTTACAACGGTGCCCTCATCTGCCTCGTCCGACACCCGCTGTGACGTCCGTTCGCCGTGCTCCGCAACAAGATTTCCTACCAGCCACGCCCAACCGGACCGATCCCCGCTTGACGAAACCCATAGGGACACCCCCGCCCAGCCGCGACGTGGGCAAGACCATCAAGAGGCAGTTCCGTCACCGCGATGTGGGGACGGCCAGGTTGAACTACAAGGTGTGCCACGAACGCAAGGAGGAGCTTATGTAGGTAGAGCGACTTTATGCGGTGCTGTGCAGGAGATGAAGG